>WRFE01000024.1 GCA_009778965.1 Candidatus Endomicrobium labiotermitis
ATTTTCGGACGTAACGTTTACGGGCAATAGAGCGATGAACGGACACGGGGGAGCAATATACGCTGACGCCGACCCTGTAACAATAAACTTTGCGGGAGAGACAGCATTTACAAACAATCAGGCAACATTAAACGGTGGAGCATTGTTTCTGGAAAACTCAAGCGTGACGTTTATGCAGTCAGCGGATTTTGAATCAAACACGGCATTGCAAAACGGCGGAGCGATGTATATAGGATTTGGGACAACGGTAAACGCAAGCAACGCGGTATTTAATAACAATAAGGCTGTAAACGGATTGGGCGGAGCAGTATATATGGAAGGAGTACTCGGCAATAACGCGGAGCTTAATATAACGCAGACAGAGGACACTGTAACAAGCGGAAACAAAGCGGGTCCCGGTTTAACATCAAATGTATTTTATCTGGAGCAGTATTCACGGTTAAATTTAGACATAGCGGACGATATAACAATGACAGTTGAGGATGCGATAGTGTCACTGGGAAGCAACAGTAATGTGATAACGAAAACAGGACAGGGTATATTAGAGTTAGACAGTAATATAAACGCGATAAACGGAGTATTGAACATATTTGACGGAATAGTAAGAACCGGTTATGCGACAGGATTAGGCAATATAATATTTGACAACGGTACGCTTAACATAACAAAAAGCGCGACATTAACAAATAATATGTATGCGTTGACAAGCGGTTCGACAATAGATTTAGATATAAGCGACAGCAGTATGACAGTAGTAACGCTGACAGGACAGATAGGCGGGGGATTGGGTAATCTAGAGAAAAACGGACTTGGAAAGATAATAATGACAGGAATGTCAGGAGCAAGCGTATCAAATACGCTGATAAACAGCGGTGAACTGGAAGTATTAACAAACAACTTTATATCTTCAAATCTCACAGTAGGCACACAAGGTGTGCTAAGCGGAAACGGAACAATAACAGGAAGTGTGACAAACAACGGAATAATAAGTCCCGGCTATGTAAGCAGCAATCCTGATACAATGTTTGGGACAATGACAATAAACGGAAATTATACGGAAAATGGAATATTTGCGTTAAGACTGCACGAAGGTTATATGCCGATAAATGATAAGCTGCAGGTAAACGGCACAGCGGTAATAAACGACGGAAGTTTGATAGATTTGGATTTAAGACAGGGATTTGACATATATTTGATATACCCTGTATTACAGACAACCGGGGGAGTAGAGGGAATATACAGCGGACTTAAAACATTGTACCCGTCAATAGACATATTGATAAGTACGGACGCGAACAATGTGTATTTAAAACTAGCGGGAGTAGATACGGACTATGTAAATATACCCGGAGGCGGACATAATAACAGGGAAGTATCAAGAATAATAGACAATATAACATCAGGAGGAAATCCGGACGAGATAAACAATTTGTCAAAGATAATAGGGACAATGGACCCGTTAGATACAGCAGGAAGAATAAGAGTATTGAACGAAATGGCAGGAAGCATATATGCGAATGCGTTGCTAATGAGCGGACACCAGATGAGACAGGCATATCACAGAATACTGGACAGAAGAGAAAGCGGGTATGAGGGTTATAATCTGTGGGCAGGAATATACGGTTCGCAAAAGAAAATGCAAGAAGACAGCAACAGCTATGATTTCAAAGCGAGAAACGGTTATTTGATATTGGGATTAGAGAAATACAGTGAAAACAGCAGCTTTATGATGGGTTATTACGGAAGCATAGGTCAGCATGATACACATCAGTGGAATGACGTGGTAGACATAAATGACTACAGAGGCGGATTATACGCAGGAAGTTTCAAAGACAAATGGACAATAAGAGGAGAACTAAGCGGAGGCTATCAGCAGTATCAGGGAAAAAGGCAGCAACTGCTGCTGCAGTCAAGAACTGAGAGCGAATATGACGGGTGGAACATAAACGCGAATGTGGAAGCATTTTACAAGATATTGGAAAGCAAAATAGCAAACATAAGTCCGTTTGCGGGATTGGACGGAAGTTTTATAAAGACAAGCGGATTCAGGGAAAAAGGGTTAGATAATGCGGCAGCGGTACTTACGGTAAAAGACAATCAGTTTGAGATACTGAACGCGGTGGCAGGAATAAGAGCAGAAAAAGAAGCAGGAATATTGAGATGGTACGGAGAAATCGGGGCGAGATATAATTTGAGGGGAAGCAAAGGGACATTTACAGCGAGATTAAACAACATAAATGAAGATATGAAGATATTTGGAGCAGGAAACAATTTATTATCAGGAAAAGCAGAACTAGGATTTAGCGCAGATATATGGAAAGGATTGGAAGTATTTGCGATGGGTTCGTATGAGAAAGCGGATAGATTTTGGCAGGTAGTCGGGGAAACGGGAATAGGATACAGATTTGGAAAGACTTCAAAAGAAAGAACAAATAACAAAGAACAAAGTTCAAATAAAGACAAAGGTGAAGCAAAAAGATTAGCGAAAGAAATGGAAGAGGCGAATAAAAAAGCCAAAGAAGAAATAGAGGCGTTTAAAGAGCAGGAAAAAAGCGGAGGAATAGAGGTAGTAGAAGTAAAAGACAAGCCGAAAGCGAAAGTATACAGATTAAATACAGTGTTGTTTGATTTTGACAAATATGAATTAACGCCTGAGGGAGTAAAAGCTGTGGCTGGATTGGCAAGAGTGTTAAGAGGAACGGAACATAACAGAATAACAGTAGAGGGGCATACGGATGATATAGGAACATTGGAGTATAATGAAGCGTTATCACTGAGGAGAGCGAATACGGTATTTGAAGAATTGGTAAGATTGGGAATAGACGCTGAAAAGATGGAGAAGATAGGACACGGGAAAACCAGACCTATAGCAACGAACGAGTCAGAAGAAGGCAGAGCGCAAAACAGAAGAGTGGAGATAGTAGTAGAATAACGGCACACCCTCACCCTGCCCTCTCCCTGACTAGGGAGAGGATAGAGGTGAGGGTTACGAATTACGAATCAACGGCAAATAACAAAGTTTTTGTCTGTCATTCCGTTGAAAAACGGAATCCAAGTTAGTCTTTGTCCGTCATACTGAACGAAGTGAAGTATCCAAGGAATAGATTGCGGGTCGGTGCCCGCAATGACAACATAACTGAAACGGCGGCGGCAAGAAGCAAATTGCTGTTGCCGTTGCTTTTTGCCGTCATTATGCCCAGAATGATAAAAGAAAGTAAGTGCAATTTGCTTTTTCAATTTTGAATAAAGGCTAAAAATAAAATATAATATAGACATTAAATTTAAAAAGGCAGGATGTTAAATGATAAGGTTTACAACAGCCGGAGAATCGCACGGGAGAGGTCTTGTAGTTATACTTGAGGGGATTCCCGCGGGTCTTACAGTTAATTCTGAAGATATAGATGTTGAGCTTGCAAGGCGTCAAAAAGGTTTCGGCAGGGGTTTAAGAATGAAAATTGAAACCGATACCGCTTGGATTATGTCCGGTATGCGTCATGCAAGAACGCTGGGTTCTCCCATCGCTTTGTTTATTGAAAACAAAGACTGGGAAAACTGGAAAGGCGTAATGTCGCCAGTTTCAGTTGATTTAGACGGTAAAATTTTAGAAAAACCCAGACCCGGTCATGCAGACTTGGCGGGACTTATGAAATACGGCGTTGCGGATTTCAGGGATATTTTGGAAAGAGCGTCAGCAAGAGAAACCGCTGCAAGAGTGGCTGCAGGCGCGGTTTGTAAAGAACTTTTAAAAGAATTCGGTATAAATATTTTGTCATATACTACACAGATAGGAAATGTTTCCGCGAATGTCAGCAAAATTTCCAAAGATAAAATTTGGCATGATACGGAAATGTCTTATGTACGCTGCCCTGACGCTGCGGCAAGTAAAAAAATGGTGCAGCTTATAAAAAGCGCCGCTTCAAAAGGCGATACTTTGGGCGGAAAATTTACGGTTGTTGTGCAAAATCTTCCTCCGGGGCTTGGCAGCCATACCCAATGGGATTTAAAACTTGACGGAAAACTTTCGCAGAGCTTAATGTCTATTCAGTCAATTAAAGCAGTTGAAATCGGCAGCGGAACAAAGCTTGCTTCTTTGTTCGGTTCCGAGTCGCATGACGAAATTTTTTATAAAAATGATAAAGGATTTTATAGAAATACAAACAGAGCCGGCGGAATAGAAGGTGGGATGTCAAACGGCGAGCCTGTCGAAATTACCTGCACTATGAAAGCAATTCCGTCTCTTTCAAAACCGCTTCGTTCGGTAAATCTGGCTACGAAAAATCCTGTGAAAGCCGAAGCGGTCCGCAGCGACGTATGCGCCGTGCCTGCCGCGGGAGTAGTCGCGGAAGCAGCGGTTGCCATAGAAATTGCAAAAGCGCTAAAAGAAAAATTCGGCGGGGACTGCGTTGAAGATATGAAGAAAAGTTACGAAACATATATTAAGAGATTAAAAAATATTTAGAAGATGAGAAGAGGAGATGTTGAGAGGTTGAGCAGCGACTTGGTCTTTGTTTTTACTCAACTTCCCACCTTCTCATCATCCCATCATCTCTCTTTCGGATTTATTTATGAACATAGTGTTAACCGGTTTTATGGGAAGCGGAAAGTCCGTAACAGGAAAAGAGTTGGCAAAACAGCTGAATTTTGAGTTTGCCGATACGGACAAACTTATAGAAGACAGCGCGGAACTTTCTATAGCTGAGATTTTTGCGAAACATGGCGAGCATGTTTTCAGGCAGATGGAGTCTGAAGCTGTTGAAGCTGTTTCAGAAAAAGATAATACGGTGATTTCATGCGGCGGCGGTGCAGTTTTAAATCCTAAAAATATTGAATTTTTAAGAAAAAAAGGGATAATAATAAACCTTAATGTTTCGGCGAAATATGTTTGTGAAAGAATTAAAGATTGTTCATCCAGACCTTTATTAAACAATAAAAATCCTTTGTCCGAAATAGAAAAGCTTATGAAAGAACGTGAAAATGCTTATAGAAACTGTGATTATTCAATTGATACTGACGGCAAAACGCCGGGTCAGGTTGCCGGAGAAATTGTTAAAATTATTGATGAAAGGAAAATAAATGGGCTTTAAAATTCTAAAGATATTACCGGTTTTTATTTTGCTTTTATCTTTTGTTTCCTGCGGCAGCAAAGAGATAGATAAATCTTTGTTTAAAGAAGGCGATATCGTATTTCAAAACAGAAAAGCCAGAGCTTCCGATTTTACGGTAATTCTTTCAAACTCCAAATATAATAATGTAGGAATTTTGTATACGCGTGGCGGCAAGTGGTATGTTTTTGAGGCTTCACAGCCGGTTGAGCTTATTCCTTTTAATTCTTGGGTTAAGGAAGGAGAAAACAATCATTTTGTTCTTAAAAGGCTGAAAGAAGAAGAAACCATTATGACAAAAGAAGCAATTGCTAAAATAGATGAACTTATAAAAGAATTTTTAGGAAGACCTTTCGATTCAAAGTATGAATGGTCTGATAAAGCTTTTTATCCATCCGAACTTGTGTGGAAGGTTTTTGAAAGAGCCTTAAACATTGAACTCAGCCCTTTGCAAACACTTGCGGATTTTAATTTGAGCAATGAAACGATAAAAAGCAAAATTAAAGAAATTTACGGAAACAATGTTCCTTTATATGAAGAACTTGTGACTCCGGCGGCTATTTATGCTTCGCCGCATTTAATTACTATTATTGAAAACTGATTGAAAAATAAATGATTTTCTGAAATCATAATTGACTTGAAAATCCAAAATTTATACAATATATAAGTTATGTCCCTGAATGTGCTTCAGGGTTTATTTTTGGGAACACATATAATAAAGTGACAGACAGGAGAAAAAGTTGACAAAAAAGATAGTGCTTTCTTTAGCGGTTGTTATGTTTTTTGCATGTTCAGGATATTGCGCTCCCGGCAGGCTTTATGTTATGGACACACCCACAATCAATATATTGAATTACGGTTCATATGGCGCGGATTTCAGGATGTTTAGCGCAGGCAGCGTTCAGACAAAACTGAATTTCGGCGTTTTGAAAAATTTAAATATCGGCGTTTCGTGGGAAGTTGACAATTTCATAGGCAATGATCAAATGCAGGCGGCAGTTCCCGCTTTAGCCGTAAAAGTAAGACTGTATGACGGCAATATGACATGGCCCGGCATAGCAGTAGGTTATGACGGTCAGGGCTATTTTTATATTCCAAATTATGACGGCGACTATATGCAAAAAGGAAGAGGAATTTACGTGGTTGTCGGCAGAGAACTGTTTTTTCAGGGTTTGATGATTGACGCCGGGCTTAATATGAATGATTTTTCCGAATCCCGTGTTTTTGGTTTTGTAAACGCGGTTATACCTATGTACCAGGAAGTTCTTTTTTTTATGGCGGAGTATGACAATATAAATTATTTGCCCGATGCAAGGCTTAATTTAGGTATCCGTTACGCTTTGACGGACAGCATAGATTTAGATTTTATGGTTAGAGATTGCTGGGGTAAAGAAACACTGGGCAAAATTCCCAATGAAAGAGTTTTTAAAATAAGCTATACGGGAAAATTTTAAAAAAACATAACTATTAATTGTGTTTAAGAGGAATTAAATGGAAACATCTTTTGATTTTGAGCAGCCGATAATCGATATAAACAAAAAAATTGAGAATTTGAAATCGTCTTCTGAAAAAGAAAACGTGGATTTGTCCCAGCAGATAGAAAAACTGGAAAAGAAAAAAGATGAATTGAGACAGCAAATATACGGTTCTCTCACTCCTTGGCAGAGAATACAGATCGCAAGGCATCCGTCAAGACCTTATTCCGCGGATTATATAAATTTTATTTTTGAAGACTTTACCGAGCTTCACGGAGACAGAGTTTTCGGAGACGATCAGGCGCTTTTGTGCGGTATTGCATCCATAAACGGCAGTCCGGTCGCGGTTATAGGACATCAAAAAGGCAGAACTCTTCAGGAAAATATGGACAGAAATTTCGGAATGGCGCATCCTGAAGGCTACCGTAAAGCTATGCGCGTAATGAAACTTGCCGAAAAATTTAACAGACCTATTATAACCTTTATAGACACATCGGGAGCATACCCAGGAATAGCCGCCGAAGAAAGAGGACAAGCCGAAGCCATTGCCAGAAATTTAAGAGATATGTCTGATTTGAAAGTTCCTGTTTTAAGCATTGTGATTGGCGAGGGCGGTTCAGGCGGGGCTTTGGGTATAGGCGTTTCAAATAAAGTACTGATGCTTGAAAATTCGTATTATTCCGTTATTTCTCCTGAAGGCTGCGCGGCGATACTTTTCAGAGACGGTTCTAAAGCAAAAGAAGCGGCGGAAGCAATGAAGATTACAGCTAAGGATTTGCTTGGTTTAAAAGTTATAGACGAAATTATAAAAGAGCCTTTGGGCGGCGCGCATTTAGATCCGGAAAAAACCGCGGAAAATATAAAAGCCGTTTTAGCAAAATATCTTAGCGAATACGGCGCCATGAGCGAAAAAGAAATAGTTGAAGACAGATATTTGAAGTTCAGGAACATGGGAGTGTTTGAAGCTCCGATGAAAGAGAAAAGTAAGCCGTCGGCAAAGAAAAAGTTAAAAGCAAAAAAATAAAAAGTTGTTGTATTTAAAAAGGAGGATGTAAAATGGCTTTAGTATCGGCGAAACAGATTTTGGAAGAAGCGCAAAAGAAAGGTTACGGCGTAGGCGCGTATAACGTCAACAATATGGAGCAGATTCAGGCTATCATGGAAGCTGCGAAAGAAACGCAGTCGCCCGTAATAATTCAGGCGTCAAGAGGCGCTTTGAAATATTCAAATTTCACTTATTTAGGATATTTGATGAAAGCCGCGGTTATAGAAAATCCCGACATTCCGGTTGCCATGCATTTAGACCACGGCAATTCTTTAGAATCGGCGATACAAGCTATAAATCTCGGATTTTCGTCTGTCATGATTGACGGTTCGTTGCTGGAAGACGGCAAAACACCTTCCGACTATGCTTATAACGTAAAAGTTACAAAATCTGTAGTAGAATATGCCCATGCGAGAGGGGTTTCTGTTGAAGCGGAAATCGGTACTCTCGGCGGTATTGAAGACGGTCACGGCGCGGATCAAATTCATTTAACCGACCCGAAAGAAGCGAAACAATTTGTGGAAGAAACCGGCGTGGATTCTTTGGCTATCGCCATAGGAACTTCGCACGGAGCGTACAAATTTAAAGGTTCGGCAAATCTTGAGTTTGACGTTTTAAAAGAAATCAGATCTCTTATAAGTATTCCGATAGTTCTTCACGGAGCGTCTTCGGTTCCGAAAGAACTTATAGACGAAGTAAATAAATACGGCGGTAAAATGCCGGGAGCAACCGGGGTTCCGATGTCAAATCTTCAGGAAGCAATAAAACTCGGAGTGCAGAAAATTAATGTTGATACTGACGGCAGACTTGCGATTACCGCTGCCATAAGAAAAGTTTTTGCAGAAACTCCTGAAAAATTTGACCCGAGAGATTATTTAGCTCCTGCGAGAACAGCTTTGAAAAATCTTATCGTTTCAAAAATGAAAGATTTCGGTACAGCTGGACACGCGAAAGATTATGCTCCTAAATCTTTGGAAGAGATGAAAAAAGAATACGCGAAATAATTAATTGATGTTTTTTAAAAAGTTATTGACAATAAAAAATATCTCTGTTATAATCACAACAGACGTAAAATAAAAAAGAAGTTAAAAAACAGGAGGTTTCACATGTCTCTTTACGATGTAAAGACGGTACAGATTGTTTCAGTTGTTAAGGTGTTCTCCATAGTGTTTTTAATTTTGGGAGCGCTTATCGGTCTTTTCACATTTTTCATTTTCCCGACCGATTTGGCAGCAGGTCTTGGTTTCTTCCCCAGACTTTTGTCATGGGTTATTTTCTTGGTTCTCTATACCGTTATAATGACGGTAGGAGCTCTTGTTGTAGCATGGCTTTATAATTTTGTTTCCGCAAAATTTGGTTCAGGCGTTGTAATTTCTCTTGAGCCGAAAGAATAATTTTGTAATTTAAAATAATCTGCCGGACATTTATTTGTCCGGCAGATTAAATTTTTCCATCCAAATCTTATAATAAGGTTTAATATGAACTTAAGACTTAAGTTCACTCTTTCTGTCTCAATCCTTCTTTTATTTGTTATCTTTCTTGTGTCTTATATAATTTTTTCAGCCCAGAAAGATTTTTTAACCGAACAGTTTCAGGAAAACCGCGACACATCGTTTAAACTTTTTTTTCATACAGCTGAAACAGCTTTGAAAGCTAACGAAGAGCAATATATAAACAACATCCTTAATTCCATAGTAACAATTTATAAGCCTTCTATAGTTTATGCGTCTTATGTGTCGGGTTACCGTCAGGTTTTTGTTTCCCGCGATGACAAAAATGTGGCTTCCGCTTATGCAGGAAGAATGACAAATGCTTTTTCTTCAAGAACCGAAGAATATGAATCCCTAATGGGTGAACAGATATATGAATATGCGTCTCCGATTCTTTACGGGGATAAATATCTAGGGACAATCATTGTCGGTTTCTCTCAGGATTATAAGTATCAAAAAATAGACGAAGGTATTTCTCTTATTTCCAGACAAATCCAAATTGCCGCGTTTATTGCCTTTATTTTTGGTATTTTGGGCGCGAATTTTATGGCAGTGCGTTTAATAAAGCCGGTTAAGCAGCTTGCCGAAGCCGCGAAACAGATAGGCGAAGGAAATATGGATGTTAAAACCGGAATAAACCGCAGCGATGAAATAGGAGTGCTTGCTCACGTGTTTGACGAAATGGTTGATAAAGTCAAAGATGCCGATACTTTAAAAGATACCTTTGTTTCGAGTGTTTCACATGAATTAAGATCTCCTCTTGCGGCAATAGACGGTTATTGCGATTTGCTTATAGAAGGAATAAATAAAAAATCTCCTCCGGAACAGCAGCTCAGAGGGCTTAAAATTATCAAAGATGCTTCCATTCGTCTTACTAACTTTATAAACAACATTTTAGATTTGGCAAAAATGAGAGCCGGAAAATATGAAATGAAAGCCAGCGAAATTTCTCTTGAAACAGTAATAAGGGAAATAGCCGTTTTGTTTGAGTCTTTGGCTGTTGCCCAAAATAAAGTCTTAAAACTTAATATTGCGCCGAATCTTCCGACTGTTTATGCGGATCCGGAAAAAATAAAGCAGGTTATAACAAACATTCTGGGTAATGCTTTTAAATTTACAAAAGAGAACGATACTATAACAATAAGCTCTCTTGTTTCACCATCTTACGGAAATGATTTTATTGAGGTTCAGATTTCTGATTCCGGCGTAGGGCTCTCTAAAACTGACGCTGAAAAAGTTTTTGAAAAATTTTATCAGGTAAAAGATGATGAATTTAATAAACCTAAAGGGACAGGTCTTGGTCTTTCAATAGTTTACGAAATAATAAGACTTCATCACGGACGTATATGGGCGGAAGGGGAGCAGGGAGCCGGAAGTTCTTTTAAATTTGTTTTACCGGTATTTAAAAAATTCTAAAAAATAGATATAATTATAGTTGCAGATTATAAATTGTTATGATGCCGTTAAAGAGAGGGGTCATGATAGAAAGCAAAATAGTTATTGTGGATGACGATGAAAATATCAGAAGTCTTGTCAAAGATGTTTTGGAAAACGAAAACTATAAAGTTATAACTTGTCATGATACCAATGAGGGATATAAAAGGATTTTAAAATCTCTTCCCGATCTTGCAATTCTTGATGTGAAAATGCCCGAAATCGGCGGAATAGAGCTTTGCAGGCTGCTCAGAGAAACTCCTGAAACAAGAAATCTCCCAATTATAATGCTTACGGTAGAGTCTTCGGAAACAGATAAAGTGATAGGCTTGGGCGTCGGCGCGGACGATTATATAACAAAGCCTTTCAGTAATAAAGAATTTGTAGCCAGAGTTGCATCTCTTTTAAGGCGCGTGAGGCGTAAAGACGAGTCTAATGTCATGGAATGTGACGGGCTTGTTATGAATTTGGATTCAAGAACCGTTGTGTTGAATAAAAAAGAAATAATTTTACGTCCTAAAGAGTTTGATCTTTTACATATATTTTTAATGAAACCGAATTTTGTTTTGAACAGGGATTTTATTCTTGAAAATGTTTTCGAATATAATGTCGCTATTACTACAAGAACAATAGACACGCACATAAAAAATTTAAGACAGGCTTTGGGCAACTGGGGTAAAAAAATAGAAACCGTATTCGGAAGAGGCTTTAAATTTGTTCCGGCGGAAAAAAACGGAAAAAAGAAATAATATGCATTTTGGAAACAATGAAATAAAAAAATACAGACCGTTGGTTTATGCGGTCGTAAAAAGATATAAAACGTTTTTTCCGCAAATTGATACTGACGAGCTTACGGCGGAAGGCGAAAGAGGTTTGTTCGAAGCTTCTTTGAAATATAACAAAAACAGTCCGGCGGCTTTTTCGACCTATGCGTGGTACAGAATTGTAAAAAACATTCAGGAGTATATTTCTAAAAATATTGCCATAATAGAAATGCCTCAAACCGTCAGAAAAATTTTTGCTTCAATAAAAAAAATAGTAGATAATGAAGCTAAGTCGGGAAGAAATGCAGATATTTCAAAAATAGCAAAAATCTTAAATTTGACTACGTCGGAAATTTCCGACGTAATAGTTCAGGAAAATAATATTATAAATTCCATTTCTCTTGATAAAGAAATTGATATAGGCGACGGTCAAAAATCTCTTGCGGAACTCGTGGAGGATAAGTCTCAAAAAAATATTTTTGACTCTTTGTCTGAAAGCGAAGATATGTCGCGGCTTGAGGATATGATGTCGAATTTATCCGAAAACGAAAGAATAGTGTTGTGTCACAGATTTGGGCTGGATGGAAAAAGCGGCAAAAAGGTTTCTTTGAAAAGTATTGCCGAAGAACTTGGATTGTCTGCATCAAAAGTGAAAGATTTGGAAAAAGGCGCTTTAATAAAACTTAGAGGGATGATGGAAAAATCTGATGAATAAGAAAAATAATTATGGATGTTTCAATTCTGTGTTTTTCAATACGGCAGATGTGCGTACAAAGTGTATGAAAAAGATTGATTTTATCAGCAAACTTTTTGCTGTTATTTGTGCTCTTATGATTATTTCGCCAAACGTTTTTGCGGATGCGGGTATTACAAGCGGACAGATTCTATCTTATAATCCGAACCCTGCTACAGGTGCTATGGGAGATGCTGGTATAGCTTTGCAATCTGATAAGGCTGCTGCTGCTATTTTAAATCCTGCTTCAACAATATCTACTTACAGAATAATTGCTTCCGCAAGCAACTCGTCTCTGTTTGGCGGGATACAATATAATTATGTGGGTGCGCAGTTTCCTACTGTCGTCGGAAACTTTGGTCTTTCGGTAATGTATGCCGGTTACGGAGAAATTGACTATCTTGATTATCAAGGTCATTCCATTAATATGGCAGACACAAATGATATAGCATTTGTTTTAAACTATTCAGTGGACATAAAAAAGACTATTCCTTTGGAAGTCCCTTACGGCGGTTTTGGTATAAATATGAAAGTATTACGCTCTGCATTGGGAGATTATTCTACAGAGGCTTTTCTTGTAGATGCGGGCGGAATTTATACGCCTCCTGATCTTGAAAATTTTTCTTTTGCTGTCGTATACAGAAATTTAGGTTCAAGTATGAAGTTTGTTAGGGAAGCTTATTCAATGCCTCAGGTTTTGACTTTAGGCATGGCATACCGTGAAAAAGATTTTTACGATTTAAAAGTAGCTTTGGATTATAGCGCGCAGATTTTTTCCGGAAATTATTTTTCACTCGGCGCTTCCATAACGCCTATTTACTTTTTGACTTTCAGGGGCGGTATAAAACTTGCCGAAGAATCTCTTAATTCAGACATACGTCTGGGTTTAGGTTTTGAATTTCAAAGCATTATGGTAGATTATTCTTATACTCCGTCTGATATGTCTAACGGAACACATAATTTTAATTTCAGTTACGCAATCGGAAAATTTACAAACCAAAAAGCTGCTTATGATTACTATATGCAAAATCATTTCAGGAGCGCCGTTGAATCTTTTTATGCTAAGGATTTTATAACCGCGCGCCAGAAATTTGATGAAATACTTTCGGTCTATCCCGAACACAGGCCATCTCAAAAATATTTGCAAAAAATTGTTGACCAGCTTGCCGAAATAGATGTTTACAACGCAAGACGAGTAAGAAGTTATATGAAAAAAGCCGAAAGCGCGCTTGATAAAGGCAATGCCGTATCCGCGGCTGACAATTACAGAAAAGTGCTGGAACTCGATCCTGAAAATACGATAGCAAGAAAAGGCATAGAAAATGTAGACGAACTTACCAACGATGTTTCAATTTTAAGAGACAGAGAGAAAAACAAAAACAGAATTGAATATCTTTGGAAACGTTATGAAGGTTTTTATAAAAAAGGCGAATTGGTTCGCGCTAAAGAATCTCTCGGATTTATTATAGATATAGATCCCGAAAACCAGTCTGCTAAAGAAGGGATTATTAGTATAGATAACCAGCTTTCAAAAATTGCTTCCGACAAAATTGCCGAAATGTACAGTCAGGGTATGAATTTATTTAACCAAGGCAAATTTCAGGAATCAATAAGATTTTTTGAAGCTGTGGTTATTGCCGCTCCGCACAGAAGAGACGCGCAGGAATTAATTGCAAAAGCTGAAAAAAATATTCAGGATATTACAGAATACGAAAGAAATAAAAAAGTTTTGGCATCGCAGGATAAAGTTCGCGGGGAACTTAACCGCCACTTTGAAGACGGTTTAAAACATTACGAAAGAAACAGGCTTGCCGAAGCCGTAAGATCTTTTAAAAAGGCTAAAGAAATAGCTGACAGGTATGAATTTACCGATTATTCCAAAAATGCCCAGAATTATATAGCGAAAATAAGCTATGATCTTTCCGAAATACATTACAGGCGCGGATTTGAATTTTTCAGAAAAAATAATTTCGAAGCTGCCGCAGCGGAATATAGAACGGCTTTAAATTATAATCCGGCAAATACTTCGGCGGCTTTTGAATTATCCAGAGTCGGAGAACAGCTTGCGCAAAAATTTTATGAAGACGGAATGACTTATTACAGCAGGGGTGATTTTGAAAAAGCTAGAGAATTTTTAAAACGTTCTTTATCCTTTAAACCCGACAAAATAGAAGCCAGAAGAGCGTTGGAAAAAATACAGTAACGGCAATTAATAATGAACAATTTTCAAATAACAAAGTTCAAAATTGGAGTTTTAGCAAAGCAAAAACTAATTAATTAGGAGTATAGTATGTATATGGTTAGAAAAATTTTATCATTTATTCTTTGTTCTTTGTTCTTTGTTCTTTTACTGGTGTCTTCTTCTTACGCGGTTTCTGTTTATCCTAATCCGTGGATCCCCGATAGTAATAGAAAAGATAATGATGGTAAAAGTATCCATGGGACACTCGCAGAAGGAATTAGTTTTACAGGTTTGTCATCTAACGGCGGAACAATATATATATATAACGCTACAGGTGAACTTGTACGAAAGGTAAAATGGACTTTAGGTAATAGTGCCGCTAACTGGGACGGACGCAATGAAAGACATGAATATGTCGCAAGTGGCGTATATATTTGGGTGGTCAAAGACGGCGGTACGAAATCCGGAAAAATAGTGATAATAAGATAACAATAACTATAACTACAGAGAATAGATAATAATGCAAAAGACGACGGCAAATTAATTTTTGCCGTCGTCTTTTGTTTTTGAGAGATGTGGGTTATTCATTAAATAGAGACATTGATAAATATCTTTCGCCGTTATCAGGTAAAATTACTATAATACTTTTGCCTGCGTTTTCAGTCCGTATTGCAACTCTGGCCGCCGCAAAAACTGCAGCTCCGGATGAAATCCCCACAAGCAATCCTTCGGATTTTGCTATTTCGGAGCAAGCTTTAAAAGCTTCGTCATTTGAAACAGTGATTATTTCGTCATAGATTTTTGTGTTAAGTGTATCCGGAATAAAGCCTGCTCCTATTCCCTGTATTTTATGAGGACCAGAAATCCCTTTTGACAAAAATGGAGAATCTGACGGTTCTACGGCGATTATTTGTATATTAGGATTTTTTGATTTTAAGTATTCGCTAGCTCCGCTTATAGTGCCGCCGGTTCCTACTCCCGCGACAAAAACATCAATATTTCCGCCGGTATCTTCCCAAATTTCAGGACCGGTTGTTGTTTTATGTATTGCAGGGTTTGCAGGATTTGTAAATTGACCGGGCATAAACGAGTTAGGAGTTGATTTTGCAAGTTCCTCTGCTTTTGCAATAGCCCCTTTCATTCCTTTGGCGCCTTCCGTAAGAACGAGCTCCGCTCCATAGGCTTTCAACAGATTTCTGCGCTCAATACTCATTGTCTCAGGCATAGTAAGAATAATTTTATATCCGCGTGAAACCGCAACAGAAGCAAGTCCTATGCCCGTATTGCCGCTGGTAGGTTCTATTATTACAGAATTTTTTTTAAGCAGCCCTTTTTCTTCCGCATCATCTAACATTGCTTTTGCTATTCTGTCTTTTACGCTGCCCGCTGGATTAAAATATTCCAGTTTTCCTATAATTTCTGCTTTAAGATTATTCTGTTTCTCATAGTTTTTCAGTCTTAAGAGCGGGGTTTTTCCTATTAAATCGGTAAGGTTATCATAAATTTTTGCCATAATAAGCTCCTCTCTTTTATTTAAATGTATGCTTTAAACATATATGATTGATTTTAATTTGTCAAGCATAGACGGCAAATTTTGATTTAAAAACTCATTGACAAAACAACGCTTTTCATATATACTCAATACAGTGAATATTTTTAAAAAATTGAAATCCGGAGAGAATTTTGCAGATGAAAAAAATGTATACTAAAAGTATCGGAATTTTTGTGTCAGCTTTGTTTTTAATGACGGTTTTTCCGTCTTTTTCACAGGCTAGATTCGACGATCCTTTTTTACAGCAACTTGTCAAAATAGCGGAAGCTCGTGATCAGAAACTAGTTGTTGCCTACGAACAAATACAGCTTGCGGAAATAAGAGCTATAAAAGCCGCGAGAGCATTTTTCCCTCAGATTATGCTGCAGCATTCTTCTTCAAAAGGAACCACTGCCATGGCGGCATCGGCTGGCGGTTTTGCCGCGGATGAATATAATTCTCAAGAATACGGAGTTCGTGCAGTACAGACACTATATGAAGGCTACAGAACAAAAGGTATGTACAGATATGAAACAATGATGGTTGACGCGGCGAGATTTAATTATACAAAAACGCGAGAAGAGCTTCTGACTAGGGTAAAACTTGCCTATTTCGAATATCTTACATTGAATCAGGAATATAAAGCGCTCGGAAAAGCTTTTGAAATAGTTGAAACTTTAATAATAAAAATAAGAAATGAATATAAAGCAAGAGCTATTTCAGAGCTTGATATGGTTGAAGCCGAGAATTTTAGAGATAAAGTTGCCGACATGCTTGCCTCCTCACAAATTAATCTAGGTTTTACGATTAAAAAACTTCTTGATACAGTCGGGATTCACAGTCTTGACGATATAAATGCGAAAGCTTCCGAAGAACTTTCTGACGACATTGCGGAAATAACTTTTACTTTGCATGATATATTGAGTTTTGTTTTGTCAAACAATCTTGATGTTCAAACTGCGAAAGTCCAAGCTCAGATGGCCGATATGAGAATAAGGATAAACCGATCCAAAATAATTCCTAAATTTTATGTCGAAGGTTTTTATGGAAAAAGCGGTGAAGCTTTTACTACAGAACCTCTGGAACTTACGACGGCTTGGAACGTGGCTTTAAGAATGTCGTGGGGTTTGTGGGGAAATTCTCTTGAAGCATCGTATAATCAGGAACATACAGATCCTTCGACCATAGTTGACGCAAGTAAACGAATTGACACGACTTCTTATGATATAAAACTTTCTCTTTTAGACGACTTAGGTTTTTTTGTTGATGCAAAAGAAAGCAGAGTAGGCTTTAACCAAACTTCAAGCGAATATGTAGACGTGTTAAAGACCAGACGTCTTGAGGTTGAAAAAGCTTACAATGAATATTTAACTTCATTAAACAGTGCCAGAACATCGAGAAAAGAAATTACTTTAAGAGAAAGAAAGCTTGCTTTAATGAGAAGAAAAAATGAATTATATGAAGTGCCGACGGTAAATCTTATGGAAGAATCTTGGAAGTATGCCGAAGCGATTTCTGCTTACGCGAGAGCTATTTTTCAAAACCATTCATCGGTGACTGAAATGGAAAGATTAACATTAATGCCTTTAAGATAACATAGGAGAGGGGGAACTCTTGGAAAAAATTAAGTATTATTTCTTTTTAATTAAAGACAATATCAGCCATTCAATCGGGAATTACAGGGCTCAGGAACCGCAGGCTTTTAAAAGGCTTATGTATACCATATTAATTTGTATGATTTTGATTTTTGTCGCTATAGCCGTATATTTATTGTTTTTTAATAAAAAAGCCGCTCCGGAAGAAGTGGTCAATTTTATACAGGTAAAAACCATAAGGGTTGTCAAGCAAGATTTTACCGACAAATATACAGTAATGGGTTCTATAAAAGGCGCAATAGAGAATGATATGCGTTTTGAGATAGAAGGACTTCTTGAAAGATATAATTTTAGAGAAGGCGCGCACATAAACCAAGGGCAGGTTATTTGTTCGCTTAACCCCAAAGACGCTTTGTCTAAAGCCGATTATGCGCAAAGCAGATTTAAAAGTGAGAATTCCTCGTTTTTGTCCGCAAAAGAGCGGTATAAGGTTTATGAAGAAATGTTTAGAATGAAGGCTCTTGCGGAAAGTAAGCTGTATGAGGCAAAATTTGAACTTCAAGCCGCGGAATCGCGCGTTAAGTCTGCATTGTCTGAGCTTGAACTTGCGCAGTCAAATGTAAAGAAAACTAATCTTGAGGCTCCGACCGGCGGAATACTTGCCGAAATAATAATAAAGCCCGGCGAATATGTTACTCCGCAGGATGTTGTTTGTAAATTTATAAGCGACCGCGGAACTAATTTTGAAGTTGATATTCCCGAAAAAGACTTACAAAAACTTGCCATAGGACAAAAGGTCAAAATTTTGAGCGATTCGTTTCCGGACAGAGAATTTGACGGCGTTCTTATGGAAATAGCTCCGATTGTAAATGTAAGAACCAGAACCTCAACAGTAAAAATTAATGTTGAAAATGCCCAGGGTTTGCTGCGTTCCGGTATGTTTGCCAGAGGAACCATATATTTGAGAGAACTTAAAAATGTAGTTTTGATACCTGCCGACAGCGTTGTTTCTCTCAACAATGTTACGTTCTTGGTGCCGATAGTAATACCTGATTTAAAACCGGGTGAAGGGACCATACAAATGAGACCTGTTATTGTCGGAGATAAAGTCGGCGATAAAATTGTGATTTTGGAAGGACTCAATATCGGAGAGATGATTCCTGCGGAAACTAACGGACAGCTTTCAGACGGCGCCAGAGTAAAGTTTCAGGAAATGCTGGAATCCGATTCGCCTGTGGAAATGCAGTATTAAAAACAGGAGATAGGAGTTAGGAATGAGGAATTAACAGAAAAATTTTAAAATATTTATTTTTAATTCCCGATCTACTCAATCCTCTCTTCTAACTCCGTTTAAAAATGATAGATTTAGGAATAAAAAAACCAGTAACCACCATTATGATTGTCATAGCATTGATGATGTTTTCGTCAATTATGGCAGTTCGAATACCTATTGAATTAAATCCCAACACTCAAAGCGGAATGATAAGCGTAATAACAAGACTTCGCGGAGGCGTTGCCGCAACCGAAGTTGAAAAGTACGTTACCCGCCCTCTTGAAGAAGTTTTTTCTGAACTCAGCGGTTTAAAAGAAATGATTTCTTCGTCTAAAGAGTCAGAATCCAACATAATGATGACGTTTCATTACGGCGTGAATACCGAATTTATGGTTATCGACGTGCGTGAGAAGATTGCGCTTGTCAAACATCTTTTACCAAAAGAATCCGAAAAACCGATTATTGCAAAATTTGAACAGTCCGACGCGCCGATTATTATCATTTCTTTGAGTTCGGAAAAATTTTCTCCCGAGCAGTTAAGAGAAATAGCCGAAGAGCAGATAAAAGAAAAAATAATGAGGGTTTCGGGCGTTGCCAATATTGACATCGGAGGCGGAAGGGAAAGAAAGCTTCTTATGAATATTGACAATGCTAAACTTTTGGCATACCAGCTTCCGATGCTTGAAGTTGTGCAGAAAATAAGTCTTGCTAATATTTCTATTTCTGCCGGAAGCATAGACGAAAGAAATTCAACTTATGTAATCAGGGCTACCGGCGAATATGAGAAAATAGAAGAAATAGAGAATACAGGAATTGCCATAACTCCGGCCGGATCTGTAATAAGAATCAAAGATATAGGTACGGTGCAGGATTCTTTTAACGAACCTACTTCTTTTGCAAGGCTTAATGTTGAGCCTGTGGTGTCTTTGTATATACAAAGAGAATCTACGGCAAACACCATACGCACTGCATCCGAGTCGCTTCAGATTATTGAAGGTCTTAGAAAAACACTTGATCCTTCAATTGCTATAACAGTTGTTAAAAATGACGCGGAATACATAGAAAAAGCGATTTATTCTCTGGTTGAATCTTTGGTTATAGGAGCCATACTTCTTGCCGGAATTTTGTTTATTTTTATGAGAAACGTAAAAAACATACTTATAGTAGCCACTACCCTTCCTTTGAGTATTTTTATTTGCGCTATTCTTATGTATTTTACTAACCAGACTTTTAATGTCATGACGCTCAGCGGTCTTGCCATGGGTATAGCCAACGTTATGGACAACGCTATCGTCGTAATAGAAAATATTGCGTTTCATCATCACAGAAAAACTTTTAAGACAAAAGTTGAACTTGTCGTAAAAGGAACTGCCGAACTCTGGCAGCCGATTTTTGCTTCGACAGTCACAACTATAGTTGTATTTTTGCCGCTTGTGTTTTTAGATCCCGAAATAAGACAGCTTTATGTGCCGTTCGGACTTACTATTACTTTTGCTCTTATAGCGTCGCTTGTAAGCACGATGATTTTTGTTCCTCCCCAGATTTATTTTTGGCAGAATAATTTTGAACTTGAGTTTCAGAGCTGGTATATGTGGATAAGACGTATGTACGGAAAATGCTTGAAATTTGTTTTCAGGCGCCAGACTTTCGTATGGCTTTTTGTTTTTGCTCTGTTTTTTGCTTCGATAAAAATTTTTCAAACCCGCGATTCTGAATTTATGGATTCAGGAGATACTAATACTTTCAGAATAGGCATACAGTTTCCGCCGGCAACCCGTATAGAAGTTTCAAACGAAATAGTCAAAAAATTGGAAATAAAACTTATGTCTTATAAAGACGACGTAGAAAGAGTTTCGTCGAAAATCGAAAAACTTCACACATTCGTGGAAGTTAAAGTCTATAAAAACGCTGACACTTTTAAAGATGAGTTTAGAAAAAATTTTCCGGATTACAGCCCAGCCTTCGTGTATTACCAAGAAGGAGGCGCTGCTGGCAGCAAAGAAATGTTCGTTGATTTTTACGGAGAGGATTATGACCAGTTGAAACAGCTTGCTTTTGCCGCTTCAGGCAGGCTTCAGCAGGTTCAAGGGCTGGATGACGTAAAAATAAGAATGAGAGAAGACGAGCCGGAGATAAATGTTGTTGTGGACAATCAAAGGTTGTCGAATTTCGGGCTTACCGCTTATTATTTCGGGAATACACTGCATTGCCAAATAAGAGGACTTATAGCCACACAGTATAGGACAGAAGGAAAACAAATAGAAACATTAGCCAGACTAACGCCCGGTACCGTAAAAAATATCAGCGACGTGATGTTTTTGTCTTTGATCAATTCTAAAAAAGAGGCTGTACGCGTCGGTCAGGTCGCTTCAGTAGAAGAAGTGAAATCTACACAGGAAATCTGGCGTAAAAATAAAAACCGTTTTATACAGATAAGCTCCAACAGGACAAAAATTGGGCTTACTACCGCGGCAGACGGAATAAACAACGCGATGAAAGGCATATCGTTTCCACGAGATTACTCTTTTAAAATTTCAGGAGATTATGAAAAAACTGTTGAGAGCGAAAGTCAGTTTATAATGGCGGTGGCGCTCACTGTAATTTTAATATTTTTTGTTTTGGCGTCGATTTTTGAATCATATAAACAGCCGTTTTTAATTATGTTTGCGCTGCCTCTAAGTATTATAGGAGTGGCATTTTCTCTTTGGATATTTAAAAAATCAATAAGCTTGGGCGTTTGGATAGGTGTGATGATTCTGTTTGGTTCAATTGTTTACGGATCTATTATTATAGTGGATAAAATAAATCAAAGAAAGCACGGCAGGACAAACGTATTAAGGGTTATATTTGAGTCTTGCAAAGAAAGATTAAGACCCGAAATTATAACTTTTCTTATGAAAACGCTCGGGCTTTTACCTATGGTTTTGAGCCGCGATGAGGCCGCGTCTATGTGGAAGTCTCTGGCGCTTACTGTTCTTTGCGGCACTATAACAGGGACAATGCTTACGCTTCTTGTTATTCCGACGGCATATTATCTTTTGGATAATCCCAGAAAGAGTCTCGGCGGAATTTTGAGAAGTTTTTCATTTATATTCGGCGGTTCTGGAAGCAAAATTAAAAAGCTGGTTGTAAAAAAACCGGACGTTTTAACATCAGCCGAAAGATATAAAAACGCTCCTAAAATACCGAGAATAAAGATATAATTAAAATATAAAACAAAGAGAGAGACAGAAAATGGGCATGCTAAGACTTCCGGTCGATAGACCAGTAACAACAATAATGATATTTTTATCCGTAGGGCTTTTAGGGCTTATTTCTTATTCAAGAATTCCCCAGGAGCTTTTTCCCGCAATGGAGTATCCGCAGATAACCATAGTTACAAAATACGACGGAGCGGGACCCGAAGAATCTGAAAAACTTATAAGCAAAATTGTTGAAGAAACCGCGGGAACGGTTAAAAATATAAAAAGAGTATCATCTATTTCCAAAGAAGGCGTATCCATAGTATCGTGCGAATTCAGATGGGGAACAAATATGGATTTTGCCGCGATGGACGTACGTGAAAAAATCGATTTGGTAAAAGAATCTCTTCCAAGGGAAGCCTTAGAACCAGTTGTTCTTAAATATAATCCTACTCAGGTTGAAGCAATAATGTTATCTGTCAGTTATAAAAACGGCGATTCATCGCCTTTAGCAATGGCGGAACTCCGTCGTATAGCTAAAAAGAACATAAAAGATGAACTTGAAAGGTTAGAAGGTGTTGCAAAAGTAGAACTTAGGGGTGGTGAGGAAAAAGAAGTGCTTGTAGAAATAGATAAAGGAAGACTTCTTGCCAATCAGGTTTCGATAAGTGAAATTATAACGTCTCTTCAAAACGCTAATATAACTTATCCAGCGGGAACAATTAAAGAAGGTAAACATGAGTATCTTGTAAAAACCGTCGGTGAGTTTCAAGATATAGCTGACGTCGCGTCTCTTTCTTTTTCAAAGGTCGATCACAATATTGATCAGGCAATGAGTACAAAAAGAGTAAGAAACAGAGCGCAGGAGGCCGGCGATAAGATAGTGTTTTTAAGAGATATTGCCGATGTCAAAGAGTCTTTAAGAGACAGAAAAGGTTTTTCCCGCTATAACGGAAATGAAAATATTTCTGTGGGCATATACCAGCAGTCCGGATCGAATTTAATAAATCTTTCAAAGTTAGTCCATCTAAAACTGAAAGACATAGAAGAGAAAATTCCGCCGGGAATCGAAATACTAATTACTTCCGACCAATCGGACTTTATTAAAGAATCTCTCGTGAATTTGTATTCCAGTCTTGTGCAAGGGGTAATGCTGTCTTTCATCCTTCTTTACTTTTTTATGAGAAGTTTTATGGCATCCATCATAATAAATATCGCGATTCCGGTCGCTCTTTGTTCAACTCTGAGTTTAATGTATTTTCAGGGAATAACCATAAACACTATGTCATTGGGCGGTATTACGGTAGGTATAGGGATGGTGATCGACAACTCCAATATGGTGCTTGAAAATATCTTAATGAAATACCATAAGCTTAAAGGGACAGGTACGGATAAAAAGGATTCTATTCACGCTGCGACAAGCAGTTTGCTTGCTCCTGTCTTAAGCGCTACCTTTACTTCCGTGGCTATATTTATTCCTTTTGTTTTTGTTGCCGGAATGATAGGGCAGCTTTTTAAACAGCTTGCTTTAACCATAACTTTTTCGCTGCTGTCATCTATTTTTGCCGCTATATTTTTGGTGCCCAGACTTGCTCTTACCGCCGATTTGGATAAACAGTCTATTACGGCGGGAATGGCGACCATAAACAAATATTTTACTCCGGTTTTTAAAAAAGCACTAGACTGGGGTCCGGGAAAAGTGTTTTTAGTGGTTTTTATATACACTCTTCTCGGCGCTGTTTGTTTTCAGTTTATTCCCAAGGAATTTATGCCTAAAGTCGACGAGAGAAGATTTGTCTTAAACGTAACTATGCCTCCCGACACTCCGCTTGACATAACTAATGCTACGTCAAAAAGAATAGAGCAGCTTATATCACGTTATCCGGAAATAAGAGATATTTCCGTAAGTATCGGATCTACCGGAGATGATTCCGGTGTTGCCGCCGTGGAAACTTTAGGCGCTTACCAGTCTAGAATAATCGGAAGATTAAACAGAGAAGGAATGTCAACGGACGAGCTTGTTGCCAATGTTTCAAATGAAATAAGAAAATGGAATATTAAAGGAATTGACACCGAATTTATCACTCAGCAGGGTATGTTTGGCGCTGGGGGCGGTTCATCGGGTCTTTTGATAGAAATAAGAGGAAAAGATTTACAAATACTTAAAAAATCAGCTGATGAAATAAGAAAAATTATGGAAGATATGCCGCAATTTTACGGAATAAAGCTTGACCCTCCCGATGAAGTTCCCGAATTAAGAATTATTATTGACAGAGAGCGTTCATCTCTTTTCGGTTTGTCAACTCAGGATATTTCAGCGATGACTTTGGCTGCAATAAAAGGTATGGTAGCCACAAAACTTAAACAAAAAGACGATGAAATGGATATAAGAGTAAGAATGCGCGCCGAGGACCGCGACCGGCTTGAAAAAGTTATGGAGATGCCGGCATATTCTCCATGGGGAATGACCATACAGCTAAAGCAGATTTCAACGGCTCATTTTGTAAAAACTTTGCCGGCGATTAAAAGAATTGAAGGCGAAAGAGCCTACTTTTTGTCTGCTAATGTAAGAGGAAACTTCACAAAAGCTGTAGGAGAGATTGAGGAAATATTACATTACAGATTTAACAACGAAGACGTGCATTGCGTTATTTCCGGCGAAATGCTTGCGATGAAAGAAGCGTTATCCGAGATTTCTTTTGCATTGGGGCTTGGCGTTATAATAATTTTTATGATTTTAGCTTCCCAATTTGAATCAATTTACCAGCCGCTTATAGTTATGATAGCGGTTCCTTTGG
>WRFE01000025.1 GCA_009778965.1 Candidatus Endomicrobium labiotermitis
ATAATAAATGACGGCGCTTTGCTTGACGGCGCGACCACAAATATCCAGACGGTAACGTTAAAAGACGGCGGGTTGTGGAAGAATGCCGGCGGAGCAAGCGTAGCGAACTTTGATTTTGAAGGAACTGTAGATATTCGCTCGATGCTGCCCGGTAACTATACACAGTTTACTGTGACAACATTAAATGCCTCAGGTGAAGCAATAGTAGATATGAATGCGAGAATAGATAAAGACGCGCCTGTTGCCGATATCTTGGTATTGGACGGAGAATATAACGGATTAGTATTGTTAAGAGTGCATAATACTGACGGAACCGGTGGACAAATGCCCGGCAACGGATTGAAGCTGGTTGACGGAAGCGCCAGTATCGGCGGAGACGGAACAGTAGAGTTGCTAGGAGGCAAGAGTGATTTGGGCGGCTATGAATACGATTTATTCAAAGGCGGACCAAAGGGCGGAGAAATGACGGACTACTTCTTGCGTTTATCCACCAGGTATACAAATATGTTAAGAACAGTAACGAATATACCTATAATGAACGTAGTGATGACCAGAACCGGAATAAACTCTCTTGAAAGACGTTTGGGTGATTTAAGAGCGGCAAACGGAGAAAGCAGCCACGGCATGTGGGCAAGAACTTACGGAAAACAGCATAAAGTAACCGAATTGATAGAAACAGATATGACTATGTTCGGAGTGGAAGGCGGATACGATTATCAGTTTAACGCGGAAGGCAGTAATAGATTCTTTGCAGGTTTGATGGGCGGATATATGGTCAGTGATGTTAAGACTATCATGGATAGCGGACGCCACAGCGAAGGAAACGGAACCGCGCCGAGCGTCGGAGCGTATGGAACATGGCTGAATGATTCCGGCTGGTTTGTGGACTTAACGGCTAGAAATTTCTGGACATCGCTTGATATGAAGAATATTACGGCGGACGGACAGGTATTGGAATACAGACCTGAAAGAAGCATATTTGCGGCGAGCGTGGAATTAGGAAAAACGTTTAAGGCAGAGGTAAACAAAGATAACTATTTCAGAATAGAACCTAAGGTAGAGTTTAAGTATCATAAAGCAGCGGCGGATGTTGTACCGGTCAAAAACGGGATGGGAGATTTGACATTTAGCGGAGCAGAGCATATGACCGGAAAAGCCGCAATGCTTATAGGATTTACAAAGATGGGCAAGAACGGATTGGCAATAGCGCCGTACTTGGAAGTAGCGTACAGCAGCGAATTTTCGGGTTCTGAAGATGTAAGTTACGGAGGAGCCGAACATACGTCGGACTTATCCGGATCAATAATTGAAGGAACAGTGGGATTAAATGTAGGTATAACAGAAGGGGTATATGTATACGGACAAGCAACGATAGAGCAGGGAGATAAGTTTGAAGGCATAGGCGGAAACTTGGGTATAAGAGTTTCATTCGGCGGAGATGGTAAGCAAAAACGCGCTGAAATGAAAGCTAGAGAAGAGAGAATAAAAGTTGCTGAAGCGACCAGATTGGCCAGACAAATGATAGAACAGGAAGGTCTGACAAAAGGCGGCGATAGAAAAGTAATAGTAAAAACAGAGGCGGATAAAGTTGTTTATTTCGATAAAACAAAGGCTGCGATGGAAGAAGCGGTAGGCGCAAAGAATGTGGTTGAAAAGATAGGTTATGATGAAAACGGCAATGAATACAAATATTTCCAGGTAACGTATAACGGTAAACCGGTAGACGTAGATCCGTTCGTAAAACAATCGGACGGCACTTTAGTGTTTAACGACAAATTCTTGGCGGATCCGGAAAAAGAATTGGATCAAGCCGCTAAATACATGAGAGCGAAAGCAGCGATAGAAAAAGTGGCCGGCGCAAACAATGTAATTGAAAAAACGACTTATGACGACAGCGGAAAACCTCACAAATATTTTGAAGTATCATATGCCGGAAGGGTAATGGAAATAGATCCTATTATAAAGAAATCGGACGATGTAACCGTATTTAACGGCAGATTGTTGACGAATGCGAAAAGAGAGTTGGACATCGCTGCTAAGAATGCCGTTAATTACGATAAAGCGAAAACCGCAATAGAAAAAACGGCAGGCGTAGATACTGTAATAGAAAAGACAGGTTTTGATTCAAACGGCAATACGTACAAATATTATGAAATAATGTATGACGGCGAAGCGATGAAGGTATATCCGTTTACAAATAAACCTGACGGCACTACGGTATTTAATGAAAAATTGTTAACTGATACAAAAAAAGAATTGAATAAAATCGCTAAAGACGACGGTAATTATGTGAAAGCAAGACAGGCAATAGGAGAAGTTGTAGGTTTAGACAACATAACCGAAAAAACCGGTTTTGATGAAGACGGCAACCCTTACAAATACTTTAGAGTAATGTATAACGGAAAGGCGGTGGATGTTTTGCCTGTAGACATATATCCGTTTATAAAGAAAGTGGACGGCACTTCCGTGTTTGACCAAAGATTGTTGACGAATACGTCAGGAGAGCTGGATAGAGCCGCTAAATTTGAAACTGCGAAAATCGAGCTGGAAAAAACTGTAGGCTCAAGCAACGTGGTTGAAAAAACAGCTTATGACTCTAAAGGTCATCCTTACAAATATTTTGAAGTAACATATGCCGGAAGAGTGATGAACATAAATCCTGTTACAAAGAAAGCGGACGGCAAGCTTGTATTTAACGACAAAATGTTGACTAATGTAAAAGCCGAGCTGGATAAAACCGTTGAACTCTATAAAGCGAATAAAACAAAAAATCCTGCGATGAAGAAGTTTAATCTTGACGCGTCGGCATTTAAGACAGGAAGCGCCAAGTTGTCAGAAAGAGCTCAAAAAATCGTAAGAGATCAGGCGGAAGACATATTGAAGTATAAGTTTACGAAAATTATAATAGAAGGGCACACGGACAGTACCGGCAGTGAAGCGGTAAATAAAAAATTATCAAAAGCCAGAGCTAAAGCGGTATATGATGTGTTCTTAAACTTGGGAGTAGATCCTGACAAGATGGAATACGTAGGTTACGGATCGTCAAGACCGAAAGGCGATAACGGAACAAAAGAAGGCAGAGCGCAGAACAGAAGAACGGAAGTATTTATTGAGTGATGCGAATATAAAGAATATATAACAAAGTGCAAATAGCAAAACGGCGGCGGTAATAATCAAAATTACTGCCGCCGTTTTCTTTTATCATTAAGCATATCTACAGTTGTTGATCTTTTAAATCCCGGTTTTGTCTGCGACAGGCGCATTATGGCGTCTTTTATCTTTCGCTGTTTTAATGCCGCATTAACGCTAGCTTATGAGCAGTCAGCTTTTTGAAATATCTATTTCACAATGTTTGAGCAGTAACCTTAAAGTCGTTATTAGCTGCGAGTTTTGTGAAATTGTTTTCAAAAAGTGATTGCGAATGCGTTTGGCGGCGGGCGTTTTTGATTACTTTTTGCGCTTGTGCAAAAAGTAATTCGGGTTCAGGGCGAAGCGCCTGAAATACATTAGTTTGACACAGCTGTAATAATTTTATAGTATTCCTAATAGCCAAATACAGATTTTTACTATTGTATTTGCAAAAGTTTGTTTTATTTGATAGACTTATCAAGTTGCATATAAAATTGAATGTAAAACGCGTGCATATTGATTCGTGATATACCTCAATATGTATTGCGTTTCTTGTCGTTAATATAAAAACAAGAGGCTTTTATGAATTATATATTATTCGGACCTCCCGGAGCAGGCAAAGGAACACAAGCAAAAAGAATTGTTGAAAAATACGGAATTGTTCATTTGTCCACCGGCGATATGTTCAGGGAAGCAAAAAAAAGTGACGAAAAAATCAGCGCTTTGATGGCTGCCGGACAGCTTATCCCGGACGAAGTAGTCGTTGAAATGGTTCAGAAGCGTCTTCAGAAAGATGATGTAAAAAAAGGATTTCTTTTAGACGGTTTTCCGAGAACTTTAAACCAAGCGGCAGCTCTCGACGAAATGCTTAAAAAAGAAAATATAAAAATAGATGCGGTGTTTTCAATATTTATAGATAATGCCGAAGCTGTAAAAAGAATTTCGGGCAGAAGAGTCTGTGCTTGCGGAGAAAGTTATCATATACATTTTTTACCTCCTAAACAAGAAAACGTATGTAACGCTTGCGGCGGTACGCTTATTCAAAGAAGCGACGATAAAGAAAATATTGTCTTGGACAGATTGACTGTTTATGAAAACCAGACAAAACCTTTGACGGATTATTACAAAAACGCCGGAATACTTGTAGAAATAAACGGTCAGCAAAACGAAAAAGAAGTTTTTAAACAAATAACTGAAGTAATTGATAAGTAATATTCGGGTATACTAAATTGTTATTAAAGAAAAGAAGTATTGAATTAAAAACGCGGCAGGAAATAGACAAAATGAAAGCAGCAGGCCGCGCCGTAGGCGAAATTTTAAACAGGCTTACGGATATTATAAAACCCGGAATAACAACTAAAGAAATAGACGTTTTTGCAGAAAAATATATACGTTCATTGAAAATGTTGCCGGCTTTCCTCGGAGTTCAAGGGATGAGTTATCCCTACCCTGCATGCGCATGCGTGTCGGTGAATGACGAGGTTGTTCACGGGATTCCGAATGCTTCCCGCGGTCTTAAATCCGGCGATATAGTTTCTGTTGATATAGGAGTAATTTACGAAGGTTATTATGGCGACGCGGCAAAAACCTACGCAGTCGGCAGTATCACCGACACCGCCTCGAAACTTCTTAAAGTTACAGAGCAATCACTACAGAAAGGCATAGAGCAGGCATTACCGGGAAAAAGGCTCGGCGATATTTCTTTTGCGGTTCAGCAAACCGTAGAGAACGCGGGTTTTTCAGTGGTAAGGGATTTTGTAGGTCACGGAATAGGAAGGGCTTTGCATGAAGAACCGCCGATTCCGAATTTTGGTAAAGCCGATACGGGAATAAAACTAGTTCCCGGTATGGTTTTAGCAATAGAACCTATGGTAAACGTAGGCGGTTACGAAGTGGGAATGTTAGATGACGATTGGACTGTTGTCACTAAAGACGCTAGTCTGAGCGCGCATTTTGAGCATACCGTTGCAATAACCGAAGACGGAAACGAAATACTGACGGCAGTTAAATGACACTACTTTTAAACAAGGGTATAAAATGTCAAAAGAAGAAAAAATATTAGTTGAAGGGAAAATTTTAGAATCTTTGCCCAACGCTATGTTCAAAGTTGAAATAGAAGGCGGGCACGTAATTCTTGCTCATATATGCGGCAAAATGAGAATGCATTACATAAAAATTTTACCCGGAGATAAAGTGAAAGTTGAACTTTCACCTTATGATTTAACAAGAGGCAGAATAACATATAGAGAAAAATGAGGCGCGCAAGCGTATCATATTTAGCTTACAATCAGGAGCAGCAAAAATGAAAGTCAGAGCATCGGTTAAACCAATTTGTCAGAAATGTAAAGTAGTAAAACGCAAAAATGTAGTAAGAGTAACATGTTCGGATCCTAGACACAAACAAAGACAGGGATAGTCAATTTTAGCTCAAATAAGGCATAAAAGATTTGGAGGAAAAGAATGGCTCGTGTAGCTGGCGTAGATTTACCAAAGAACAAAAGACTTGATATAGCGTTAAGATATATTTACGGAATCGGACCTGCGATATCAAACGAAATTATTGCGGAACTTGAATTAGATCCCGCAAAAAGAGTTAAAGATTTAACCGAAGCGGAAGTTAATAAAATAAACAACCTCATAACAAAAAATCTTAAAGTCGAAGGTGACTTGAGAAGAGAAATTCAAGCCAACATTAAAAGACTTATAGAAACAGGAAGTTACAGAGGTTCACGTCACAGAAGAAATCTTCCCGTAAGAGGGCAGAGATCGAAAACTAATGCCCGTACAAGACGCGGCAAGAGAAAAACCGTAGGCGCGGGTAAAGCCCCGGCTCCGGGAAAGAAAGGCTAAAAATTAAATAGCAAATAAATGCGGAGGAAGTATGGCAGAAGAAAAGAAATCATCCGGCGCTGGAGCGTCGAAAAAGAAAAAATATACCGGCGGAGTTGCCAGAGCGTACATATTATCGACGTTTAACAACACAATCGTTAATATTACCGACGAAAAAGGAAATACTTTGGCTTGGGCGTCTGCGGGCGGTTCGGGCTTTAAGGGCGCGAAAAAAGGCACTCCTTTCGCCGCTCAGATGACCGCGGCTTCGGTAGGCAAGAAATCGATGGATATGGGCGTTAAAAGCGTTGCTGTTTTTGTAAACGGCCCCGGGCCGGGAAGAGAAACGGCGATAAGAGGCTTGCAGAGTTCTGGTCTCGGAATTACGGCGATAAAAGACATAACGCCGGTTCCTCACGACGGCTGCCGTCCTCCGAAACCGAGAAGAGTATAAAAAGAATTGATAAAAATTTTCGGCATCACGGCTGCTGCCGGGAGTTTAATATAAAGCAAATTGATGAAAGAGGAGTTTAATAGATGTCACGTTATTTAGAGTCAGTATGTAAGTTGTGCCGTCGAGAAAAAGAAAAACTTTTCCTTAAAGGCGAAAGATGTACGACCAATTGCACTCTTGAAAGAAAAAGAGGCAAAAACGGTCCCGGACAACACGGAGCGGCCAAAGGAAAAATGTCCGATTACGGAAAGCATTTACGCGAAAAACAGAAAGCAAGAAGAGTTTACGGTTTAACCGAAGAACAGTTCAGCCATTATTACGAAGTCGCCGAAAAAATGAAAGGCTCAACCGGCGATAATTTGTTTAAACTTCTTGAGTTGAGACTTGACAACGTTGTTTACCGCATGGGTTTTGCCTCTTCTAAAAAACAGGCAAGACAAATCGTAAATCACGGCAATATTTTGGTTAACGGCAAAAAAATCGACGTGCCGCGTTATCAGGTAAAAAAAGACGACATCATTACCGTTCCGGAAAAATACAAAGAAAATTCGGTTATAAAGAAACTTACCGAAAAAACAGCGTCAAATGTTCCTGCTTGGCTTAATTTCGATAAGACAAAAGTTGAAGGCAAAGTTCTAAGCGAACCGATGCCGGGCGAAATGTCTCATCCGATAGACAGTCAGCTTATCGTAGAATATTATTCAAAATAAACTAACAGCCAAAGGTTATAAAACCAAAGGTTTGTTAAGTGAGGTTATATAGAATGAAAACTCCGGATTTAGAAAAATTACGTAAACTTGTGATGGATGAAAAAACGGCGACGGAATTTTACGGTCGTTTTACCGCCGAACCTTTTGAACGCGGCTATGGTCACACGATAGGGAATTCTCTTCGCAGAGTTCTTTTATCAAGCCTTGAAGGCGCGGCAATTACTTCGGTTAAAATAAACGGCGCGCTTCATGAGTTTGCCGTATTGAAAGGCGTTAAAGAAGACGTTGCGCAGATAGTTTTAAACTTGAAAAAAGTAAGAGTGAAACTTCACTCCCAGATGCCGGAAAAACTTTATCTTAAAGTTAAAAAAGCGGGCAAAGTAACGGCTGCCAGCATTGAAAAGAACGCCAACGTCGAGATATTAAATCCCGAACAGGAAATTGCTAATATCGATAACGGTACCGTTCTTGAAATGGAGCTTGAAGTTTCGTCAGGCAAAGGCTATGTTCTTGCAGAAGAACTCAAATCCAATAAATATGCCGTCGGGACAATAGTTTTGGATTCGCTTTTCTCCCCGATAACAAAAGTTAATTACGAAGTTGAAAATACCCGTGTAGAACAAACTCTAAACTATGACAGGCTTGTTATGGAAATCTGGACAGACGGTTCTGTAACTCCTAAAGACGCTTTAGTAGAAGCGGCGAAAGTTTTGAGAAACAGCCTCACGATATTTACAGGCGTAATTGAAGACGAAGGTGCGGTTGCTGAAGCTGCGAATAAAGAAGAAGAAAAAGGTTCCGATTTGCTCGACCAGCCTTTAAGCGTAATGGATCTTTCTACAAGATCGTCAAACAGCTTGAAGAACGCGGGTCTTGAAACTATCGGAGCTCTTGTTCTGATTACAGAAGAAGATATGATGAATTTCGACAATTTCGGAAAGCGTTCTCTTGAAGAAATAAAAGAAAAACTTGCCGAACTCGGATTGTCGCTCGGAATGAAGGGAGCAAAAAAATGATAAAAAACCATAACGGGAGCAAACTCGGTGTTACAAGTTCGCATAAAAAAGCCATGCTTAGAAATATGGCTGCCGAACTGTTTCTTCACGAAAAAATAACCACTACTTTGCCTAAAGCAAAGGAACTTACAAGCTATGCCGAAAAGCTTGTCACAAAAGCGAAAAAGGCAGACTTAAGCGCGATAAGAGCAATCCACGGCGAAATAAATAATAAAGAAGTAGTAAAAAAAGTTTTTGACGTTTTAGCCCCTAGATATAAAGAAAGAAACGGCGGCTACACGCAGATCTTGAGAGTCGGAACAAGACGCGGAGACAGCGCAGAAATGGCAATTGTAAAATTAGTTGTATAAAAAATAATGTGAGAAGTGAGAAGCGAAAAGTGAAATTTAACGGCGATTTTTGTGATTGCTTTATTTCGCTTTCTGCTTTTCACTTTTAACTTTGAGGTTATAAAATGTTTAATTATCTTTTCAGTTTGTTTTCGAACGATATGGGAATAGATTTAGGGACAGCTTCTGTTCTTGTTTTTATTAAAGGACAAGGCATTGTTTTAAGAGAGCCTTCCGTTGTTGCTATGGACAAAGATACAAAAAATGTTCTTGCAATAGGAGTGGAAGCTAAAAGAATGCTAGGCAAAACTCCCGCGAATATTGTTGCGGTTCGTCCGCTCAGAAACGGAGTTATCGCGAACTTTGAAGCTACTGAAAGAATGATAAGATATTTTATAAAGAAAGTGCACAACCGCAGAACTCTTCTTCATCCCAGAGTTGTTATCGGCGTTCCTTCGGGAATAACCGAAGTTGAAAGAAGAGCCGTAAGAGAATCCGCAGAGCAGGCCGGAGCAAGAGAAGTTTTTCTCATTGACGAACCAATGGCAGCGGCTATCGGCGCAGGAATTCCCATACAGGAACCCATTGGCAGTATGATAGTTGATATCGGCGGCGGAACTACGGAAGTCGCGGTTATTTCACTTGGCGGAATGGTCGTCGCGAGATCTTTGGATATCGGCGGCGATAAAATGGATGAATCTATAGTTCAGTATTTCAGAAAAAAATATAATCTTTCCATAGGTGAAAGTACGGCCGAAGAAGTAAAAATGAAAATCGGTTCGGTATTCCCTTTAGGCAAAGAAACCGAAATGGATGTAAAAGGCAGAGATTTGCTTACAGGTCTTCCTAAAACGGTTAAAATTACTTCCGACGAAGTCAGAGTCGCTTTGGCAGAACCTGTAAAAGCTATAGTTGAAGTTGTGAAAAGCGTTCTCGAAGAAACTCCGGCGGAACTTTCAGCGGATCTTGTTGACCGCGGGATAATTTTAAGCGGCGGCGGTTCTCTTGTAGGCGGATTTCCCGAACTTCTTTCACAGGAAACCGAACTTCCGGTAAATATTGCAGATGATCCTGTAACGTGCGTTGCAAGAGGTACAGGCGAATATTTGGAAGAGCTCGACAATATGAAAGGAAACAAGAAGTCTGAGTTTTAATATTGTGTCACCCTGAACTCGTTTCAGGGTCTGCTGTTAGTTTTTTTACTACGAGATTCTGAAACAAGTTCAGAATGACACTTTTTGAATAGAGTTGTATTTTCGTAATTCGTAATTGTCGTTATAATGGGGCTGTAGCTCAGCTGGGCGGCAGTGCGACGAATAAGGAGCACGAGTCTGCCGCGGGCACGAGATGTGAGTGCCCCGGGTCTGAAGCGAAGCGAAAGACAGCGCATCGTTCCTCAAATCAGCGCTCTTGTTAAATGTAGTAGATTAGTAATTTGAAATTCGTAATCGTAGTTATAATGGGGCTGTAGCTCAGCTGGTTGGCAGTCCGAGGAATAACGAGGACGAGTTTGCCAAGGGCACGAGATGTGAGTGCCCCGGGTCTGAGCAAAGCGAAGACAGCGCATCGTTCCTCAAATCAGCGCTCTTGTTAAATGTAGTAGATTAATTTGAAATTCGTAATCGTAGTTATAATGGGGCTGTAGCTCAGCTGGGCGGCAGTGCGACGAATAAGGAGCACGAGTCTGCCGCGGGCACGAGATGTGAGTGCCCTGGGTCTGAAGCGAAGCGGAAGACAGCGCATCGTTCCTCAAATTAGCGCTCTAGTTTAATGTGCAGATCCGTAATTCGAACTTTGAAATTTGTAATCATAGTTATAATGGGGCTGTAGCTCAGCTGGGAGAGCGCATCGTTCGCAACGATGAGGCCGTCGGTTCAATCCCGATCAGCTCCACTTAATCGGATTAACGCCATTTAATATATCAAAAACACTTGTAAAATCAGTCTTTTTTAAGATTCGATAAATTGTAAAATAAAACCGTTTTGGGTTCTGAAACCCCGAACGGCTTTTTTTATTTCAGCTTATCTTTTATTTGTTTGGTTGCTGTCTTTATCGTTTTTAGTATAATTTATCTTATTCGGGGAAAAATTATGAGGGATGTTTTGAATATAGGTAATAAAATGAATAACAACACAGAAAATAAATATATAGGAGTTGTTAAACGGTTTGGCGATACAAGGACCAAGCAAGATTATGGGTTTATATATAACACCAAATTTGGAGATTTATTTTTTCATAAACAAAATTGCAGTGAAAATTATTTACCGAATAAATCTGATTGTGTTGTATTCAATGCTGTTTCAGCAAAAGGCGGACCAAAGGCAATAAATGTGATGCATATCAATAATGAAAAAAATATCAAATTTCTTTTAGAAATAGAATCTATGTCATTTCTTTTTCCATTAGATTTGAGAGGAAAAGAAATATATGAAACTTTAATCAGGCAGAGTTTGAGGACTAAAATTAAGGAATTGCTTAATGCCGAAAGAACCGATGAAATAAACTCTTTGCTTTATGATAAATTTAAAAACTTTTTTGAAGAAATTATGCCGTTAGTTAAAAAAGATAGGTCATATTTGCTAAGAATAATAAATTTCGCAAAAGATTTTCTTTTTGAAGATGAATTTAAAAAGTTTGAAGATGTGATAGTGCAAGCAGATATAAACAATGAAGAGTTGCTTGGTTTATGGTTTAATGGAAATATAAGAAAAGCGCCGGTTGACTGTATATCTTCATATATCGAGGATTATTTAATAAATTCAGGCGATAGTCAGGAGAAATATAATAATTCCGAGAAAAACAGCTGCGAAGAGGAATATCCATTTTAATACTATGAAAAAATATACAATTAAAGAGATTTTTGAAAAATTATCTGAACCTGACAGGAAAATAATCCTGAAGAAATTATCTGTGAAAGCTAAGCTTTTGCTATGGTTAAAAGATATTATTACCGATTTTGATTTTGACGAATATAAAAAAGAAGTCAATAAACTAAGTAAAGAAGATCAACAGTTATTTATAAAAAAACTGTTTAAAGAAAAACCGGACATTAAACTGGACGATTTAAAGTCTGTTAATGTTACCGACTTAACAACAAAAGTGATAATACATTCTATTGCAGATATTATGGATGGGAAAGCAGACAAAGACGGTATAAATTTAGCATATAAAAATGTTCTAGCCAATATTCGTTCTTGTATTGATGTTACAGATAATGTTGAAAATCTTAGACTGGATGGATATTTTGACAAAGGCTCTTTTCGTACGCGCGCTAAACGCAATATGGAAAAGAAATGGGTTCTCTATAGTGATGACTATCCTTGTGAAAAATTTTGTGACGGCAGAAAAAATAATAGTAAAAAGAAAGCTAAAGATAAAGACAAATATCCGCCATTTGAGTTTTGGTGGTGTTGGGGTATGCCATGTTATAAAACAGCAAGAAAAAAACACGATGCTTTAGGCTGGAAAAATTATACAATATTTGATTTTTGTGATATTTTAAAAATTAATTTTAGCGATGAAGATTATGGTTTATATCTTGGGGCGGTCAATAAGGCAAATAAATATTTGCCGCACTTGAAATGCCGAAAGTGCAATATGGCTTTTTCTATAAAAGGACAATCTAATCATGCCGTACAAAGAATAAATAGTTTTTATTGTCAAAATCCTGAATGTGAGGAAAAAGATAAGGAAATATACATAACTCATTGTTTAAATAAACGCTGCAAAAGCAGTGTTGTTATTGACAGTCGCGACACCGTACAGCAATGTGCTAATGACAGGTATATATGCAATTATTGTCATTCCTGTTGCGACACAAGAAGTATGCGGGATTTAGCCGGTCGCAGAGGGGAGGATGTGGCTTCATGGGCACTACCGGGACCGGGGCATAGAGACAGGGGCATTATATGCTGTAATAAATGTGACGGAGAAATGAAAAAGTTAAAAATAAATATAAATGTTGAAGAATATAATAAAATTTTAAGTTGGTTGAATGAAAATAATATAAGAGCCGGAGACGGCTGGTGGTTGATATATCAAGACGATGAGCAAGAACGTGTTTTACGCAAAGCTGGTTTTGCGGTTAAAGGTGGGTATAACCCAAGTCAATCTTTTGTTTCTGTGCAACCGAAAACTGGACAGGTAAATATTGTCTGTGAAAAATGCGGGTATGTTTTGGATATGGAAGATGATCACAGAAGATTTGCGATTGTAAATTTTCATAAGGTGTTTTTTGGTGAAAAACTGACAAAAGATGATATTCAAGAAAGTTCTGACTCTGATTTCGACCCGGATGATTACGATATAACTGAGAATGATTCAAATGAGCATGATCCAAGGGATTATGGTTTAAACGACGCGAACGATTCCTGTGATTCGGATGATGACGATATTTCATTTTAGTATTGCATATAATTGAAGCAGTATTTTGTGTAATATCAAAAAATACGCAATAAAAAATTCAATAAGGAATCCCATAACATGAAAGACACCTTCATAAAAGAAATTATAGATTTGAAAGATCAAAAAATTAAAAAAGAAAAGGATTTTTTTGTTAACGATTATCCGACATATAATTATTCCGGCAGAATTTATTGCCTTGTAAATGATATAGATTCTGAAATATACAAAAGAATTTCAGAATATTATTTTAATAGAAAAGAGATAATTCCTTATTATGAAATCAATGCTGAAAAATTCAGAATCTCATCTATTGACGATATGTATAGTTCGGATAAAGAGAGGTTTAATGGAATTAATAAAAGTGTAAAAGAAAAGTTTTTTGTTGATAATATAGAAAACAGAATAAACGACTATTACGGTAATCTTGAAAGCGCGTTGAAAAGTATTTTTAGTCAAGATGATATTGATGCACTGCGTAATGTTTTTGAAAAGTCCAAAAAAATAATAGCCTCGGTAGATTTAATCCCCAAAAATATTGTATTAAAACAAAATATATTTGGCGGACATTTCCGCAAAGAAATAGAAGAATATTCAGCACAATTAAATGCCAGCTGGGATAAAATAGACGAACTAATTAAAAAATATATTGAAGATAATCAGGAAAAAATAGCCTTGCAATTGCAAAAAGACTGGAACAGTGCGATTTGGGATGTAAAAGATGAGTATATTAAATATTTGTCAGAATGTTTTTATATATATGATATAAATTATAATTTCATTAAAGATGTTTTTGACAGAGGCGTAGATAGGCAGTTTAAAGCGGACAATATTAATCTATTATCTAAGAATATTAATATGACTGCTGTTACTATAGTCGCAGGTTCAATAGGCTCTGCGACCATGCTTTCAGGTGGAGTGGTAGCGGTTGCCGGATTGGGAGGGGCGGCGCTTACTTTTAATCCAGTAGGCTTGCTAGTCGTCGTAGCGGCGATGACTGCTTTAGGTTTTTTGGGAAAAGATAAAATTTGTAAATTTATCGATGATAATATTCCTGAGCCGGCTGTTAAAACTGTTAAATCAATGATAGAAGATATTAATAAGCCGGTTAAATTGATGCGTGATTTTCTTAAACCGCTGAATAGGCAAAGAAGTATTGATGAACTAGATAAAGTCCAAAATTTTTTTTAGCAGAATGTGAAAAAAAGTTTAAAGAAGAAATATTGCCACTTATAAAAGAAACTTTTGTTATAGCCAATAATAAAGTTTTTGACGAAATAATTGATAACCACTTGTCCATGTGGTTACCGCCAAGTATTTCAAATACGGCAAAAGAGATAGCTTCTCTTAAAGTCCAAGTAGAGGAAATACAGGACAAACTTTTACAGAAAGAAGAAAAACTTATTGAGGAAGCTAAAAAACTAGAGCAAGTAATTTATAATCTTGAGTTTACTCAACGTGAGCGGAATGATGCTAAGAAAGAATTAGAAAGCGTACAAGGTGAATTAGAACGCGCAAAAGATAAGGCTGATAAAGAATCTGAAGGTTTAAAAAAATCAACCGAAAAACGCTGGGCAAATCTTTTTCCGAAGCTTCATATCCCGGGAAACGTCATAAGGATGGCAGTTAAAAATTTTAAACATGATGATTTAGGTAATGTCGAAAGAACGTTAATGGAAATATATAAAGATAAGATTAATGAGCCTAAAGTTAAGAGAAAGGAAGAAGCAGGAAAGTGGAAGGTTGAGTTTGAAAGTAATGCAAAAAACACTGCCGGCAGAATATATTACAAACTATCAAATACCAATGCCGACAATAAAGAAGGAATAGAAATTATCGAGATATATCTTAAATGAAAAAAACAGACAGGCAAAATAAAACGCTGACTTCTGATGAATGTTGTAAATTAGGCTATAAAAAGACTTTTAAAAATTTAAATAACAGCGAGGCTTAATAAAATGCCTAAAAAATACGGTTTATCATTCTCATGGAAGCGATTGGTAGGATTAAGCGGGCTAAAAAACAAAGTAGCCCGTAAAACAGGTATTCCTTTAACTAAAAGCGGGCTAGAACGCAAAATCGGCAGAATTGCCATAAAAAGCGTAAAAAAACTTGTCAAATAGTAGTCTTTAAATATCCCTCCTATTTATGTATAATAAACGTACAGCATTTAATCGGCAAGCATGATTCCGCCTTTCAATCCCAGTTCCGGTATCTTTGCGCCTTATCATAAGGGTATAAAATGTCATATCTTGTTTTAGCCAGAAAATTCAGACCACAGAATTTCGATGAAGTTATCGGTCAGGAACACATATCACAAACGCTTAAAAACGCGATTTTGGAAAAACGCACGGCGCATGCATATCTTTTCAGCGGCCCGCGCGGCTGCGGAAAAACCACAATGGCAAGAATTCTTGCCAAAGCTTTAAACTGCAAAGAAGGACCGACGACCCAGCCTTGCGGCGTATGCGAAAACTGCAAAGAAATAGGCAAAAGCGCAAGCGTCGATGTTTTTGAAATAGACGCAGCGTCAAATACCGGCGTTGACAACATAAGAGAATTGCGTGAAAACGTAAAGTTTTCCGCCGCAAATTCAAAGTATAAAGTATACATAATAGACGAAGTTCACATGTTGAGTACCGGCGCTTTTAACGCTTTGCTAAAAACTTTGGAAGAGCCGCCCGAACACGTTGTTTTCATACTTGCCACCACCGAGCAGCATAAAATTCCCGTTACTATACTTTCAAGATGCCAGAGATACAGATTTAAGCTTATCTCGTCAAAAGAAATTGCTTCGGCAATAAAAAATATAGGTTTGAAAGAAAGTTTTGAAATAGACGACGAAGCGTTAAATATAGTCGTAGGCGCTTCGGGCGGGTCTATGAGAGACGCCTTAAGTTTGCTTGATCAGGCGGTATCGTCAAATTCAGGCAAAATTACGGGCGAATATATAAGAGGTCTTTTGGGGCTTTTGCCTAAGGAAGTAATCGCTTTGGTAACCGAAAATCTTGCCAAAGGCGATATGCAGGCAATTTTAAAAATAGTTAAAGACATATCGGAACAGGGTTATAATGTTTTGCAGTTCGCGAGAGATTTAAGAGACCATCTGCGCAGAGTGATGATATATTCAATAAACCCTGAAATTGCGGAAATTTCATCCGAAGAAAAAAAGCTTTACGAAACTCAGAAAACTTTGTTTACAGTTTCAAGGCATGTCAGAATGAATAATCTTCTTTCAAAGGCTTTGGAAGAAATGCGCTGGCACGACCAGCCGCGAATTTTGCTTGAAATGTATCTTTTAAAAATGTCAGAGCCCTATTATAATGTCGGCGAGCTTATAAATAAAATTACAGAACTTGAAAAAAATGTTAAAAGCTCCGGGAATTACGTCGCGCAGCCGCAGGCTGTTTATTCCGATGATAAAAAAACTGTTCTGCAAGATGATATTTCGGTTGTCGACGGCGCCGCGGATGCCGCGGATTTAATAGGCGTTTGGCGCGAAATTGTTTCGGAAATCACAAGAAAACATCCGCTTACATCGCAGTCGCTTAATAAAACCATTGTAAAAATAATATCTCCGGCTTCTATACAAATAGTGGTCGCGAATAAATTTGATTATGACGGCGTCATGGAGTTTTTTGAGCAGATATCGAAACTTTACGGCAGAAAAACCGGTTTAGATATAGCCGTAAAAGTTGTAGTTGAAAATATATCGGTTGACGATAAAAAAATTGAAAATGAAATAGTGTCAAAAGAAGAGCAGCCGGTATCAACTGTTGAATATAAGGTTGAAGAAGATTTAAAGGAAAGCGCTAAAACGGCAGTTCCCAGCCATATAGAAGAAATAGCAAGGAAATTCGGCGCAAATGCCGTAAAGAAAATATAAACGGCAGAAGGTGAGATGTTGGGAAGATGAGATGATGGGGAAAGGCAAAATAGATGTATAAAAATTTGCAGGTTTGGACAAAATCAGTAGAATTAATAAAAGTTATATATACAATTGCTGATAAGTTGCCAAAATCAGAAGAATATAATCTAAAAATTCAAATAAAAAGAGCGGTTGTTTCGGTTGCTCTTAATATTGCAGAGGGAAAGTGCAGGCAGTCTTCAAAAGATTTTGCGCACTTTTTAAATGTGGCTTGTTCTTCTTTGCGTGAAGTCGAAGCGGTATTGAATATTTGCGAAAGCCTTGATTTTTTTAAAAACTTGAACGATGTTTATGAAAAAAAAGATGTTTTATCTAAAATGATAAATTCTTTAAGAACAAAACTAAAAGACAGAGAATAAGAAGTTCGGGAATTTTTTTCTTTTGTTGTTGCTCAACATCCCAACATCTCATCTTCTCATCATCTGTAGTTAAAAAATTATGAACAGACCCCAATCCGTAGAAAAAATGGTTGAAATTATAAAAAAACTGCCCGGAGTCGGTCCGAAAATGGCAGAACGTATCAGCTATCATATATTAAAAATGCCTTATAACGAAGTGGAAAGGCTTATTGATTCAATACAGAAAGCAAGACAGACCATGAAACATTGCGACGTTTGTTATAATTTAAGCGAAAGTAATCCCTGCCCTGTTTGTTCCGATATTTCAAGGGAACGCAATATAATATGCGTTGTTGAAACTCCTCAGGATTTAATAGCCGTAAGCAAGGTTAAAGACTACAGAGGGCTTTATTTTGTGCTCGGAGGAGCTCTTTCTCCCTTGGATGCGGTAGGTCCGGACGACATAAGAGTTGATAAGTTGATAAAAAGATTAAAAAATGATAAAATCACTGAAGTCATACTTGCTACAGATACGGATTCAAAAGGCGAAACCACCGCCATCTATCTAGCAGAGATAATAAAAACACTCGGAATAAAAGCGACAAGGCTGGGATACGGTTTGCCCGTCGGCGGAGACATAGAATACGCTGACGAGCTTACTATTTCGCGTGCCATATCCGGACGTAAAGAAATGTAACAATAAAGACAGGTGAAGCGTGAGGTGAAAACTTCAGACTCCACGCTGTTGTTAAAAATAAAGGAGTATAACGATGTCAGCAAAAATGATTGAAGTTCGTTGGCACGGACGTGGCGGACAAGGTGCAAAAACAGCCGCGCTTTTGTTTGGCGAAACTGTTTTAGCTACGGGAAAGTATATTCAGGCATTTCCTGAATACGGTCCTGAAAGAATGGGAGCGCCCGTTCAATCTTTTAACAGAGTGAGCGAAGAACCTATAACCGTTCATTCCGGGGTTACAAACCCTGATTTTGTAGTTATTTTGGACCCTACCCTTATTGAGGCTGTACGCGTAACAGACGGTGTAGGCAAAGACGGAAAAATTATAGTAAACACTTCTTATTCCGCTCAGGAAATTTCAAAGCAGCTCGGTATTGACGCAAGCCAGGTTTATGTAGTAAACGCCAGCCAGATTGCCAGAGAAACAATAGGGCAAGATTATCCGAACACTCCTCTTCTCGGAGCTTTGGTAAAAGTTATCGGAAATTTAGACATTAACCACGTTTTGGAAGACACAAAATCAAAACTCGAAGTAAAATTCCGTCATAAACCCGGAGTTATAGAAGGAAATTTGGCGTCAATTAAACGCGCTTACGACGAAGTAAAAAGCCACAATTAAATTATAATCAGGAGTTATAAAATGTCAGAAAATAAAAAATTATCAGCAGCTGAGCTTGCGGCAGGCGGTCTTCTTGAAGCCGGCACTGCAACGAATTTTCATACAGGCAGCTGGCGTTCGAATAAGCCTATATGGAATAAAGAAAAATGTATTAATTGTTTGATTTGCTGGATTTCCTGCCCGGATACATCCATTAAGATAGCTCCGGATGAAAAAAAGGGAACAGTTGTTACGGGAATAGATTATGATTTCTGCAAAGGCTGCGGAATTTGCGCGAAAGAATGCCCTGTTAAAGTTCAAGCCATAACTATGGAAATTGAAAAGAAATAAAGTTTTTTGCATAGTTTAAAAATATTAAAAGAGGTTAAAATGATAAAGACAGTATATCCCAAAGGTAAAATAGTCGCAAAGACGGGCAATGAGGTTATGGCTGAAGCAATGCGCCAGATAGAGCCCGACGTAGTAGCAGCGTATCCGATAACTCCGGCAACGGAAATCGTTCAGATTTTTTCACAGTTTGTAGCTGACGGCATTGTAAAAAGCGAATATGTCGCCGTAGAAAGCGAACATTCCGCGATGTCAGCGACAATAGCCGCCTCGGCAGCGGGCGCAAGAGCAATGACAGGCACTTCATCCCAGGGTTTGGCTCTTATGTGGGAAATGCTTTATATAGCTTCCGGTTTAAGACTTCCTATAGTAATGGCGGAAGTCAACAGAGCTCTTTCAGCTCCCATCAATATTCACGGCGACCAGTCCGACACTATGGGTTCAAGAGATTCCGGCTGGATTCAAATTTATTCAGAAAATTCGCAGGAAGCTTATGATAATATGATACAGGCGACAAGAATTGCCGAAAAAGCGAAACTTCCTACACTTGTAACCACAGACGGATTTATTATTTCACATTGTATGGAAGTAGTAGAAACTTATCCCGACGCGGACGTAAAAGCGTTTGTCGGCGAATACAAACCCGAAAGATATCTTTTAGACGTAAAAAATCCTTATACTTTAGGCGCGATAGAATTGCAGGACTATTATTTTGAACACAGATGGCAGCTTGCAGAAGCTATGAGAAACGCGCAGAGTATAGTTCTTGACGTTGCGAAAGATTTTGAAAAAACTTTCGGACGCAAATACGATATGTACGAAAAATATAAACTCGACGACGCAGAAATAGCGATAGTCGTTATCGGTTCTACTGCCGGTACGGCAAAAGTCGTGATTGACGATTTGAGAGCAAAAGGCGTTAAAGCGGGACTTTTGAAAATAAGAGTTTTCAGACCTTTCCCTGTGGAAATGATCGCGAAAGATTTGGCTAACATTAAAGCGATTGCCGTTATGGACAGAGCCGATTCCTGCTCGGGAACTTACGCGCCGGTTTATTCCGATGTTGTAGCAGCTTTGTATTCTGCCGGAATTACTGCGCCCAAAGTTGTAAATTATGTTTACGGTCTCGGCGGCAGAGAAATAAATACGGACCATATTGCCGAAGTTTATGAAACGCTGGGAAAAATTGCTTCAGGCAAAGAAAAAGCGTTTACCGGAATTCAGTATATAAATGTCAGAATTAAGTGACGCGAAGCGTCATCCCCGAGCGTTTTAGTCGGGGATCCAAGTTAAATAAAAAATAAGTAGTTTGGAGAGTCAGTTATGCAGTTAATCGCTTTAATAATCGGACTTCTTGCGATTTTAGGAATGTTAATAGGCTTTGTGCCTCTCTTGGGCTGGTTTAACTGGCTTAATATTCCTTTTGCGACATTAGGACTGGTTATAAGCGTAATTGCTCTTGCAGCGGCAAAAAAAGACAATAACGGTAAAGCGATTGGTGCTTTGATTCTTTGTTTAGTTGCGATGTTTTTCGGAGCAATGAGGCTCTTTGTCGGGTTAGGCGTAGTATAAAATTTTCAATTATTGAAATATTGGAGAAATAAAATGGCAAATTTAAAAGATTTAAGTAAACATCCGGAACGCGTGACTGGCGGGCATCGCCTTTGCGCAGGCTGCGGAGCAGGCATAGTGGCAAGACAAACCCTGATAGCCGCGGGAGATACTCCCGTTGTAGTAACAAGCGCTACAGGATGTCTTGAAGTTTCAACGACGGTTTTCCCTTTTACCGCTTGGAAAAATGCATTTTTTCACAGCGCGTTTGAAAACTCCGCCGCGACATGCAGCGGAATAGAAACCGCTTACAGAAGTTTGAAAAAACAAGGTAAAATTAAAGACGATATCAGATTTATAGCTTTCGGCGGCGACGGCGGAACTTATGACATCGGTTTGCAGTCTTTGTCGGGCGCTATGGAAAGAGGACATAAAATGCTTTATATATGCTACAACAACGAAGCATATATGAATACCGGAATTCAGCGTTCGGGCGCTACTCCTATGGGCGCGCATACGACTACAGCCCCTGCGGGAAAAGCCATTCAGGGAAAAGAGCAGCACAGAAAAGATTTAACGGCAATAATGGTTGCGCACGATATTCCTTATGTCGCGCAGGCTTATGTCGGAAACTGGAACGACTATATAACGAAAGTCCAGAAAGCGTTGTCGGTTGACGGTCCTTCGTTTATAAATATTTTTACTCCTTGCAGACTCGGCTGGAACTATAAGCCCGAAGATACAATGCCTCTTGCAAGACTTGCGGTAGAAACCTGTGTTTGGCCTTCTTATGAAGTTGAAAACGGCGTTTATAAAATAAACGTTATGCCTAAAGAAAAGAAACCGGTTGTAGAATACTTAAAACCGCAGGGACGTTTTAAACATTTGTTTAAACCTGAAAATGCTCATATTCTCGAAGCTATACAGCAAGAAGTTGACAGAAAATGGGAATTATTGTTGAGCAAAGTCGGAAAGTAACAAATAATAATTAATAGATAAAAAGTAATAAATAAAAAGCCTGCATTTCAATATTTTGAGATGCAGGCTTTTTGTTTTGCAATACATTAAGGGGTAAATTCGTTTATTGTTATTGAAAACATTCGTTCATATTTGATACTATCATTGTATTAATTACAAAAATAGAAAGAGAGGATGAAAAATGAAAAAATTATTTAAAATCTTGGTTGTTTTACTTTGTCTTTGTTTGGTTTTGTCCGTTGCGGCATTTTTTGTTTTGAAATCCATATTTACCGAAGAAAAAATCAAAATTTATGTTGACGACGCTGCCCAAAAATTTATAGGCAGACAGGTTAAATACGATAAAGTTTCATTTAATCTTATAGGTATAACTTTAACGGGTTTTGCCATAAGCGAAAATCCGACTTTTGAAAAAGGGACGTTTGCGAAAATGGAAAAATTAGCGGTTAAAGTTGAATTAAAACCGCTTTTTAGAAAAGAAGTCCGTATAAAAAGGGTTGGTATAACGGGGCTTGAAATAGACGTAGTAAAAGATAAAACAGGCAAATTTAATTTTGACGACATATTACAGAGGTTTGCGTCTGCCGAAGAAAAGCAGGAAACTGAAGCTAAAGAAAAAGAGGTTAAGGAAAAAGCCGAGTCTAACCCACTGGATCTTGCCGCAATAATGCTGAGCAGGTTTTATGTAAAAGATTCCAGATTTTCTTTTGAGGATTTGTCGGCAGATATGAAAGTTTCGCTTGAAAACTTAAATATAAATATGAATGATTTCAGTTTTACCGATAAGTTTTCCGCTGACGCAAACTTTAAGGTTATTTATAAACAGGCGGACAAAGAAGCCGTTGTTACGATAAGTTTGGATTTGACCGCGGATTTAAAAAACATGGATTTAAGTCAGGCTTACGCCGAGATTAAACCTTTAAAAATAAGTTTTGAAGACGCGTCAATTGCCGGCAATATTTTTGTTAAAAATTTCGCGGCTCCGGAAATAAGCGCAGATGTAGTTATAGAGTCCATAACAAACGATACCATAAAGCAATTTGTAAGCGATTTGCCGAAATTTAAGTTAATAAAAACCGAGTTTTCCGTAGGTATAAGAGATATGGATATGGAAACAGGGAGTCTGGATTTAAAATCTTTTAAGGCTACGGCGGAAGGAGCGTCAATTTCTGCAAAAGCGTCGGTAGTAAATTTCTCATCACCTACAATAAACGCCGATGTAATTATAGAGTCTGTCACAAATGCCACAGTAAAACAATATGTCCAGGATTTGCCGAATTTCAAACTGGAAAAAACAGAATTTTCGGTCAGTATGAAAGATATGGATATGAAACAAGGAGCTTTAGATTTAAAATCTTTTAAAGCTTCGGTAGAGGGTATGCCGGTTTTTGCAACCGCTTCAATAAACAACTTTACTAATCCGGACATAAGTCTAGATGCCAGCGTATCGAATCTTACAAGCAATGCATTGAAGAATTTTGTCGAAGATATACCCGCATTTAAAATAAGTAAACTGGATTTTGGCGTTGGAGCAGTAGTCAATATTGAAAAAAACTCGGCTGAAATAAAAAGTCTTTCAATTGGTGTTCCGGGTATTAGCTTAGACGCTTCCGGCACGGCAAACTGGGCTAAAGACTTGAAGTATAACATAAAGACAAAAGCTGCTTTGGCGCTTGAGTCTTTAGCAAGCATAATTCCCGAAATGGTCGCGCCTTATGACCCTAAAGGGAAAATTGATCTCGATGCCCAGGTAACGCAGGATGTCATAAAAGCTTCTGTGAAAGCAAGAGAAATTGCCTTTAAATTTGAACCTATGTTTACGGGGGAAAAAATTAACGCCGATATTAATATGGCTTCGGTTGACGATATAAAAATCAGCGGTTTGAACGGGCTTATTAACGGCAAAAAATTTACCGGACAAGTAAAATATTTAAAAACAAAAACCGCTATGAATATTGATTTGGACATGAATGCCGACGGTTTGATTATAATTGCTTTTCCTGAAAGTTCAAACACATCTGCCGCCGCGCCGGCACCTGCGCCTGCCTCAGGCGCCACGGCAGGAGCCAAACCTGTTGCTGTTGCCGCAGCGGAGCCTTTGCCGCTCAATATTAACGCGAACATAAAGGCGGGAGAAATAAGAATTCCTTATTTTATTTGCGAGAAAGGCGCAACTATAACCGCGAACCTTACAGGAGTTACGGACAAACTTGACAAAACAAACGGTACCGTTAAATTCAATGTTACAAAAGGCGTAATTGAAGATATTGACGCGCTTGCCCAAACAAATAAATTTACAAAAATTGCTTTTTCATCCTTGAGCATAGCTTATAAACTCGCAAAAACTTTCCAGATAGGCGGATGGCAGGGAACAAAAGACGACGGTTTGGCTTTTGACGCCATTAACGGCGATTTGTCATTTGTAACCGGAAAAATGACGGCTAAGACTATGGATTTAATTTCAGAACTTCTTACTATGAAAATAACTGGAACCGCGGACTTTAAAGCTGATAAACTTGATATGAAAGCAAGTATTCAGCCCGGAGTAAATAAACCCGTGATAATGAAAATAACAGGAACGACTTCTAATCCTAAAGGTTCTTTAGACGTGGTATCAAGCGCGGTTTCTATTTTAGGCGATGACAAGAAAGTGAATAACGCGGTGAACAATCTGCTTGGCGGTATAATACCAAAAGCTTCAACGTCAACGGCTGATACTCAGAATGCCACAGACACAAAGAAACAGCCGTCAGCCGCAGATGTATTAAATTCGCTGGGAACTATTTTTAATAAGAAATAAAGACAAAGTACAAATAATAAAATTGTTGTCTGTCATCAACCCACTTAAAAAGTTGATATAAAAACAGTTAAGCGCTGGTAAAAGAAGTTTTTAAATAAAAGACTTTACAAACATTGTTAATAATAATCAGAAGTTTACGCATAACAGCAACAATAGCGACCATTTTTTGTTTTCCGTTAGAAATAAGTCTTTCGTAAAAAGCTTTTAAATCCGGATTATTAACAA
>WRFE01000026.1 GCA_009778965.1 Candidatus Endomicrobium labiotermitis
AATTTCTTTAAGTATGACAAGCACGCGTTAATACCGTACAGTGAAGATTTAAGAATGTTCCCGAAATACACGCAGCAATTGTATATGGAAAGTTTAGGAAAGAGCACGGACAAAGACGGCAAGAAGATAACGGATTACACAACGGGAGTAGAAATATACGGAGAAGCAGGCACGGATTCGCAGCATTCGTTCTTCCAGCTGTTCCATCAGGGAACGGGAATAGTGCCGATAGATTTCATAACGTATTTAGAGCCGCCGGCGATAAGAGCTGATATGAGCAAAGAAGAAAGAGAAGACATAGAAAGAAGACACGCGATATTCATATCGAACGTATTAGCGCAGAGAGAAGCGTTTGCAATGGGTAAAAACCAGGCGGAAGTAGATGAAGAAATAGACAAAGTAATAGAAAATATAATGAAGGAAATGTTAGAAAAGAACGCAAGTCAGGCGGAAATAGATAAAGAGATAGAAAGATATGAAAAACTGAGACTGCAAAAGTCATTTGACGGCAACAGACCTTCGAATTTAATAACATTTGATAAACAGACGCCTGAAAGTTTAGGAATGCTGATATCTTTGTATGAGCATGTGGTTGCAGTACAGTCATTTGTATGGAACATAAACGCGTTTGACCAGTGGGGCGTTGAATTAGGCAAAAAATTGGCACAGCAAATTCAGCCGGCGATGATCAGTGATAACGCAGAAGTTCCGGATTCTATGTCCGTGTCAACAAAAGAATGGGTGGATACTTTCCGCGGAACCGCGATAATGAAGCGGAATTATAATAAAGTTCTTTTCTGGCTTATCGGCGGGGAAAGTGTTAATGACGTCTTGAAAAAAGTTAATATCAGGGAACTATTGCCCGCGATATTTACTCCGAAAAAATTTGTGAATGCCCATTCTGAAGTCAGTAAAGCGGCAGCCAGAGATTTTTCTATAAAAGCAAGAATTGTGGCTTTTGCGTTCCCGATTGCTTTGATAGTTTGGCTTCCGATATCTGCTTTGTTGTTGATTCCTCTTACGCCGCTGTTAGGCTATTTTGGTTTTAATGTAATCAAAAAAATACATATTGATATGGATTATGCCGCTGCCGGCAAGGCTGCAAAAGCGTTGGAAATGCTTAAAGCGGACAGCAGAATTAATTTAGCCGATAAGTCCGACAGATATGTTAATGTATTGCTTATCAACGAAATGCCGGCAGATCCTGAAAAATACGGATTCAAAAATACAGGTTATATTACCGCAGATGGCGACTATATATGGAAAGGCGCTAAAAACGGAAAATTGGTGGTTTTTTCAAAATCCGAAGATGTTTCCGATGTTGCGGCGAATGCCGGAGATTCAATAAAAAATATGATAATCGGCTCCCGTCAAGTGGAAGTATCACTTATGATTGTCGGAGACAAATGGCAGGATAATTTGTATTTTAATGATAACGGTCTTATACTTATAAAAAGATCGTATCATGAAGAAATTGTTAATATGTGCAACGGCGATGCTAAAGCCGCAGGTGAGAAAATAAGAAAAGAGCGTGAAGCCGAAAAGGAAACTTTCGCGGAAAATAACGTTATGGATTTGAGCACAATAGAACCGGCTGATCTTGAAAAAGCTTTGGCAGGCAGTAATAAAGCAATGTTTACCAACAGGCAAATAGCTTTGCCGTTTAGCTATTTTGAGAATAAAACCGAAAAGCAAATAAAGGATATCGTGTCAGAGTTTGCCAAAAGCGGAACAAGAATATTTGCGGTTTTTGACGATAAAACGCAAAATCAAAAAAATGTGATAGATAATGTAATTACAAAATATGATTTCGCGGGTTATATTAAAAAAGATGAAACGCAAAAAGCGGTGCTATTCAGAGATTTTTATTCGGATAGAGACTCGTCCATTGTTGATATCGCCGGTTTTAATACGGAAAAAGATCTTATTCTTAAGATGAAGCAGTCTGCTCCGGATGCCGTCAGACTAGTCAATGTTATGGATTATGTTAATATTGTGAACACAGCCGAGAGAGACATAAATTCCAGAATAGAAAATTTGATAGATTTATTTGGTACAAAAACTTTTACATACTTTAAAAATACGATTACGGCGGAATCCGCGGTAAAAACTGCAATGAAATTTGATATGGACATAATTCGCGGCGATATATCCGATAAAGACTTAGCCGGGATAGCGGAAATGTATCGTTTTAATAAGAATGGCACTAAAGAAGCTTTACAGTTTATAAATAACAAAGCTTTAAAGCTTTTATCAGTGGATTCAATTCCCGAATTTAAAATCTTTGCAGACAGAATAAAAGAGAAAAGCGTTAATCCGGAAGAAACGATGAGGGCTTTCCTTTTGACAATAGCCAAGAGAGCTAAAGTTAAGAAAGACATATATTCTAACGGTCAAAAAGGTCTTAAAGATAAAGAACTTGAAAGGCTTATGGTTATAAACGCTTTAGCTAAAGAAGGCGTCGATGAAGAAAGGCTTAATGAATTTGGAAGAGAAATAGCGGAAATGAAAGCGGATGACGCGTACAAAGCAATAGCTAAACGCGCGTCACTAAACGGCGAAAACGCAGCTGATATTTACGCGTTATTGTTTAAATATGCCGAAAGACAAGGCAGGCTTGAATTAAGCAGACAGACGGTTAATATGGATGTCAGACATGTTTCTAATATACTATCAGCAGCGTAAGCGGTTAGGAAGTATGTTTCAGTAAACAACAAGAGATTTGTCATTCCGGACTTGATCCGGAATCCATTTGGTACAATTTTAGTTATCACCCTCACCTTTATCCTCTCCCTGATTAGGGAGAGGATAAAGGTGAGGGTTGCCTTTTAATTCATTCGCTCCTGCAACTTCGCGCAGGATTACAATAAGAAAAGTCTGTCATTCCGGGCTTGACTCGGAATCTTATATTAAATTATAGATTGCGGGTCGGACAAACTTAATAAGGATAATCCTATAAAAAAAGAACCGCCCTTTATTTTAAAGGCGGTTCTTTTTTTTATTCGAATTTATTTTGCGGGGGATTTTTTATCTTTTTTGTCTTTCGGCTGTTTAGGGTTAATAGCTTTGTTAACCTTTTTATCTATATACGCTTCTTTATTGCTTTCGATTTTGGCTATCTGAGCTTCAAATTTCTCTATTCTTTCTCTCTGTTCCGCAAGCATTGCTTTCTTTTGGACAAGTTCTCTGTCTGTTTCCTGCGAGATTAAAGCTTTTATTTCGTTTTTTACGGATTCTTTGTCTTTATCCGAAGCCTTATTATACTTTTCTACCAGGCTTTCAAGAGCTTTCAAATATTCTGCGCGATCTTCTTTAAATTCAGTCATTCTGGCTTTTCTTTCTTTTGCATCCTGTTTGTCGGCTCCGGAAATCTGTTCTCCCGCGAATGACAAGCTGCTTAGTAAACATACTGCGCACAATACTGCAAATAATTTTTTTATCATAAAAGTCTCCTTGGCGCAACGCGCCTTATATATATAACATCTTTTCAAGTTCATCAAGTTCCGAGTCTATAGCATATATATCTTCATAAGATACAGACAATACATCGGAATAATAATACGCTTTATCGTAGCTTGGTTTGTGCGTAACAACTGAGAAAACGGCAATCATAAGACAAGCCGCCATCGCAATGCTGACTTTCCACGTTCCAAAAAAACTAAAGAAAGACTGTTTCCTTGTGGTTTGGTCAAAAATGTTGTTAAGCACATCTAACGGCGCGCTTTGCAGGCGTGAAACATCTTTTACAGCGGCAAAAGCTTTAAGATTTTCACAGCACGCTCCGCATTCCTTTAAATGCTTTTCAAACTGTTGTCTTTCTTCTTTACTCATTTCATTGTAATGGTAAAGAGGCAGATTATTACATGTATTCATGGCACACCTCCGGTTCCGTTTCGGAAAGAATTTTTTTAAGCTTGCTTAACGCTCTGTTAAACTTTGAAAGAAGCGTTCCTATCGGTTTATTCTGCATTTCTGAAATCTCTTTAAAAGTCATTGAATCTTTAAGATATATAAGTTCTCTTTCTTCGCTTGAAAGCATATCTAAAGCGCTTCTTATTGACTCTGTCGTACTGTTTGAAATCGCTATGTCCAAAGGCTGCGGCTCTTTATCAGCCAAAGAATCTATTAAAGACATTTCATCTTCATCCTGTACTTCAAGCGGCAGCATAATTTTGTTGTTTCTTCTGTAATAGTCCATAGTCATATTTCTTGCTAAAGTAAACAGCCAGTTTTTAAGTTTGTTTTCGTCATTATAGTTTTTAAGCTTTTTGAAAACTCTTATAAAAACATCCTGTAAAACATCGTTTGAGATTTCAGCGTTTTTTGTTATTGATAATAAGTAGGTGTAAACATGCGCCTGGTATCTCATAACAATCTCCTCGAATGCTTCATTATTGCCTGTCTTAAAAAGACTTACCAATTCTGAGTCATTTAACTGTTTCATGATTAATTAACGCATCCCTTTATAATTTTATTGCATTGATTTTTAAGATTTTTATACTTTTTGGGTAATATTGAGGTTTGTTATGCTAAGCGATGAATATTCAACGCCTGCCTGCGTAAAAAGGTCTTTATAAGAGTCATCGGGATAAACAACATTCATTACTACTCTTTTAATGCCGGCGTTTACAATCATTTTCGCGCAAAGGATACAGGGGGAATGCGTGCAGTAAAGGGTGGAGCCTTTAATATTGATTCCGTGAAAACCGCCTTGTATTATCGCGTTTTGTTCGGCATGTATGGCTCTGCATATTTCGTGCCTTGTTCCTGAGGGAATATTCATCTCATTTCTCAGGCAGCCAAGTTCAACGCAGTCTTTTACGCCTGCCGCCGCTCCGTTATAGCCTGTTGTTAAAATTCTTTTATCTCTTGCTATAACCGCGCCGACATGATGCCTTTCGCAAGTGGATCTTTCGGCTACAAGCCATGCAAGCTTCATAAAATATTCATCCCAGGATGGGCGTTTGTTTGTTAAATTATCGTTTTTCATAGGCAACATTAAAACAAAAACACGCAAATGTGTCAATACCTTGTCTTTCTTGTAAAAAATATGTAAATTCTTCAAAAATCCATATATTTTTCAATATATTTTTAATATAATACTTTCAAAATTTATTCAAGTTTTTCAGATTGTAAATTTTAATTTTTATACAATGTTTAATGGGATGCCATTTAATATCAAGGGGACGTGACACTGCCTCACAAAAAAATAGAGATAACTGAAAGTCATGCGGTATAATTATAAAATAAAAACAGGAGGAGTTATGAAGAAAATTGTTTTGCTGATGTTTTCAATTTTGATTGGATTGAGCGCGTGCGCAACTGTACCGAAACCTTCTAAAGAAGCCCAAAGCGCTGCCGTAACTTTTTATTTTTCAGGAAATGGACTGTCTGCCTTAACTTTTTGGAGAAAAATAAATGATGACGGGTCAAAAGGCAAACGTTTTTCTGTCGGAGGAGCTTCAAAAGCCTCATTGCTAATGAACGGAGGATTTAAAAAGCCGTTTGAAGAAACTATTGATTTAGAAGCAGGAACATACTATTTAGATTCTTTCCAGATAAGCGCTAAAGATGGTTTTATAGTAAGCCAAATCGGTCATTATTTATCGAGAAACGGATGGGATGATGCTGAAAATAAACCGAAATATTTATCGTTTACCGTTGAAGGCGGGAAAGATTTAGTATTGCCTAAAGTTGAGATAATTCCCGTTCGAAAAGATAAAAAAAGCATAGTATGTAGATTTAAGATTACTCCCGATGATACGGATGTTTTCACAATCGGAACATTTGTTGCTGAAGAGTAATCAATAAATACAAATAGAAAAGCATTGACATCTTAACGCAAATGAAATATTATAACCATTAATTTTATGAAATATATTCTAAAGCAGGATAAATTAAAGGAGACGTTATGAAGAAATTGATTGTTGTTTTTGTTTTGTTGCTGTCCGTACAGGCTGCGTATGCTAATAAATTTTATGAAGCCGTCATGATTTACTCGGAAACAAGCTTTATTTCTGATGAAAAGAAAACAGCTTTTACTCCATTGAGAGTCGCTGTTTTTCAGGATTTAGCTATTCCTTGGAATACAAAGACTGTAGGCGGTATAGATTTAGGATTACTTAGTACAAAAGTCGATACGGTTTATGGATTTCAGGTTGCTATGTACGCTGCTGCTGTTGAAAGACTTATCGGTTTGCAGTTTGTATTAGGGCTTGCAATTTCAACAAATCTTACAGGCATACAATTTGGAGGCGCCGCATATTCTTTTACGGAAGTTAATGGTTTACAGATTTCTTTGGCATATTCGGGAGCCGAGGGAGGTTTTAACGGTTTGCAGATAGCTCCTTTGGGCGCTTCTTTTGCGGAAGATACTTCATACGGATTACAAATTGCAGGCGTAGCAGGTTATGCCGACGGTTTAACGGGAATTCAAATTTCCGGAATTTTGGGCGGAGGGAATGTTAAAGGGTTAGCAGTTTCGCCTATCAGGATTATGGGCGATGGAAAATCTAAACATCTTTCCGGCGGCGGTATTAACTTGAGTGTTTTTAATTACGGCGTAAGAAATGATGATAAATATTCATTTGCCGGCTTGATGCTTAGCGGTTTTAATATAGGTAATGTCGATATTACCGGAATACAGGTCGGAATATTTAATTCCGCGTCAGAAGTAAAAGGCGTTCAGGTAGGTCTTATTAATTATGCTTCTTCTCTTTCAGGATTGCAGATAGGCGCGATAAATATAGCCTCAAACGCGCCTGTGTTGGTTTTGCCTGTAATTAATTTTGGTTTCTAAACTTCTCAGAGATATTGAAACGCTAGCGGCCTCTAAAATAATTTTAGAGCAAACCGCTAGCGTTTATATGACAGTCAGTAACTGACATAACAATAGCTCTTTAAATCTTCTGTTTCCCTTGACATGCTTGCGTGTCAAACTGCGGCAGTTTACAAGCCATAATAATTTATGGTAATATTAAAACCATAATTAAATATGATGTAAATTTCCGGTTGAGCAGATAGAATATCTATCTGTTTTCAAGGACAAGACTGGCTTCGGGGAGGAGAGCCTCAGCAGAAGGTTCTTGTCCCCATAATTTTTAGAGAGAACTTCTAATGAAGTTCTCTTTTTTTTATGCCTAATATATTTACAATGCATAGAAAAGGTGTTTTTTATGAATAAATCCCATGCGCTTAGAATATTACTTTTTTTTACGGGCATTATACTTTTAGGAGCCGTAATTTTATCGCTAAGCGTTTCCAGAGCGCAAGGCGTTGCTTTTTCGTTAGTGGAACCATTGTTTACGGCAACATCCGCGGTGTGCGGCGCGGGTTTAAGCGTTATAGAAATAAGCGAACATTACACTATTTTCGGACAAATCGTATTGCTTGCGCTTATGCAGTGCGGGGCGCTGGGATATATGCTTTTATCCGTAGTTATCGCTGTTTTAGTAGGCAAAGTGGTGTTGAAAGACAGGGCAATAATGAACGATATGTTCGTAATATATTCGTTTAGCGATGTATTTAAGATTTTAAAGAAAGCAATAATTATAATTCTGTCTATAGAACTTATAGGAACTGTTTTTTTAACTTTAGGTTTTAGTTCGGATTATAGCTTCGGAAAATCTTTGTATCTGGCGTGTTTCCATTCGGTAAGCGCGTTTTGCAACGCAGGATTTAGCGTTTTTTCGGACAATTTAGCGTCTTTTTCTTCAAATGCGCTTTTGTTATACACTCTTATGGCTCTTATGTTTTTGGGAGGGCTTGGATTTTTTGTGCTGGTAGATGTTTTAAGCGCTCTTAAAAATAAAAACGAAAAAATTTCGTATTACAGCAAAATAGTTATTTCTGCAAGCGCTGTCTTGATATTAGCAGGCTTTTTTGTTTTTAACGCTGCGGAATCCTTCAATTTGCTTAATAGTAAACCGTTTGATTTTAGGGTAAATAATTCTCTTTTTCAGGTAATAAGCGCAAGCACTGCCGGATTAAATACACTTGAAATAGCAAACATAACAAATTTTACAGCAATATTGTTAATGGTTTTAATGTTTATAGGCGCAGCGCCTGCAAGCGCTGCCGGCGGCATAAAAATTACAACGCTTATACTTGTTTTTGCTTATTTGCGCGCAATTATACGTAATGATGAAGACTATCAATTTTATAATAAAACTCTGTCTCCCGAAACGGTAAAAAAAGCCGTAGCGATATTTATTGTTTCAGTTTTAAGCGTGCTCGCTATAATATCGGTTCTGATGATTTCAGAGCATGGCAAGAATCCTATAAAAATCGCTTTTGAAGCTGTTTCTGCTTTTGGCATTAACGGTCTTAGCATGGGTATAACATCAGGTTTAAGCGCTGCCGGAAAGATTATTGTAACTTTTGCAATGTTTTTGGGGCGTATAGGCACGCTTACGCTTCTTATAATTATTCTTCACAATAAAAATTCGGTAAAAGGAATAAAATATCCCGAAGCTAAAGTATTGATAGGATAAGGAGGCAAATTATGGCAAAAAAACAGTTCGGAATTATTGGTCTCGGTACATTTGGTTTTAATTTAGCTCTTGAATTAACTAAAAAAGGAGCGGAGGTGCTTGTAATAGACAACAACGCAGACATAATAAATAAAATAAGCGCTGATATTGCACAAGCTCTTGTTGTAGATGCTGCCGACAATCAAGCCCTGAAAAGAGCAGGCATTGCCGACTGCGATACCGTGATAATTTCCATAGGAGAAAGCATTGAAGCAAGCATACTTATAACCTTAATAGTTAAAAGTTTGGGCGTAAAAAATATTGTCGTAAAATGCGTCAATGACTGGCATCAGCGCATCGCTTCAGAAATAGGCATTACCCAAATAGTATATCCTGAATTTGAAATGGCAAAAAAACTTGCCGGCACGCTTATGAGCCCTAATGTTTTAGATGAACTGAAACTTTCAAAAAACTGTGATATAGTCGAATTTGCCGCGCCGAAAAAGTTTTTCAATAAAACCATAGGAGAATTAGATGTCCGACGTAATTTCAGGGTAACCATAATAGCCTTAAGGCGCAGCATACAGGCAATAAGCGGCGACGATCAGGAAAATATAGAAAAAGATATCACTATATCACCAAGCCCTGATACAGAAATTTTAGAAGATGACAGCTTAGTTGTTATCGGCAGCAGCGATGATATAGATAGAATAAAAAAAATATAAAGGAGTGAAACAATGAATATTAAGATAAAACTATTAAGAGATGTGCCTGTTCACGCATGTAATGGCGAAGAATTTGTACTTAAAGAAGGTTCTGTTTACGATGCCACCGGACCGTTTACGGGACCTAGCGGTAATACATACCGTCTATACACACCGCACGGGGAGTTCTATGCGTGCGAACATTCTTGCACAGAAATAAAAGAGTAATTAAAGACAAAAAACAGCTTTACTATGATATAATGTTTTAATGAAAAAAATAATCGTGATTTCAGGACCTACCGCCAGCGGAAAAACGCAAAAAGCCGTTGAATTTTGTAAGAAAAATAACGGAGAAATCATTTCTTGTGATTCCAGACAGGTCTATAAATATCTTGATATCGGAACCAATAAAGAAGGGGAAATACGGCAAATAACAAATAACAAAGAACAAAGTTCAAATAATGACACGAACCATGGATTGCCGCGTCAGGACTTTGTCCTTCCTCGCAATGACAAACAGCAATTCAGAGTCATTGAAGGAATAAACCAATATCTTACAGATATTATCAATCCTGACCAAACTTATAATGCCGCGGATTTCGTAAAAGACGCGGATATAAAAATAAACGAAATAATATCAGCGGGGAAACTTCCCGTAATAACAGGCGGAACCGGATTATATATAAAATCCCTGCTTTACGGTTTAGATGAAATGCCTGCCGCTAACGCCGAAATAAGAGAGTCGTTAAAAAGCAAAACAGCGGACGAACTTTACGAACTACTTGTAAAACGCGACCGGGAAGCCGCAGAAAAAAACAAACAAAATCCTCAAAGGCTGCTTAGAGCGCTTGAAATTAACATATTATCAGGGAAAAATGTTTCGCAGCATTATAAGCCTAAAACTCCGCGTTATGATTTTATACATTACACGATTTGTGTTGAAAATGAAGTTTTATATAAAAGAATAAACGACAGATGTCTTTATATGCTTGAAAACGGCATGCTGGATGAAACGCGGGAAGTTTTAGATATGGGTTATGCGAAAAATTGTCCCGGGTTAAGCGGAATAGGTTACAGACATATAATAAAGTATTTTGATAATGAGATTTCTAAAGATATTTTGATAGAGGAATTTTCAAAAGATACCAGGCATTATGCCAAACGTCAAAATACATGGTTTAAAGCCCAGCCGGATATACAGCAATTATAAATTACAAATTACGAATTACGAATCAATGGCAAAATTAAATTGCTGTTGTCATTTTTTGTCACTCTAAAGCGGCTTCGTCATTGCGGGCAAAGAGCCGCGCAAGCACGTCATTGCGGACTTGATCCGCAATCTAAACAACGAGATCCTGAATCAAGTTCAGGATGACAGCAAAATTATGGATTGAGAAGTTTATCTATAAGACATATTGCATTATTCTCAAATTGCTCTAAAGAAAATAAACGTTCATAAGCTGCACGCGCCGGCGCGGCAAAACATGTTATCAGTTCCGGCTGTTCGGCAATTTTCGTTATGGCTTTTGCCAGCGCTTCCGGAGAACCTGCCGGAATTACCATTGCTTCCTCATTGCTCAAAAAGCTAGCCTGTCCTATCGCATCAGAAATAATACAAAGCTTTGAACACATCAATGCCTCAGTAACAACAACCGGCATAGGATCGTCTGTTGACGGACAAATGAGCGCATCCAGCGAAGCAAGCAGTTTAAGATAGTCGTTGTTAGACAGTGTTCGATGATATTCTATATTGGGAAAATTCTGTAATTTTTTTAAAAGATCCTTAGTGTAATCAGGCCACATATCCGGTTCGTAAGGCTCGCCAACCATAATAATGCGGATTTTTTTAAGAACAGATGGGGAAAGTTGTGTTATAGCGGACAGCAAAATATTCTGCCCCTTACGCGGAATGAGTGAACCGATAATGCCAAATACTATTTTTCGGGAATCCGGAGATATTCTTTTTTGCGTGACTGCCCGATCTTCTACTCCATAAATCAAATGTGCTGTTTTCTTTTCAGCGATATACTGTCGTACATAAGGTTCTGAATTGGGGCTTCCCAACCATACATTTTGCATCATATCAAAACAGCGGGGCAAAACAGGGGGAGCATAACGGAAGCCTTCGGCGCTTTCATGAATCCACCATGCCATAGGAAGCCCGTTAGGGTCGAAATTTTGTAATAGCACTGATGAGGCAAGACTGTTTACAATGATTGCGTCAAAATGACGGCAAAATAACTCTTCACAAAACGGGTCTGGTTGGTTTTCATGGATAATTACAGTCATTCCTTCGCGTTCTAGAACATCTTTAAGCGGACCGCCACGCAGCGCCAAAATAACAGGCGCGACTTCATAGTGTTTAGCCAGAGTTTGCGCAAGCTGTACTCCGACAATAGGAGCTCCGGTTAAAAAGAGTTCGTGAAAAATAAGCAGAATTGATGGATTCTTCTCCGATTGATCGCGGCAGAGTAAGCGCTTTGCCTGTGCGGAAAGCAGAAAATTTTGTATTGGATTGGCGCTTTCCTCGGTTTTGCGTAAAACTTGTATCAATGTTTTTGTATTTACCTCCGCTCCAAAATGGTCGGATATATGTTTAAGACCTTTTTCCGACAGCTTATTCCAAAGCTCTTTATTTTCATAGAGTAAAATCACCTTTGCCGCGAAGTCTTCCGCGTTGTTTGCAATTAATGTATGCTCTTCGTGATGCATATGCATTCCTTCAGCCGCAATATCGGTGCAAACACAGGGAATACCTGCGCCCATGGTCATTGCCACCTTTCCTTTGATACCCGCGCCAAACCGCAACGGCGCCACTCCTACGCGCATTGATGACAGCAACGGTTCAAGATCTTTCACATACCCGGCAACATTAACGCCCGGAATTGAAGAAAACTTCTGTATTTCCGGAGGGACATCAGCTCCTACTATGTGGAAAACAGCTTCCGGCAGTTTGTCGTGAATAATAGGCCACACTTTGCCAATAAACCATTCCATAGCGTCGACATTGGGCATATGCTTAAAACCGCCAAGGAAAAAAATATCCTTACGCGCGTTATATGAAGACGGTTCTGCTGTAACAGGCGCGTAAAGCGCTTGAAAAAGAACCATTTTTTCCGGCGGAAGTTCACTTTGCAAAAGTTCATACTCCACAGGACTTATTATAACCACGGTATCTGCCTGGCGCATTATATTCAATTCAAATTCACGTGTATGGAGCGCCTGCCGCATCATTTGTTCGTTCTTTTTGATTTCAGCTTGGCGCATTTCCCGGAAGTAAGACAAATCAGGAGCATGGAAAATTACTTTTGCTTCGGGCGATAATTTTCGCGCAATAGGCATAATGACATTCGCCACGTGGATGCGGCACAAGTAAAATACTGAAAATGAATGACCGTGCTTATTTAGATAATCAGCTACGGAAGAATATCCTGAGTCCGAAGTGACGACCTCAACGCCGAAATCACGTAAAATCTGTGTGCTTGAAGAATCGGAAGCAAGATCTAACGGAGCAAATACCACTTCATACCCCAGTTTGCATAAATCGCGTAAAATACCTACAGAAGTAAGTTCTCCGGCTGAATGGCTTGCGTCCGGAATACGGTCGTCGGCAAAAAACAATCGCTTTGGGCTCGGTGCGCTATTTGAAGATTTAAAAGCATATGGTAATTTTCTGTAAAATTCAAACCCTTGTTTAAAAACCTGTTTTCTATAATCAGCCAATAGGCAGCCCAAATCACCTGCCTGAGAAACTTTGAGGGATGGATTGTGACGGGAAATGCAATCCGGGTCATCCAAATTGCTTCCGCTTAAATGAAGAAAGCGCAGCGGCAAACCGTTGGATAGCCACGCGCCGTTTTCATAGGTAACTGTTCGCTGCGGTATATTCCAGTAAGCAACATTATATCCGGGGTGTCTGAGAATTTTTGTCTTCTCAATAAATACCGGCAGTAAATCCGCCCATTTTTGGTCTGCGTACAAACCATTGGACGGGTCCATCAGGCATTCATTACGCAGCCTGCGCGCCCACCAGCGTAAAAATGCTTTGGAATCCTCTGAATTGCGCAAAGCCAAAAACCCGAGATTATATATGCCGTGTTTGAGATACGAGAGGTCGGGTATTTGTCTGTCATTTTCCGCAGGACGGGTGATGTGGGGCGTAACTATGGCATCCGTTCCTTCTGCAAGCAGCTGCTCCGCTTCTTCAAGCCGGCTGATAAAATACAGATCCGCATCCACATAAATGATATTTCTGAAAGGATACTTATCCAACAGATACAGCATAGCGTATGGCTTCATAGAGCAGGTGAATTCTATTGTGTTATAACTGCCGGTCATGCGCTCCAGATCCGGTAAATTGAGGTCTTCAAGAAAAATAAACGGGAACGGTTCATCCTCAGGGCGGAAATATCCGTCAACATTATCGGCGAGCAGCACGTAAAAATTGACATCCGGATAAAATCTTCGGATAGAATTATATAATACTCTGGTTTGTGCAATATAATTCTTTGCAGTTACCGTAACAAATACATCTTGAGAGCCAAATCGTGTAACTTCCCGGGTAACTCCATTGACATGCGTGCTCAGGCTCGTATAGCCGGTATATGCGGGCAATAGCCCCAGTATGCGCTCCAGCGCGTGGAGTATTGTTCCGTCATAAGGCAGCGGCTCTTCCGGATAGTCGTTCCATGTAAAACCGCACTCAACAAGAGGCTTTAAAACATCTGTTCTTATCCAGAAAAACGAGCCGACCGGAAAATTAAAATGTTTGGGCAGCCGCATGTCTGGCAGTTTTTTTGCCAGTTCTTCTGCAATGGCAAAGTTTTTTGTCCAGCCCACGATATTAGGGTCATCGGGGAAAACAATGCCCAGATCTTTGCGAGTTTCCATATTGGTAAGTATCGTATCCATCATCGCGCCGCTTCGTTTGCCGCCAAGCGTATTTTCAATTATAAATTTTCGCCAGCTTTCCATAAAATCCGGGTCATTAATGTCAAGAGACTTTTTGGTATGGACATGACCGACAAAAGCGTAGTCTTTAACAAATGTCTGCCCAAAAGCCGTCAAAAATGGTCCCAGGTCGCGCCCTCTGTTTGGAACAATAACAATCTTTTTAGCCTGAAGAGCATTTTTTGCAAAAATCCGCTGTACGGCTTCTTGCTTTTCCGATGAGTCAACGCTGATAAAAAAATCCGGCACCGTGGCATTGTAACGCACCGCGTCAAGAATTTCCTGAAGCAGTTCCGGATAGTATGCATGGATATGCAGCGCTGCCATTTGCGTCGGATATAATGCTTTTGGGCAAGGGTTAGATATAAACAGGACAGGGTAATTCCATCTGCCTTCCGGGCTGTTGTGTTTAAGGTAATGGACATAGGGATCGGTTGCCGCCGTCAAAGAATTATCTTCGGCATAAATACCGGGATGAAAACCGGGATATGGCTTGCGCGCTTCGGCAATAGATTTCCATCTTTTAAGATAGATCCGTGCCATATCTATTGATAATACTTCCGAAAGAGGACCGGAAAAATCGCTGTCCAGCTTTCCTTGACCGGCTAAATAGGCTGCGTCTTTATATTCTGCAATTACATCATTGTATAATTGTTGATAAGCTGAAACCATGGACTGCAGTGAGAACAAACGGATCACCCGTTCTTTATGCTGTTTTCCCGACTCTTCGCGTCTAAGGGGATTGTCCAGCAATTCACATACTTTTTTAGCAAATAGATCAGAATGCCCAAAAGGTACAAGGCTTGACGGCTCAGCTAAAATTTCTCCAAGCGCTCCTGTATCATAAGCAGCCACAGGCAGCTGCATAGCCATTGCAATAGGGACTACCTGACCAAAGCTTTCGGCAGCTACAGGTGCAAGAAATACGGACATTTGTGAATAATAACGCGGTAAGTCTTCAAATGGCACATGCCCAGTAAATTGGAACCGGTCGGAAACTCCGGCGGCTGTAATCTTCGTTTTTATCTGTTCCAATAACGCACCGCCTCCAACAATGAGAATATTAATTGAAGGACGCGTCTTCGCAAGCGTGATAAGAGGATCAAACGATTTAAGAGTTATTTTGTCTCCGTCCAGTCTGTACACCATTCCCACGCAATCCGGATCGCGCAGCGACATGTCCGTATGCCTGAAATAATGTTCAAGGTCAATTCCCGGATGAATAACGACGTTTTTCTCGTTATTTTTTCCAAATTCCTTTTCTGTATAACAGCTGACAAAAACATTTTTTGTAACAACAGGCGATTCAAAGGGCGCAACCGGAGTATTGACGTTTTGAATTACCGGAACAGTCATGTGCGCAAGATTTTTAAAAACACGGGAATACCAGGGTATGTCAGGCGCGCCCCAGTAATGTATATGAATGCAATCAGGCATATATGCGTCAAATCTGTCCTTAAACACGCAATCAGGCGTATCCAGGGGAAGTTCTTCAACGCTAGCGCCAATGTAGGCGTAAGGCGAAGGGTTTGACCCTGTTATGATGTGATGTTGAAATCCCATGCCAAGACTTTCGATAATATCCGCAATTAATTTGCTTGATCCGCCCATATGAAAATTACCGATAATATGGAGAATACGCTTGGCGTTTGCGGCAGGTGTCGGCACTTTAATTAGGTAAGGTACAGCGGCATTGGAATGTAATCCTATCATCGGATTTTCAATAGTACGAAATATTGTCAATATCCTGGAAGCATAACGTTCGTAGGTAAAATCACTGGCATAAGCATAAGCGCGCTGCGTCATATCAGGATCAGGCTGCAGAAAAAAATCTTTCAATTTTTTTGCCATATCTTCAGCATTCAAATGCCGTGCAATAATACCGCGGCTTTCTGCAAGCATCTCTTCCGCGCCTCCGGTGCCGGAAAATGCAGCAGCTGGCAGATGTGCCCGCATGGCCTCAAGAACAACTGTCGGGAAAGGGTCTTCGCGCGAACTTAAGAAAAAAATATCTGCTCCGCAGAAGTACAAGGAAGGATCGTTTTCAAATTTATCTAAAATAATAAAGCGGTTATCTAATTGCTTGCTCCGAAGAGTTTGCTGTATCTCGGCAATATATGTTTGGTCGGCAATATTACCCAGCCAGACAAAATAAACATTACGGATGTCGCTGACGAGGCGCGTCAAAACATTAGCAAACAAGTCAACGCCTTTCCGGGTATCAGCCTGACCGCAGCCCAAAATAATATGCGCGTCACTGGGAATTCCGAGCTGTTTGCGTAACCGCGCTCTTGACTCTTCCCGGGAAAAAGGAGTGCTGTAATAATAAGATCCCTGTCCAAGTACAAAGGTTTTTTCAGAGGAAAGTTTTTCAGAAAAGGGGAAAGCTTTTCTAACAGCGCTGCCGCCAAAAATAACGGCATCAGAATATTCGGCCAGCTGCTGCGCGTTACTCAAAAGATTCATCTCCTGTATCAGCTGCGGCATTTCATGAACCAGTGAAATAACTGTCATACCGTATTGTTTTAATAGTTTTGTCAGAGAACCGGAAATGACAGTATTGGCAATTACCCGCCGTACGCCGCTTTGCGCCAAATCCGCGACGATTTGTTCAACATGCTCGGGCAGCGAGTTTCTATATGTATAGTTGATATCAAGCAAATGAGCGGTTCCCAATTCTTGGAAGTCATCAAGTTTCGGGCCGCCTTGATAAATAAGGAAATGTAAACAAAAACCATAATTCTCACGCAAAAAACGCGCTAAGCGCAATATATTGATTGTCGCTCCGCCAAGGCAGGCATCGTGCGAGATAATGAGCATAGTCTCTTGGCTTTGGCATTGCTCGGCAGGCTGTTTAACGTTTTCAGGGTGTTTTTCCGTAGAAACCGGCTGAACATTTGCCGAATGTTTTATGTTCCGCATTTCTTCCATTCTTTTTTTCAGGTCTGTGTCATATTTGCCGTATTTTTCATAATGAAGCAAAGGGTTTTCGGTAATTTCGGCAGAGTTAAACGCCAGACAAAGATAATCGTGTGTTGAAAAATTAGGACCGGGCTCCCTGCTTTCACGCCATCCGTAATTCATATAATGATATACGGGATTCATTTTTGCGGCTGTGACGTCCGGGTTTTGCCGGAGATACCAGAATGCGTTAAAATACTCAGATTTAGCGATCAGCTTTTCATCTTCTTTAAAAAATTTAAGTTTATGCCTGAAAAATGTTTTGAAAAGACGCAGTTTATTTTTTATGCCGTATGTTTTCATGGCTTATCCGGTTAATATTCAATGTAATTGCATCAGCTTGACTTTATCGTATTTTATTATATATAAGCATAGTTAAATGGACAAAATCAAATGCGTTATTATAGGCAACGACAGTTATTTATTTCGCGGTTTTAGCGATAACCGCGAAAATGTTGATTTTTTTTATATGTCATTTAATGATTGGCATACGGATGAAAATCTGGAGATTTTGTTAAAGGCGGACGCGGTTATTAATTTTACAATTTCACCGGATTTTTCAATCAGGGAGATTAACTCTGATGAAATTATCGACATACAAATAGCGAAAAAGCTAAAAGACGCAAAATGCCGGTTTTTATTTATAAGTTCGCGCAAAGTCTACGGTATAAGCCAAGAATGCAAAACGTATAAAGAAGATAATGCTTTAAAAGGTTTTGATTTTTATTCCAAAAACAAAATTAAAACCGAAAAAGAGCTGGCATGTATTTTAGGAAAAAGGCTTTGTATTTTTAGAGTGCCTGACATCGTGGGCGAACCGATTCTGCGTAAAAACTATAAAACTTTTATGGGCTGGATTACCGAAAACATTGCAAGTAACGGAAAATTAAAGGTTACGCATTCTAAAGATGCGCAAAAAGATTTTATAACAAAAGATTTTCTTCACAAGGCGTTTGCATTTTTTATAGAAAACAAAATGTCCGGCATATTTAATGTTTCCGCCGGGTTTTCTGTAAAAGTCGGAGAAATTCTTGCGGATATGGCAGGAAAAGACAAAATTATTTTTGACGATACCGCAGTAAACTCAGATTCCGAACAATTTATTCTGGATAACAGCAAATTAACAGCTTTAACCGGATTAACATTTACGCCGCAGGATTTGGAGCAGGGATGCGCTAAATTTAACGAATCGCTTAATAAGATATGCCAAAGCAAAAGCGGCATAAAAACAGTTAAGAAAAAAATAGCCGTATTTTTTCATTTATATTATGAGCAGCAGCTTAACGATTTTTTAGATTTATTTAAAAATCTGAGCGGATTTGATTACGACTTATTTGTCACGCTGGTTAATGAAAACAGAGTAACTATAAACCGAATAAAAGAATTTAAAGAAAATTCCAAAATTTATATATGCGAAAATCGCGGTTATGACGTCGGTCCTTTCTTTTACTTGTTAAATAAAGTCAATCTTGACGACTATGAATATATAATAAAACTGCATGCAAAAAACTTATTTTCAAAAATAAAAACCGTTATAAACGGCTATCCGTTAAACGACAGGCAGTTTTCCGGCGCTTTGACAAGAGATTTGCTTGGCACAAGCCGTCAAATAAAGCAAAATTTAAAAATTTTAGATAAAAATGACGGTATCGGAATGCTGGGAAGCAGTCTTTGCGTAACCGATGAGAAATTTTATTATGACAGATTTTTGGATAAAATAAATGAAATTTTATTATCGCTGAATCTAAAACACGTTAAAAACGTCAGGTTTACAGCCGGAACAATGTTTATCGCTAAAGCGGAGTGTTTTAAAATTCTTCAAAATAAAATAGACATATCTTGTTTTGACAAAACTGACGGAAACATAAAAGACGGCACGCTGGCGCACGTGTATGAGAGAGTTTTCGGCGCTATAATACAAGGTCAGAATTATAAACTGAAAGGTACGGGGCTTGAGAAAATAAAATATGTTTTAAAGAAAGCAAACAGGCTGTTTTACAGAAAAAGAATATCAAGAAGAGGCAACTTTACGGGACAAATTTTATTTTTACCTGTGTACAGGAAAAGTTTGCTGTCTCATGATGAAAAACTGCTGCTAAAATCAGCTCTTTTTGACACGTATTGGTATCTTGATAAATACCTGAAAGACCAGAGAAGACGATATTTTCCGGTCAGGCATTATTTAAGGATAGGCTGGAAAAAAGGTTTTGACCCTAGCGAAAATTTTTCAACAAATGATTATTTACGAGCTAATCTTGATGCCGCGAACGTAAAAATAAATCCGCTGTTGCACTGGCTAGGTAATCCTGAAGCGTTCCGTCATTGCGGGCTTGATCCGCAATCTAAACAACGAGATCCTGAATCAAGTTCAGGATGACAGACAAAAGAGAGTTATAGCTTAGAATTAAACTTCTTCACGCCGAAAAGCAGCAAAGCGAATCCTATCAAAGCCAGCGGAATACAGTTTTGCGCTATTACGACCCAGTCTCCGCCTTTCAATACAATGTTTCTCAATGCCTCAAGCAGATAATATAGAGGGTTAATATAGGCAATCCATTGCGCGTATGCCGGTATGTTTTCCACAGGGAAAATAAGCCCTGAAAGCAAAAGAGCGGGGAAAAGGAAAAGAAGGCTTCCCATCATAGCCTGCTGCTGCGTTTTTGCAAGCGTAGATATAAAAATCGCGACCGAGCAGGAAGATACTATAAAAATTGAACACACTAAAAGAAATTTTAAAAGTCCTCCTTTTATCGTAATTCCAAACAATAAATAAGCGCCGGCGACCATTGAAAGCGCGACTATAAACCCAAGCAGGGAATAGGTTAAAGTTTTTCCTAAAAGAATTTCCCAAACCGTAACCGGCGAAGAAATAAGCTTTTCAAAAGTTCCGCTCTCTTTTTCTTTAGATAAAGATATTCCGGTAAGCATTACCGTAAAAATACATAAAATAAACCCGAATAAAGCCGGTATCATGAAAAATGAAGATTCAAGCGACGGATTATAAAGTATTCTGACGTTTAAATCTATCGGCAGCGCTAAGCCGGATGAAGTATTTTTAAATTCCTGTGAAACAGTTTGCGCAATTATATTCTTAACGTAATTTTCTACCTGTACAGCTCTTTGCGGGTTTACCGCATCTACTAAAAGCTGGATTTTTGCGTCGCCTCTTTCAATTTCTTTAAGAAATCCTTGTGACGGCATCACCAAAACCGCTTCAGCTTTCCTTTCGGATAAAATTTTTGAATGATCTGTTTCGTTTCCGGTTTTTCCTTGGACAAACCATCCTGATTCCAAAAGCCTTGTTTCGATTGTTCTCGCCAAAACGTCGTGAGGGGAATATATGACGCTTATTGATATGTTTTTCACCTCGTTTGTAAGGGCAAAACCGAAAAGAGTCATCTGAATTATAGGAGCGACGAAAATCATCGCAAACATTTTCTTGTCTCTCAATGTTTGGACGATTTCCTTTTTAAAAAAAGCTTTAATAATTGAAAACCTGATCATAACGATCCTTTGTGTGTCATTTGTGTCGTTTCCCTCGCCCCTTGCGGGAGAGGGCAGGGTGAGGGGTTGTCGTTGTTGTTTTTACTTGCTGTTACTTCGTACGAATAACGGCAACCCCTCATCCTCTTGCTTTGCAAGTCCTTCTTCCGCAAGGGGAGAAGGCATTTTACGGTTCCAAATCCGTTTTAAATTGTTTAGACGCTATAACTATTATAAAGACGCAAAAAGCGCTTAATGCTAAAAACGGAATCATTAAATCCGTAAATCCCGCGCTTCTTAAAAAAGTTCCGCGGCATATTTCCATAAACCATCTTTGCGGTAAAATGGCGGTAAGTCCTCTGAAAAACAAAGGCATATTTTCTATGGGGAAAATAAAACCCGATAAAAGCATTGACGGCAGAAGCCCTACAGGCATAGCTATTAACATAGCCAGCAGCTGCTGTTTTGCTATTACCGAAATAAAAATTCCGAGCCCCAGAGAGGCTGTTATAAACACGCAGCACGATATAAAAAAGAAAATAAAACTTCCGGTAAACGGTACTGCAAAAATAATTTTTGCCGCGGCAAAAACTACCACAGTCCCAATTAAACTCATGAGCATATACGGAAAAATTTTACCCAGGATTATTTCGGCCGGGCTTATTCCGGTAGACAGAAGCAACTCCATAGAACCTTTTTCCCATTCTTTGGCTATTGCAAGAGAGGAAAGCAAAATTGAAATAAGTCCTATAATTACTACTATAAGTCCCGGAATTATTAAATATTTGCTGTTTAACTCTCCGTTAAATAGATAACGGGTTTTTATTTCATATTTTTGATCCGCTTGGTAAGAGTTGGATATTATTGAAGGAATATAACTTAAAACAAGTCCTGCTTTAGAAGGGTCGGATGCGTCAAGCATTATTTGTATTTGGGCTTGTTTGCCGTACTCCGGGTACGAAACGGATTTCCCGAAATCTCTGTCTATATTTATAATTACCGCTGTTTCGTTTCTTTCAAAATATTTTACCGGATCATCACCGGAAACATAAACAGGTATAAATAAATCTCCGGCGGAAAGTTTTTGGACAAAAGCGCGAGATTGCGCCGAACGGCTGTCGTCTTTAACGAAAATAGGAATTTTATTGTAATTCAACTCTATTATAAATCCGAAAAAAATAATGAGAAGCAAAGGCAAACCAAAACCCATAGCGAGAGTAAATTTGTCTCTCATTATGTGCCGGTATTCTTTTAGCGCTACCGCTTTGATTTTTTTTAATGTTTCTTTCATTGTTTTCCTATATTTTCCTCTCCCGCGTCCGGGAGAGGATTAAGGAGAGGGCGACACCCTCATCCTGCCTTCTCCCTGACTAGGGAGAAGAGTTAAATCATTTCTTATCCAAAAAATTAATAAACGCTTCTTCCAAGTTTGAAGCTTTGCTTGCCGCTTTCAAATTTTCAGGGCTGTCTAAAGCTACTATTCTTCCGTTTTGCATAAACGCTATACGGCGGCAGTATTCCGCTTCATCCATATAATGAGTTGTAACAAAAATAGTTTTGCCGTCCGAAGACAGTTTCGAAATCAAATCCCAGAAAAGCTTTCTTGAAACGGGGGAAATACCTGCCGTAGGTTCGTCAAGAAAAATTATTTCAGGGTTATGTAAAATAGACGCTGCCAGCGAAACTATCTGCTTTGAGCCTCCCGACATATTTTTTACCATTTCATCGGGACTTTCTTTAAAATTTACGTATTCAAATACTTCTTTCATCCGTTTAATGCTTTCTTTTTCGCTCAACATATATAAAGCGCCGGAAAAAATCATATTTTCTTTAATCGTCAAATCCTGGTATAAAGTAAATTTTTGCGACATATAGCCTATGCGGGGCTTTAATTCTTTCGTGTTTTTTGATACGTCTTTACCGTCTATAAACATTTTTCCGCTTGAGATATTTACCAAACCGCACAAAGCCCTTATAGTAGTGGTTTTACCGGCTCCGTTTGCTCCCAAAAAGCCGAAAATCTCGCCTTTTTCAACGGAAAAGGTTATATTGTCCACTGCTGTAAATTCGCCGAATTTTACGGTAAGGTTTTGTATATCTAAAATTTTTGTCATAAAAGGAAAACTTCCTCTATTTTTTTGACGTTAAACTGTTTTTTTATGTTATCAGGCAAATCCGAAGCCAGAACTTTTCCTTCGTTTAAAATATGGACTTTATCGCATTTCTCGGCTTCATCCATATAGGAAGTGGAGCATATAACGGTCATCTCATTTGAAATCCCGTGAATGAGCTCCCAAAGATCGCGTCTGCTCAAAGGATCAACCCCTATTGTTGGTTCATCAAGCAAGAGCAAATCAGGGCTGTTTAGCAAAACGCATATAACTCCCAGCTTTTTATACATTCCGCCGGATAAATTGCCTGCTTTTCTGTCCGCAAATTTTGACAGTCCGACCATTTCCAAAAGTTTTGCCGATTTTTCTTTGAAATCTTTTCTTGACATATTGTAAATGTTTGAGAAAAACTCTAAATGTTCCATGCACGACAAATCCGCGTATAAGCTTTGTTCCTGAGGTAAATACGCGACGCGTTTGCGTATCAGGCTGTCCGGGATTTGATTAATAGTGTCGCTTGCCGTCATTGCGGCCTCTGAGCCGCAATCTTGTCGTAAATCAGAGATTGCGGGTCGGAGCCCGCAATGACGTGCTTGCACGGTTTGTTTGCAATGACAAATAGGGTGTTTAGAGATGTCCTCAATGTTTTCAAAATATTCTATTTTTCCGGAAATTGGTTTTAAAAGTCCGGCTATAAGT
>WRFE01000027.1 GCA_009778965.1 Candidatus Endomicrobium labiotermitis
CGGCTTTTGTTATTCTGAAAGCCAGTTCTTCATCCTCACAAAACATGAAAAAATCTTCGTCAAAACCGCCTGTTTTTTCAAAAATGTCTTTTCTGAGAAGAATAGCCGCGAACGTAGGATATTCTACTTTGACCGGTTTGTTTGAATATACATGGTATGTCCACAGGAATTTTCTTCTTACGTTATGGGTAAAAAGATTACGCAGCCATGAAGAGTTTTCTTTTAAAAAAAAGCATTTTGAGCAATTCGGAACATTCTTTTCGTTATAGCTGTTTGCGCCCGCTCCGGCACATTTCGGATTTGTCTCCATATAATCATAAAGGATTTTTATGGCATTATTTATCAGAAGTGTATCCGTATTAAACAAAAATACATACTTCCCTTTTGCGGATTTTATGCCTGTGTTCATACCGTGTCCGAAACCCAGATTCGGCGAAGATATGATTTTTATTTTATCTCCGAAGATTTTGCCGAGTTCTTCCACGGAACCGTCTGTGGATGAATTATCGACAATTATTATCTCAAAGTTTATGTCTTTGGTTTTTTCAAAAACCGAATTGACAGAATCGGCAAGCAGTTTTTTTGTATTATAATTGACATATATGACGCTTAATTCGGGATTATTCATCGTTATTCCTTTTTTATTCGTTTTCAGAAATATATCAAATAACAAAACTAATAAGTTATTTCAAAACTTTATAAGTTTTGAGAGGCAAAATCCATAGAGACGTAAGAAATACAGATAATATTAAACCGATTACTATGCCTTGTGCGCCGTATATTTTTGAAAAAAAGTATTGAGCGGTAACATTTATTAGTATAGTAATGGGCATATAAAAAGCAAATATTCTTAAAGCGTTTATGCTGTTTAAAAATGTGGAGTAATTACTTGCGATAGTTCTGATAACGGCATATAAGGCGAAAGAAACTATAAAAGGAGCTTCTGCCTTTATGTTTGTGCCCGGAGCTAAAATATTTATAATTAAATCTGAAAATATGTAAATTAAAACGGACGATAAAAGCATAAGCGTAATTCCGTAATAAGAGTATCTTTTAATCATTCCTTTAAGTTCGTTGAAATTACGTTGTACAAACATTTCGCTTCTTACCGGCCAAGAGGCCGCAAGAAGAGATTCGTAGATGAAAATCGGAAAAAAGAATATTCTGATGAAAATTCCGTATTTAATGATTTCTTCGGGGTTTAATGTTTGTGACGCGACTATATAATCCGTCTGTATATAAATAATAGTGAGAATTCCTACAATATAGAATTTTGAAGCTCTTATAAACAATAATCGGATCGTTTCAAAATTAATTTTAAAAATCGAAGAAAAGAAAGGCTTGAAGGTTTTGAAAAATAATCCTGCCGTAAGCAATAATTGCGGAACTGTAAAAATTAATAATGCCGTAATAATATTTGCAGTATGGTCGTAACGTTTGACAATGACTATTGTAATCATGGATATAATTGCCGCAACGGCAGGTAAAATATTTGGGATATAACCTTTATGCATAGCAAAATATATACAATAAATTATTGTCGTAAGACTGGAAGTAAGCGATACAATGCCTATAAATAATACTATTGGCGCGTCAATAGTCGGAAATTTTCTGAAAATTATGCTTTGCAAAGGAGTAGAAATAAATAATATCAGGATTAAAAATACAATAAAAAGAAGTGACACTATTTGCAGAGAAGCAAGAAGATATTTGTCGTAATTTTCATTACGCGCTCTAGATTCTGATATAAAATTTTGGAGAGAAGCTCCTACATTAAACTGAGTCAGTCCAAACCAGCCTATAAGCGAATATGCGATAATATATATCGCATACCGTTCTTCTCCGAGATAAAGAAGAAGCTCTCTTATGCTTATTATTTGCACAAGCGAAACTATAATTTTGCTTGTCCACGCGCTAGCCGCAACCAGCCAGTGACGAGGAAATGATTTTAAAAAGTCTTTGAATTTTTGCATTGTAAAGTTAATTTAACTTTTTCATACCTTTTGAATAGTTTAAATACTGTTTGCAATGATGGGTTCATATGAATAAACTGCAATATATTTATTGCAGTTTATAAAAATAATTTTTTTATATCGTTTACTTCTTTTTCTTGTGATTTTACGTGTTTTTTACAGATTGGCATTTCGATGACGGTTTCAGTCTCTCCGGTTTTAACCGTTTGAGATTGGCGATTTTTTTGTTTGCCGTATTTGTAAATTGCGCATATGGAATCGAAAAATTGAACGCTTTGTATGTAGCTGCTGTATTTTTTTAAAAAATTTATATGTTTTTTGTAAAACAAGTTTCTTAAAATATCCCTTTTTCCTTTTCCTAGATAGTCCGTATTTAACGCATCTGTAAGGTTTTTGAAAAATTCCATAGACGAATTTTTCTTTAGCAAGCCTCCGCCGTAATATGCCCAATAACTTGTATGTAAATCTTCAACGACATAGACTCCGCCGTTTTTAACTTTTGGAAACATATTTTTGAATGTTTCTATCACATCGCTGCATATATGCGATCCGTCGTCCAGAATAATGTCAAATTCAATATTTTTAAAAACGTCATTCATAAATTTTGTGTCGGAAGCGTTTCCTAAATGGAATTTGATATTATTGCTAAAATTTAATTTGGAACAGTCTTTATTTATGTCAATTCCGTAAATTTTAGAATTGTCCGGCAGATACTTTTTCCATATTTCAAGAGAACCGCCGTTTTGTACGCCGATTTCAAGCAGGGTTACAGGTTTATTGTTGAAAATAAATTTTTGAAGAATAAGATCGTATATAAAAAAGTAATGAATCCATTTATCGGAAACATAACCGGTATGTTCTTTGTATACATCATAATAACTTTTAATTCTTGAATCTAAATTTGACATATTTTATTCCTTTATATTAGTCTATATGAAAATCATGTATTAAATAAGAAAACTTAGCAAAAATCATATTTAGTCATAAATTAGTATGATTATACTAAATAATAGGAATTTATCTCAAAATTTATTTTGATTAGTATGTCAGAATGTTATCTATTGCTTGGTCTAAAGAGTATTGTATATGATAACCGACTTCGTTTGTAAGACGATTGGGTTGTCGGTTCATAATTATTATAAAAATTTTATTAAATCAACTAATTGTAAAAAATAATCTGTTGACCAGATTTGCAAGTCTTTAGGACTTTTTATAAACGGCAACAGGTCTTGTTTAACTAAATTTATATCAGTGTCTCTTATTTTTTCTTTAAGTAAATTTTTAAATGATGCTTTGTCTAATGGAATACTTGGGTTATTTGAAAATTGTTTTGCTCTTTCGCAAAAATGTTCGAAATTTAAATCTGTATTGTTTCTTATATACCATTCAAAATCATACCAGTCGCGACCTTTAACTCTATTTTTCCATGATCTGAATAAGAAAGCATGCATTTTGCCGGCGAATAAATCGGGCAGAGTAAAGCAACGCGTCATAAAAGAAAAAGGCAGTAAAATGAATTTTTGTTCGGTATTAAATTTCCCCGGAGGATCGGTATCAACTTCGATTTTTATTTTTATATTAGGCTGTAACCCGAGTTTTATATCGTATATTTGAGAATTATCTTTTAAAAATGCCGATTCGATTTTTGTAATTGTTGTTTTTTCTTTTTTTACTATTAAAATATCTCTTCCTAACGCATTAAATTCATTTTCAATATGTTTAAAGTATTTTTCTATATTAAAACCATGCTCTCTCTTTAAAAGAGAAAAATCCAAATCTTCGGAGAATCTGTCGATTTTATAAAATATTCTTAAAGCAGTTCCTCCGTAAAAAGCGGCTTTATCGAAAAAACCTCCGCGATATAATCCGGCAAGAGCAATTTCCTGCATTATCTCATGCAGAGCGTTTCTATAATCATTTTCAGTTATTATTTCATAACGCGAAAGCATTTGGTCAAAGATTTTATCGCTCATATTCAATAGCCCTTAATAAATTTGAAAACTCTGTTTTTTTTATGCCTGTTTGTAAAATTTCCTTTACTACAGATATGTCAAACTTATTTAAATCTAATAAATCCATTCGTAAATTTTCAGATAAATATTGGCGGACGGCTTTTACGGATTGAAGCCGCAGCATACTTGATGAAAAAATAATATCGCATAAAGCTTTTTCCGGAGTTGCTATTAAAAAGGCTATATTATTTTTAATTATTTGTTTAATGCCTATTTGGAAATAAAGCTTAGGCGTTTTCACATATTCAAAATTACCGAGCGGAGTTGAAAATGTTTTTGCTCTTTTTAAAGACATAGAGCGTATTGAATATGTCCTTTCAGGGATTAATGAATAATAAGAAAGAGCTGTTTCCAGTGACACATAAGACGGTCCGTATAAATTGTTAGCTATCAACTCAAGTGAAACCGGGGATTTTGTAATTTTGGGTGAAACAATGTAAAGACCTTTTTTTATGCGAAGCAAATTTCCGTTTGTACTGAAAGAAGCTACTTTATCTTTTACCGATTTATATTTTTTAAAATTTGTAGCAATGGCAGAATATGTTACGGGAGTTTCGGACAATATGTTTAAATCTTTTATATCTTCCATATTTTATCCTTGAAATAGTAAATTTTGCATAGATATTCTAATAAAATACGATTATCTTGTCAATATTTGCTATATATTCAATATTTAAGGGTAATTTTATGTTTAAGAAGTGTAGTCTTTCAAAATATTGTCTATTGCTTGGTTTAAAGAATATTGTATATGATAACCGACTTCGTTTGCAAGGCGGGTATTGTCACCTATTATAATAGGCGGCTGGGTTGTAGGTTCATTTAAAATTTTAATTAAGTCAGGACGACCCAATTTATTTGCTATGGTCATTGTGTAATCCGTAAGGGTTATTCCTTTGCCGGTGCACATATTTACTATGCCTTCAACATTGCTGTCTAAAAATTTTACGAATCCGCCCGCAATGTCTTTGGAATATATGTAGTCTTTTATTAAACTGCCGGTTGTTATTGTAATTTCTTTGTTTTCTTTTATGCTTTTTATTATGTGGGCAGTAAGCCTTTTTTCGTTTTCGCCGTGCCCGTAAACATAAAAAATTCTGCCCCAGCCAAAACTCACACCGGCTTGTTTGCAATATAGTTCTGAAAGAGCTCTTAAATGATTTTTACATTCAGCGTACACTGTTTGGGGGTTAGTTTCATCGGTTTCTTTAAGAGGAGAATCTTTAAATTTATATTCAAAGCAGGTTCCTGCGAAAATCGCTCTTTTACCGCTGTTTTCAGCAAAATATTTTAATAAATCCAGCCCGGCTTTTAAGAAATCAAAATTAATGTTTGATGAGAGATAGTCCCCGGTTGTTGCCCAGGCAAAATTTAAAAGATGGGAAGATTTTATTTGTTCAAATATGGATTTTAAATTGGCTGTATCAAATATATCGCAAGAGATCCAATTTATTCCAAGGTCAGGATTGTTTTTATCTATTGTTAACGCGTAAATATCAAAACCCGCGTTTTTTAGCGGTTCAATTGCTTCTTTTCCGATAAGCCCGGAAGAGCCGGTGATAATTACTTTTTTAGATAAATCCATAGGAATTTTATTTATCAAGCGAGATTAAAAGGGGTACTTCGCCGCAGTCAGGAAACATATAGCAATTTATGCACTCGCTCCATATTTTATGCGGCAGCATTTCTTTAGGTATAATATCATATCCGAGTTTTTGAAAAAACTCAGGTTTGAAACTCAACGCAAAAACCTTATGTACTCCTAAATCTTTTGCGTTTTGCTGAAGCTGCAAAACTATTTGTTTGCCGATTCCTTTCCCTTTATAGTTTTCGGAAACAGCCAAAGCTTTGACTTCCGCCAAATCTTCCCAAGACACATGCAGCGCGCCGCAACCTACAATAACGCTTTCTTCGTTTTCAACTACTACATATTCCTGAATATTTTCATATATGGAATTGAGCGACCTGTGAAGCATTTCTTTGTTGTTAGCATAATGCTCTACAAGTTTATGTATTTCTTTTACGTCAGAAACTTTTGCAGGTCTTATTTTCATTATTTAATTCCCTTGTTGTTTTCGTAATTGTCTTACTTTATGTAGTCGTATCCTGCCTGAATTGCTTTTTTGTTTATTTCAACAAGTTCTGGTTTTGAAGAAAACGCTTTTTCACAAGCAGTCAAAGCGCTTTTTAAAGTTAAAACTCTTTTTTCAAGTTCGCAAATATCGCTTTTGTTATCCGCAGGGCAATTAATTTCAAGCGCTTTTATCAATGCTCCTACTGCCACAAGATTTGCCGTTTTAACATTCTTTATTTCTTTATCCGCAATTTCTGTTACCGGAACAAAATAAGGTTTAATTTTGTATTCTGTACCTTGCGCGATTATAGAAGAATTTGCGATTATTACTGATTTTTCAGTCATTCTCGGCATAAATTTATTGAGAGACGGCTCATTTAAGGCTATTAAAGCATTAGGATTGAAAGCAAGCGGCGAGCCTATTTCATCAGTAGAAACAACTACTGTAGAATTTGCCGTTCCGCCGCGCATTTCCGCTCCGTAAGAAGGAAACCATGTTGTGTGCAAATCTTGCTCAATCGCTGCCTGAGCTACTAATGTCCCTGCAAGTAAAACGCCTTGTCCGCCAAAGCCTGCTATTATAATTTCGTTATACATTGGTCTTGTCCTTTATAACACCTAATGAAAATTCTTTTAAAAACGTTTCTTCTGTCCATTTGATTGACTCAAGCGGCGTCATACCCCAGTCCACGGGGCAGTTTGAAATTATTTCAACAAGCGAAAATCCTTTGCCGTCTATCTGGCATTGAAACGCTTTTTTTATCGCTTTTTTAGCTTTGATTATATTTTGCGGATTATATATAGATACCCTTTCAAGATATGCTGTTCCTTCAAGAGAGGAAAGAAGTTCGCAAAGATGTATAGGATAGCCGTCTCTTTTAGGATCTCTTCCGAAAGGCGATGTTTCTGTTTTTTGTCCGATTAGCGTTGTCGGCGCCATTTGTCCGCCGGTCATGCCGTAATTGGCGTTGTTTACAAATATTGTTGTTATATTTTCGCCTCTGTTTGCCGCGTGTATGGTTTCTGCCATACCGATTGCCGCTATATCGCCGTCTCCCTGATAAGTGAAAACAAATTTATCGGGATTTGTTCTTTTTATTCCGGTAGCTACAGCCGGTGGCCTTCCGTGCGGAGCTTCGGTTACGTCGAAATTAAAATAGTCGTACGCGAAAACCGCGCAGCCCACAGGTGCAACCGCTATTGTTTTTTCTCTTAAATTAAGTTCGTCTATACATTCCGCGACAAGGCGGTGTATTATTCCGTGCCCGCATCCCGGGCAATATGACATAACTGAATCTTTAAGACTCTCAGGTTTAGATAATATTTTTTGCATAAAATTCCTATTTCAAATTTTTTATTTTATTTAGTAAATCTTGTTCCGACAAAACTCCGCCGCCCGCTTTACCTATAAATTCAACAGGAACTTTTCCGTTTACGGCAAGGCGGACATCTTCAACCATTTGTCCGTGGCTTAATTCCGCTACAAGTAATTTTGTTCCGTCTTTTGCCAGTGATTTTATAATTTCAGAGGGGAAAGGCCAAAGAGTTTTTGGTCTTAACAATCCGGCTTTTATGCCTTCCTGTCTTGCAAGTTTTACGGCTGATTTTGCTATTCTTGACGAAATTCCGTAGGCTATTACTATTATTTCCGCATTGTCTGTATTATATGTTTCGTATTGTACTTCGTTTTGGGAAATAAGTTTATATTTTTCCTGCAAATTGATATTGTGTTTTTCCAATACTCCGTCTCTCATAAGAAGCGATTTAATCGAACGGGGTTCTCTTCCTTTGCAAGCCGTCAAAGCCCAGTCTTTTTCTATAAAATCTTTTTTGGGCGTTTTGTTAAGTTCTACCGGTTCCATCATTTGCCCTATCATTCCGTCTGTAAGAATCAATACCGGTATTCTGTATTTTTCCGCCAAATCAAAAGAATCGTAAGCAAACTCATACATTTCCTGCGCGGAATTAGGAGCTAAAACTATAAGTCTGTAATCTCCGTGGCCGCCGCCTTTAACCGCCTGAAAATAGTCTGCCTGCGATCCGGAAATATTTCCGAGTCCCGGTCCGCCTCTTTGAACATTGACTATTAAAGCCGGAAGCTGTAATGCCGCCATATAAGAAATAGCTTCCTGTTTTAAAGACATTCCCGGAGACGACGTCGATGTCATCGTTCTTTTTCCTGTTGCCGCGGCACCTAAAACCATATTTGCCGCCGCAATTTCAGACTCAGCCTGTACAAAAACTTTGTTAAGTTCCACCATTTTTTTTGAAAAATAAGCAGGAACTTCGTTTTGCGGCGTTATAGGATAACCGAAATAGGCGTCTATTCCTGCCGCTACCGCGCCTTCGCATAAAGCAATATTGCCTTTCATTAATATTTTCATTAACTTTTTCCTGTCATTCCCATGCAAACGAGAATCCATTTTTTATTTTTTTATAAAGACAAACGCGGATCCCCGATTAAAACACTCGGGGATGACGCCGATGGCGTCATTTATATACTTCGATACATACGTCCGGACAAACTAAATAACAAAAACCGCATCCTATGCATGCTTCTTCTTTTTCAAGAACAGCCCAATGATATCCCGCTTTGTTAAACTGGCTGGAAAAAGATATACATTGTTTAGGGCAGGCTTTTATACATAATTCACAGCCTTTACATTTTTCAGCGTTAATTTTAATAGTTGGCATAATCAAAAACCTTTATGTTTTTATATAAAACGCTGTTATTTTAGGATTTTTGGAAAATTAAGTCAAATTGACAAAAGCAATTCGTACTTCCGCTCTTTTGTCATACCGGTGAAAACCGGTATCCACGTTTAACTGAAAAACTAAAAATGGATTCCGTTTTTCAACGGAATGACGGCAAGGTAAAACACTCGCTCATAAACGCGTGTATGCGGCAAAAATACGAACAAATGCATTTCAGCACCAAAGCAAATAAAACAAAAAAATGTTTGCATAAGAATCATAAATGTAGTATAATCCGCAAAGATGTTTAAGATTGTTTGAAATAGTTGTTCGGATGGGCGGATGGCGGAACTGGCAGACGCACAGGACTTAAAATCCTGAGGCTCGCAAGAGCCGTGAGGGTTCAATTCCCTCTCCGCCCATTTTTATTTTTGTTTCATTTTTTGAGTTTATTCTGCGTCAGAAACTTCGGTTATTTACTTTTGCGTGCAAACTTCCCTCGTTTCTTCCTTACCTAAACTCAAAATATTTCGCAAAAATTTTATAGATTAAAAGTTTGGTTAAATTTTAAAAGGAAAAAATATGAGTGAAGAAAAAGATATTCTGGTAGATTTTGGCACTATAGAAAAAAATCTGCAGAAATATAAAATAAAAGATAAAGGCATTCAGGCTATAGCGACTGATAAAATAGTAGGCAGTCTTAACAGGTATAATGACTTTTCCGAAAATCTTTTGCCTTACAGAGGCGACTCCAGCATAAGATATGCCAACATTGAAAGGGCTATGCTTGCGGGCGTAAATTTGCCGCCTATACAGGTTTATCAGATCCTGGATAGTTATTTTATAATTGACGGACATCATAGGACAGCTGTCGCGAAAAAGCTTTTTAACGCGGAATATATAGACGCGGAAGTTTTTGAGGTTCAATTTGAGTTTGACATTCATGCCGCTAAAAATTATTCATACTGCAACGACAGCGCGAAAAATTTTTTAATCAGGCTTGAAGAAGATTCTTTCTTAAAGAAAACCCATCTTTCAAACGCTGTTTTGAAATATCCTTTGAAACTTACGGAGTTAAAAACTTATGTAAAGCTGCTTGATGAAATAGAAAATTATAAAGCCAACTATAATAAGGGTGAATTCAGCAAAAAACATATAGTTTTTGCTTCGTATCATTGGTATGAACACCGTTTTCTTCCGTCGATTTCTATTATGGAAGAAGATAATATATTAAGCGGATTTCCGAAAAGAACTTACGCGGATCTTTATATTTGGATACAGCAGCATAAATATTATCTAAGCCAAAAAGTAGGCTACGATGTAGGGTTTGATTTTACCGCGCATGATTTCTTCAAAAAATATAAAAAGTTTAAACCATCGGATCTGATACCGTCAAAAATAAAGGAAATTTTAAGCGATATCAGAGAACGGATAAAAGATTTTAGGGAATAATGGTATGAGAATTCTTGCCGTTTCGGATGCGGAAGACATTCGTCTTCAAAATCTTATTGAAATAAACCCTGAGAAACTCGGGAAAATAGATTATATTTTTTCATGCGGCGATTTATCCCGTGACTATCTAGAATACATAACTGACAGTTTGAATAAAAGCCTTTATTATATTGTAGGCAATCACTTTGTTTCACAGTTTTACGGATCTTCGCATGATTCGGACTTTGCCCTTGGCGGGATAGATGTTCACGCTAAACCTGAAACAGTAGGAGATTATATTCTTACAGGTTTTGGCGGTTCTATGAGATATAATCCCGGTAAATTTCAGTTTGAAGAAAACGAAATGGCGAAAATAGTGAAAAAAACAACGGCTTCCATAAAAATACGGCGTTTTTTTGATTCACTGGCTTTTCGCAAAAAAAAGGAAATGATTGTTATTTCCCATGCTCCTATAGCAGGTATTCATGACCGGCAGGATGTATGCCACAGCGGTTTTAAGGCTTTCAGAAATTTTATATCGGAAACAAAGCCTTTGCTTTGGCTTCACGGTCATGTTCACGATGAAAACAGTAAAAAAACAGAAGAGACTATGGTTGACGGCACGCTTGTTGTAAACGTGGTCCCTTCAAAAATAATAGAAATAACCGGTTCCGAAATTTCAATACGGCAGATTTATTGACAAAAATATAAAATTATTGCATAATTAAGTTCAATTTTTGAAAAAAGGAGAAGTTTAGAAATGAAAGACGCAATACATCCGAAATATGAAGATTGCACGGTAGCGTGCGCATGCGGTTATACTTTTAAAACCCGTTCGACAAAGCCTTCTATTAAGCTTGAAATATGTTCAAACTGCCACCCGTTTTTTACAGGTAAGCAGAAGCTTATAGATACTGCCGGAAGAGTTGAAAAGTTCCAGAAACGTTTTGCTAAAACCGAAGGAAAGACTGTAGTAAAAAAGAAAGCCGAAAAGAAAGTTCCGGCTCCGAGAAAAACTTCAGGGACAGTTCTTACCACTTCGCCCAAAAAAGCAAAAACAGCGGTAAAGAAAGACAAAGAAACAAAAGAAAAGAAATAGTTTAATATAAAAAATATGACAGAGGAGCTTTAAAACGCCTCTGTCATATTTTTTTTGTACCCTATAGTTAAAAAGGAAAAATATGTTTTTGGAAAAGCTTAAATCATTAGATAATCAGTTTAAAGAAGTCGAAAAAAAACTAGGGGATGCTTCCGTTGTCGCAAATCAGGAAGAATACCGCGAGCTTACAAAATTGCATTCTTATCTTTTGCCGCTTTCCGAAAAATACAAAGAATACTCTAAGCTGTTGTCCGATTTAAAAGGCGCCGAAGAACTTAAAAATTCCGATGACGATGAGATAAGAGCTATGGCTATGGCGGAATATTCCGATTTGGAAGAACGTAAAGACAGAGCCGAAGGTGAAATAAAAGTTTTGCTTATTCCTCCGGATCCTAATGAAAGCAAAGATATTATAGTTGAAATCCGCGCGGGGACAGGCGGGGATGAGGCTGCTTTGTTTGTCGGGGATTTATTCAGAATGTATACAAGATTTGCCGAAAGACACGGCTGGAAATATGAGATTATGGATTCCAATCCTACCGGACTAGGCGGTTATAAAGAAGTTATTTTTGAAGTCAGCGGGGACAGGGTTTGGCGTTATTTTAAATTTGAACGCGGCGCGCACAGAGTTCAGCGCGTGCCTGAAACAGAAGCGTCAGGCAGAGTGCATACTTCGGCGGTAACTGTCGCGGTTTTGCCCACAGCGGAAGAAGTTGACGTGGAAATTAAAATGGACGATTTACGAATTGACACATACAGAGCAAGCGGAGCGGGCGGGCAGCATGTAAACAAAACCGATTCTGCAATAAGAATCACGCATATTCCTACGGGGCTTGTCGTTGCGTGCCAAGACGAACGAAGCCAGATAAAAAACAGGGCGAAAGCGTTCAAAGTTTTAAGAGCCAAACTTTACGAACAGAAGTTAATGGCGCAGGAAAAACAATTGGCAGGTGAAAGAAAACAGCAGGTAGGTTCGGGTGACAGGTCTGAAAAAATAAGAACTTACAATTTTCCGCAAAACAGAATAACTGATCACAGAATAGGCTACAGCGTTTATAATATAAACGAAGTTATGGATGGAGATTTGTCCGAGCTTGTTACTAAATTGATTGAAGCAGATACCGAAGAAAAACTTAAAACGACAAGTAACAATTAATAGAGAATAATGAATAATTGACGACAAAACTGCCGAAAGTATAGTATTGAATATCTTAATCGGGAGAAGCAGTTCATGGATGTCTATTCTTCGCTAAAAAATGCCGAACAAATTTTGTCGAATGCCGGATTAATCGATGCAAAATCTTCCGCGGAAGTTCTTTTAAGCCATGTTTTAAAAATTCCGCGCTCCAAACTTCCTTTATCAAGAACCCGCAAACTTTTAGAACAGGAATTTATCCTTTTTAACGAATATATTTTAAGACGTTCAAAACGCGAACCAACGGCATATATAACCGGTTCTTGCGGTTTTATGGATTGCGAATTTTTTGTAGATAGAAACGTTTTAATCCCGCGGTCCGAAACTGAACTTTTGGTTGAGGAAGCTATAAAAACCGCTTGCAGCCATGGCGGCAAAAGCGTACTGGATTTATGTACGGGTTCAGGCTGTATAGCCGTAAGTCTTGCGAAAACAAAATTATTTAAAAAAATTACAGCGTCGGATATTAGTGATGCTGCTTTAAAAACAGCTGCAAAAAACGCGGATTTAAACGGAACTGAAAATATAGAATTTGTGAAAAGCGATGTTTTTGAAAACCTTAACGGAAAAAAATTTGATATAATCATTTCAAATCCTCCTTATATTTCAGCAGAGGAGTTTGTTAATCTTGAACCGGAATTGTCTTTTGAACCGGAAATTGCTCTTGTAACCGAAGATGACGGAATGTTTTTTTACAAGAAGATAGCTTTGCAGGCAAAAAGATATTTAAATGACGGCGGATTTGTTCTTCTGGAATTAAACGCGAATAAAGCCGAAGAAATAAAAATAATTTTTCAAGAAGCGGATTTCAAAGATATAGAAATAATCAACGATTATGCGAATTTGCCGAGAATCTTAAAAACTAAAGTCTAACTTAACCAAATAATTTCAAACAGCGGGGGATAAACAAATGGTTTCAGAAAAAAGAAAACACCAAAGAATGCCTGTAATCAAGAAATTTGATGAACCGATAATTATAGATATCGGCGGAAAACAAGTCCCCGGAGTTATACTCGATCTGTCTGCTGACGGTATGCAGCTTCTTACTTATGCCAACATTCCGTTAAATACCGAACTTTTTTTAAGTCTTAATCTGCCGAATTTGAAAACCGATACAATGCGCGGTAAAGTGGTGTGGCAAAGAGTAAAAGATAATATGTTTCTTCATGGAATGCATATAACCGATATGAATACTTTAGATGCCAAACACATAAACAGAATGGCAATAGATTATAATGACTGCGAAAATAAAATAATACTCGGCGTTCCCGACGTCTGTTATGAAAAGTGTTCTTATTTCAATCTTTGCGAAAAACCCCAGAAAATAAAGAATAAATAATAATGAATAATGGAAAGTTGTTGTGCTAATATATTGTGCCAAAGGCACTCCAAAATTATTAACTATTCTCTATTAATTATTAATTGAATCTATGATAAACATACTATCCCAGCAAACCGTCAATAAAATAGCCGCGGGCGAAGTTGTTGAACGCCCGTTAAACGCCGTCAAAGAGATTGTTGAAAATTCTTTGGACGCCTGCGCTTCTTCAATTACAGTAGAGATACTTGAAGCCGGTAAAAAACTTATCCGTGTTTCCGATAACGGCTATGGCATGGATAAAAAGGATTTAGAGCTTTCTGTTTTAAGACATGCCACAAGCAAAATTTCAGATTTTAACGATTTATACCACATACAGTCTTTAGGATTCAGGGGTGAGGCGCTTTCATCAATAGCCGCTGTTTCAGATTTTGAGATTAAAACCAGAAAAAAAGGCGAAAGCTCCGGCTGGCAGTTATCTGCAAAAGGCGGCATAAAACCTGAGGTTTCGCCGTGGGCTGGTTCTGAAGGCACTGTTACCGAAGTTAAGGATTTGTTTTTTAATACTCCGGCGCGTAAAAAATTTTTAAAAAGCGACGCTACTGAGCGTTCTAAAATAATAGATTCTCTTGAAGAAACAGCGTTGGCAAATTATGATATTGCTTTTAAACTTATTTCCGAGAAAAAAATAGTTTTTTCAGCAGCGAAAGCAAATGCCAAAATAGAAAGAATTTCCGATATTTTAGGCATACAGTTTGCTTCTACGCTTAAAAATATAAACGGTGAACATTCTAAAATTTTATTTGACGTTTATTTTACAGGAAGAGACGATTCTTTGTCCAACCGCAAATACCAATACTTTTTTGTTAACTCAAGACCCGTCAATTTTCCGAAATGGTTAAGTCATTGCGTTTATCTGGCTTATAAAGAATCTATACCGGTTGATAAATACCCGGGAATTTTAATTTATATAACGATAGATCCTTCGGAAATAGATGTTAATATTCATCCTACGAAAAGAGAAGTAAAATTTTCCGATGAAACCGCTGTTTACGATATTTTATATAAATCCATAAAAAGCGCTTTAACGTCACATTCTTATTCTTCGCTGATAAAACAAAGTAAAGATACTGCTAGCAGCTACATTGACGAAGCAGCCCCTGTCATTCTGAGCGAAGCGAAGAATCCGGCCGTTTCCTCATCTTCCAGCCGTCAGTCAACGCCAATATACTTAAAAGAGCCAAAACCGCACTATACTCCTAAAAATTACAATATAAATCAATATGCGTCTGTTTTTGCAAAACAGGAAGAATTTAAAACCGGCAGTTTTGACGGCAATATAAAAGTTTTAGGGCAGGTATTTGATACTTATGTGATAGCGGAAAATGACGGTCAGCTTTATATTTTTGACCAGCATGCCGCGGCGGAACGCGTTAGATATGAGTTTTATATGGCTCAGCTTGAAAAACAAAACTTAAAAATTCAGCAGATATTAATTCCGGAGAATTTTGAGATTTCGCCAAGCCTTTCGGATCTTCTGAAATCAAATCTAAATTTATTTAATGAGCTTGGAATAAGCATAGAAGAGTTCGGCAAAAATTCATTTAGAATAACAGCCTATCCCGCGCTGCTTGGAAATATATCGATAGAACATATCGTAAAAGCGGTTTTAGGGGATATCGATGCCGAAAAAAGCGCAGAAATTGAACAAAAAAGAGAGAAAATTATACGTTTTGCCTGCCGCGCAAGCATAAAGGCGGGAGACAGCGTTGCTTCCCTTGAAGCCAAAAAACTTATCAATGATTTATTTAAATGCCAGCATCCTTTTACATGTCCGCACGGGCGTCCAACCGCATATAAAATATCAAAAGACGAATTAGAAAAATTCTTTAAAAGAAAATAGTTTTTCACCCTCTTTTTAGCCCAAAATTTAATTTTCAAAAAATTCACAACTTTCTATTGATTTTTCATAGTATTTTCGCTATATTTATTATACCGATTAAAACAGGGAATACTATGATTGGATTTTTAAGCAAAATTAACCGTAAAAAATCGACGGCAATTTTTGTAATTAATTGCTTTTTGTTTTCTTTTGTATATGGAAACGTAATAGCCGAAGTTTCCGCAAACATTCAAGCCGGCAAACAATATGCCCAAATATTTAATAATTTTATACTTCCGTATTCCTACGGTAAAATAACCGAAACGCATATAACAGACTCTTCGAGAGTAGTCATACAAATCCAAGATTTACATTGCCATCCTCAGGTACAAAAGAATATATCAAACATAATAGAATTGGTAGATAATAAACTCAACGGCGGAATAAACGCAGTTTATTTGGAAGGTGCGTATGGTGATGTGGATACTAGCTGGTTAAAGCAATTACAAAATACGAATGACGAATTACGAATTAACAATAAGGAAGTGCGGCAATCCGGTGCCGTTAGTCAAGAATTCTTAGATAAAATTATACAAACAGGACGTCTGACAGGTGCGGAATATTATTCGGCGTTAACAGGAAAATACGACATAATCAAAGGACTAGAAAGTAAAGAAGAGTATATAGATAATTTAAAACGTTTCGGTGGTATTCTTGAAAATCAGGATGAAATTCTGTTGATAATTAAAGGAATTGAAGACTCCGCTAAAGAATTAAAGAAAAGATACTACAACAGAAAGCAAATTAAAGTAGAAAACCTTTTTGAGTCATATGCTAAACAGGAAATAAGCTCAAGAAAATATTATGCCTTATTATCCAAGCATATGGACGGGCTAGGGCTAGATATAAATAAATATGAAAATACAAGCCTGTATATGGGCTTGATGAAAAAAGAAAAAGAGCTGAAGTACGATGAGATAAGCAAAGATCTGCAGAGATTTGTATTTATACTTAAAGAAAAGCTGCCTTATGCCGCTTATAAGATGATATTGGAATCAACAAATAATTTTACCCAAACGGATAAATTATATGGCTACTTAATAAGTCTTTCAAGAGAATTCAATATAGATTTGACAATAAACTTTCCGGAACTCAACAAATTTTTTGCTTATGTAGAAACCAGCCAAAAGATAAATCCCTTAGAATTGGTTAATGAAGAACAAAGATTAAGAAGTGATATAAACTCAAGGTTTTCAGACACGAAAGCCCAGAGAGAAGTGGTATTTTTAACAAACTTTGATAAATATATAAAAGATTATCTGATGTCAAAGATTACGTCAAGGGACTACGACTACTATAAAGAAAACATAGAAACATACAGAAAATTGTGGGTAAAGTATGTAGATAATCGTGTATTAAGCCTGCTTGATGAGCATATAAAAGAGTCAGATATATTTTACGATATAAACGTATACAGAAATGAATACTTTGCAAGAGAGTTAGGAGTTAAAGGTAAAACATCCGTAACATCGAGCGAAGCAAACAGGTCTGATGTTAGTCCATTTTCTTTAAACGAGTTAATTAATAACCTTGATAATAAACAAGTCGATATAGCAATAACCGGCGGATTTCATACCGAAGGCGTTTCGGAGATATTAAGAAACAACAATATTTCATATATCGTAATTACGCCTAATGTTTCGGACGGCGTAAAAGAAGCAGAAGAAGTCTATTACAAAATAGCAAAGCTGCAGTCAAAGCAATTAACAAATAACAACTTACAATTAACAAAGCAATCTATACAGGTAATTCCCGAAAGCAGTAGTCGGGAATCTCAAACATCATTTTCTTCATCGGCATTGGCAAATATGATACTGAGCCTAGATGCGCCTAGCCGTACGGCATTTATAAACGCATTACAGACAGGCGGGGATTTAACGAAAATAGATGTTGAAACTCCGCAGGCAAAAAAAATTCAAGAAATAATAAAAGTTGTTCAGGGTGCAAAACTTCTTGAATCGGACGATAATGAAGAGATAATCGGAAGGATAAAAGAAATAATAGAAGAAAGTTTATCCGAAAATAGTTTGTATAAAGGCAAAATAACGCAAGAATTAATCGAAAACTTGGATTTGAAAAAAGTAAAAGAAGGGCTTGACGGAAACATAAGCAGACTTGAGAGTATTTTGAAAATAGCCGAAATACGCCAAAATTCAAATTCCGAGCTTGAAGCGCAGCTGAAAAAAACTGTTGAGCTATTGAAGGAATTTTCCTCTGATATTTATAAACATTCAAAAAGTTTATTTCCTAATGAAATCCTTTCGGATTCTAATGTTTTTAATATGCTGGACGGTATATTGACTGATATGCCGTTTTTGGATAAGTCGATTGAGGAATCGGCGAATGACAGTAAATTGCAAGAGATGTTTACAAATATACAAAAAAATACAGCAGGCAAAGAAGGTTTCTCTAACTTACGACAATATTATGAAGAGGAAATAACTTTTGTTTTATTGGATGATTTATCAGAAAGTACAATTTTTATTTCAAAAAGTGACTATAAAAAAACAGACTATTCTACCACTGATTCTCTTATAAACGGAAGCGTATTTTTATATAAAGGCAAAAAGTATATCTTTGCATCAAAAAAATATTTCTCAAAGCTTAATAATTCTCAAAAAAGGCAATTTATTGGCGATGTTTTTGAAAATTTTCAAAATATTGCTTCCCGTACTGAGATTTTTACAGAGCTAGCAAGTGGACAATTGATTGAAACAATTCTTGAAATCTACTCTAATCTGTTATCTGAAAAAGACGGCGCGCTGTTTTTATCCGGATTCTTTAAAGAAAAAATTGATTATAAAAAAAGATTGTCATTAACTGAAAAAATAATTGCCGATAATTTACATATTATCCCCCAAGGCAAATTGATTCCTTTGTTTGGTAAAGACGGCATAGAGTATTTAAAAATAATACAAAATCGAAATTCGCAAAAAAACCTTCATTCCACAATATCTAATAAGAAAATGTCTTTAAAAAATAGAACTTTTGCATTAATGTATCTGAAACTTAACGGTATTGGCGGCAGCGATTATGACGCATTTAGTTCGGATGCCGTAAAAAATATCGGAACTCTTGCAAATAATATAAAAACCGATTTTGATTTAAGAATTGCTCTTACGGCTATTTGGGAATTGTTTATGTCAAACCCGAATATAAACAAAGCTCAATACCTTCCGAAAGAATCTTATAAGAATATGTATGAAAATATATCGGAAGCCGCAAGACTTACGAATAAATCGGAACACATGAATGCAAGAAGCGATCTGATGTTTGATATTGTTGATTTTTCTGCTTTACTTCACGAAATGGGGCATAATGTTTTAATGGTCCTTTTTCCGAATCTTAATGTAAATGATGTAAGTATTGCAACTTTGCATGAAATATTTGCATATTCATCAGCAGAAGTGCATGATAAAGATGAAAATTCAAAAAATTTTGAAAGCAAATACGGAGATTATAAGGAAAAAGCCGATAAAGCCGGAAAGAAAATAAATAAAGCCGGCATATATGAAGAAGAGCATCTTGACGCAAAAGTATTTTTAAACAGGATAAACGATTTTCACAAATCTCTAAATACTCCGATAGATTGGAACTTACTTCAAACCTCAATAATAAAATACATTGAAACCCTTGAAAAAACAAAAAAAGATGTTAAACTTGACGATTTATTTGAAATATATAAATTTGATTCAGAATCAGACATTGATAGCAATAACATAAGAAACATAAACAGACTTGACAATATTTTGAAAACTAACGAAATTCATCAGACTTCTTCAAACCCGATAACGATTCTAAAAGAAACGCTGAATAAATACAAAAACAAATTTTTAGGAGTGCGTTCAATGGCTTCTGATTATGATTATCAGAAAGCTTTAGCCGGTTTTAATAACGGTACCAATGTCATTCCGGATATTAACGGAGATCTTGATGATCCTGCTTCAATTTCTGATATATTGTGGGGTTTAGATTTTGCCGTACAGAATAACTTTAACAGTAACGAGTTTGTTGTTCAAGCTATTCGTCCTGCGGGATACGAAGATATATCATATCTTAAGCAGTATTCGAAAGGTCCTTTAAATGCTTTTTGGCTAGGAGCGATTGTTAATAAATTAAGAGCTGACGGAAAATCGGAAAAAGACATAGAAAGAGAAATTCTCGGGCTTGTTGAAAAAACAAAAATAGAAATTGAAATGCGAAAAACAGAGATAATCGAAAAAATGAAAAACAGCAAAGTAGAATATATGTCCGGACATTTATGGACGTATTCTCCCTTCGGTAATGAAAAATGGCCAAAGGTTAATCAGGAAGGAAAGCTGGATGAAAATGATGCTATAACTAAAATGTTTCTAATTCAGCTTGAAATAGCGGCATCGCTTGGAATAAAAAGAGTCGTATCTCATTTGAATTCCATGGATGTTGAAGGTTACGCTGCTTTTGTAGAGCATGCCGCCGGTCTCGGGATTACTGTTAATTTTGAAAATGAAATTTTGTACGATGCCGAATCCGGTTATGATTATAATCAGGTCCTTGCTGATAGAGGTTTTGCGAATCATAAAGATTTTATGGATAGTATTGAACGGATTCATGCTAAATTGTCAGATAACGGCAAGGCTCATTTTGGATTGCTTCTTGATATGGGAAAAGCTTTGCAATCGTTTACAAAAAGTATTTCTGTTGATGAAAACGGAGAAATATCTCAAGAAGTATTTGAAGAAGAGGCGGCAAAATTAAATCTTGATAATCTGAAAGAGTACTATAAATATGTTATTGACCGAGGACAGGAAATAGGCGTAAAAATTAATGAGATTCATTTGTCGCAAATGTCCGCGTTATCAGAGGATTTAAGGAATGAACAGGGTAAACTGGAAAAGAAAAAAGTTTTTTATAAAAAAACAAAAATAGATCAACAGAATAATCCCAATTTAGATATCTTAAAATTTTTAGAGTTTATACAAAGTCCCGGAGAAGCGAAATATAAATTTGACGGTCTTTTAATTCAGGAAACAGACGGTATCGTGCCCGCTCTTGATCTTCAGAAAACTACAAGCAAATTGAAAACAGGGTTTGTTAAAAACGCAATTCGTTCGATATCAATGTTGGCGATGACATTAATGCTTACTCTTGCCATGACGGCGAGCAGTTTTTTACCGGGTTTTTCCGGTAAACAAAATAATCAGGTTGAAAGCCAAATAACAGTTAGTCAAGAACAAAATATAAAATCAGATTCTGTTTTATACAAAGACAACACAAAATTGGTTGAAATTTTCAGCAATCCGGAAAATCCTTTCGCGCCGTTGGATAACTCAGGAAATACGTCTTTTGATGCAATTCAACAGTCAATTGATTTTTCAAACACTCCAGAAACTCAAGCTAGGGTTAATACCGCAATAAGAAACATAATAAACTCGGAAAGCCTTAAAGCAACTGGCTTTGTTTTTGACAAAATACCTGAAGTTTTTTTTCCTCGTAACAGCGCTGCTGCAAATGTATATCCCGCAACAATTCTGTATGAGGAAAATCTTATTGTAATTCCTGCTGAACATCTTTCTTATGAAACTTTAAGGATTAGCCTTGAAACTTTAATCGCTCATGAATACCAGCATAAAATAGATGCCGCTAAAGTCGAAAGCGGAAAAATGTCAATGATTGAAAGCGAAGCGCGAGCTATGCTTGCCGGCGCGTTAGTGATACCCATGGCAGGCGATTTTATAATAATTGACGGGCAAAAAATAGATGCTCACGAAGGGCAAAAAGCTGAATCTTTCAAAATTTTGCATGATAATGATAACAAAAAACAAATAAAGAATTATTTTCCGGATGCTGATTTTAACAATATTTACTATACAGGGGAAATTCATAGAGCCATATCACAAGAAGAATATGACAAATTACCGCTAAAAGAAAAAAAACAGTTTAATCTTAGTTTAGAAGAAAACGAATTAGGGATTACGCTTTATGATACTAAAGGTGACAATACTAAAACAATTTATTGTGCCGTAAACTATCAAACAAAAGAAATGAGAATTATAAGCCGGTCTGCCGCTCAGTCTACAATTAATCAAGATGGAGATAGCGGAGTTATTTTAAAAATGAGAGGTGGTATTCCTGTAGTACTGACATCTTTTTCCGCATTAATATCAAATCCGTTATTTTTAATAACTTTGGGAGTCTTTGCTGCGGTTGCGGTATCGTATTTTATTACTATAAAATCACTTAACAGCATATTGGATTTATTGGACAATTGGGAGCTTATAGACAAGAATTCTAAAAGAACTCAAAAAATTGTATCGGTTATTAAAACTCCGCTGATGCTGTTGTCTTTTGCCTCTCCTTCGTTTGCAAAAAGATATAACGGCGACAGTGAAAAAAGAGCGGAAATATTTAACAGGATAAAAAAATCTTTGTTAGATACTATTAATATGACGGAAGAAGAATTTTTGAATGTATCTTTTGTGAAAAGAATTAGTAAACTTTTAAATCTTAATGTTATAAAAATTCAATATAAAAAACATGCGGCATTTAATTCTGCGAGTACCGTTTCCGCAGAAGACATATCTTTTATATCGGAAGAAATATATGTAAATAGCCGTTTTAACGATATTGTCAATTTACTTGGAAAGGAGAAGATAACCGGTATTGCAGGGGCTGTTTTGAATTCGTTCAGGAATGATAATTGGTATTGGGATACCGATCCGCCGGTTCATACAATGTATGATAATCTTGTCCGCGTAGAAAGGATTTTACAAGAAATATATGATAATACGCGCGATGGAATTATTGATGTCGATAAGCTATTGGCAGATAATTTTAAATCGTATAGACACGATTCGGCAAATAATTTGCTGGATAACATATTTACGACTTTGTTCGGGTTTGAAACGCAGGTTTTTGAATTTGAAGAGGCTATGTCTTTACATATAAATATGTCTGACGAGGACAACTTGTCAGGTATTAAAATAAGTAAAAATAATTTTGTTGTGTTTAACAGACCTGCGGAAATTCCAAAAGCAGATTATTTTCACGGTACCGGGAAAGAAAAGGAAAAGACTGCAGAACAAAAAGTAGCAGGAATTATCAAATCACGCGTGCTATTCAAAAGTAAAGAAATGAGTGTCATGCACGCGCAGAGTCATCTCGGCGTTTCTTTTGCCAATAATGTAAATTTAGCTAAACGATATTCGCGGTTAGACGGCGCTGTTTTTGGTTTTTCAGGAGATGTAAACGCCCAACGTACTCATGAAGCCTATAATTATAATAACGGCTCCGTTATTTATACTTTGTATAACGGTAATTATCATTTTTCTGAACATGGTTCCGGTAAACTAAGTGAGATAATATTTTTTTCTAAAGAAAAAATAGATTCTTTTTTAGAAACACTTACAAAAGAAGGCATTAATCTGCCAAAAGGCGTTGCGTTAAGACTTGTTACCGATAAAGAGGATACATATTACTATGAGGCTGATGAAAAAGATGAGACAAATATAAAAGAGAATGTTAGTTTTGAAGAAACAGAGGCTATGACCAGGCTTTCAAAATTATTGGATTTCTTA
>WRFE01000028.1 GCA_009778965.1 Candidatus Endomicrobium labiotermitis
AAGCATCGTTTGATAACGCAAAAATAAATGATTCAAAAATTATTGCAAAATATGCCGGTTTTGACAGGTCAATAATTGATGATTCATTTGTTTTAGCAAAAGCCGCTCTTTTCAATAATTCAACTGTCAGTAATTCTTTATTAAAAGTTGACAATATAGCATTGATAGATTCTGAATTTGATTATTCTAAAATTATTTACAAAAGGCTTTATTCCGATAATTCCGTGATTAACGCAGATACGTTCGTATTGCATGACGCTATTGTCAAAAATTCTCAAATCAATACAGGCGGAAATATTATCGTTAAGAGTAATAATAAAATCAAAAATTCGGCTCTTGAATCATTTGACGGCGATGTCAAAATTTTAGGGAAACGCAATACTATTAAAGATTCCTCGATAAAAGCTGCGGGAGAAATTTTGGTAAAAGGTAAAAAAAATAATGTCAGTAACTCAGATTTTACCGCAAGAGGAGATATTAATCTTTTAGGCGAAAACAATGTTTATGATACGGTATCATTTGTTTCAGATGCCGATATTTATGTGCAAGGCAATTCTTTTATGAATATTAGCGCTGATGCCGGAAATATCTATATAGACGGCGGAATGTTTGCAGGCAGCGCGTTGCTTGCAGCCGTAAATAATATTGAAATACTAAATGTTTTAGCGGAAAATATTCGGGCAACAGCCGGAAATCAAATAACCTCATCGGCTCTAAACGCTCTGGGAGATCTAAATTTTGCAGCGGCTATTATAGAAATGCTTGAAACTGCGGCGTTAAATATTACGGCAATCGCTTCGCAGTCTCTTAACGCGGACACCGTGTCAGCTGAGCAGGAATTACAATTTGTTTCAGACTTAATGACAGCAGAGAATATTTCTGCACAGAATATAGAATTTGTTGCAAATGATTTGAATGCCGTAAACGTAACGGCTGTTGAAAATATCATAGCGCGTTCTAATACGGATTATTATGAAAATTATACCGGAATTATTTTAGACGAAATAACCGCCCAGTATATTGCTTTAATTGCTTTTGATGATAATCATCTCTATAATGTAATTGCTGACAAGATAGATTTTATCAATGCTTTAAAAATATTAACTTTAGATAATGTCAACGGCGATTTGTTTGTATATAAGCAGGATTTTCTTCCTTATGAAAACAGTTTGCCGGAACGTTTCTATCCTGCAAGAGATACTATCTTTAATGTAGGGAGCGAGAAATGGAATAAAGAAGAAGAGGATGAATTTATAGATCACAAGCCCCAGATTAAACAGGAAGTGACATTTAATCTTTTGGAAAAATCCGCGGATGTGAAAGGTGATTATTTAATAAGAGCTTTGGCGGAAGGAGCGGAAGTGTCTTCCTCAGATTCTTTGCCGAACGACAGGGCTTTGTATATTTTTGATGCTTTTAAAGCGAACTAAAATTTAAAAAGAGCGTCCTGATTTTGGTTAAAGCTTGCTTAAATGCAGCGCGAAATCAGGACGTTTCTTCTTGTTTACAATAGAAGAGGGGATATGAAAAAGAAAATTGTTGCGGCAGCGCTTGTTTGTGTTTTTACGTTAGTTAATTTTTCAGAGTTTGCGAATGCCCAGGCCTTAATGGGTGATCCCGGCGCTCAGGGAGGTATTTCCCGCGATCAGTTGAGAGAAAGACAGTTTGAAGAAAGATTTATAGAACCCGTGAGATCTACCGCGGACAGAGAAGAAGCTTTTGAAATAGAGTTTACCAAAACGCCGGAAGCAGCTGAAATTAAAACGGAAGAACCGACTTTCATAGTCACTAAAATAAATTTTAAAGGCAATTCTGTAATGTCTGAAAGTATGCTTCAAAAGCTCTCTTCATATATTGAAGGTACGGAAGTTAATATATCCGATATAAAAATTTTTGTAATAAATGTAAGCCGTTTTTTCCAGCAGGAAGGTTATTTAACTTCTTATGCGTCTCTGCCTATGCAGCTGATAAATAAAGGTATAGTCACGGTTTACATTCACGAAAGTCCTATAAAAAATTTGTCGTTTGAAGGCGGGAAATGGGTCAGACCATGGTATCTTGAAAATATTCTTTTTAACCGCAAAGGCTTGCGTCCTGGAGACGTTTTTAACGCCAGACCGTTGCAGTCGGTATTAAAAGAAATCAATAATGATTACGATTATCTGAAAGCGCAGGTCAGGCTTAGAAGAGAGGATGACGATTCTACTTCTTTGACAGTCGATATTTTTGACAGATTCCCGGTAAAGCTTAACCTAAATGTTGATAATTACGGGCGCGATAATTCCGGAAGAGAGCAGTTAACCGCTATTTTAGGCTCTCAAAATTTAACCGGTTTCGGCGACAGGATTTATGCGGGAGGAATCTTGTCTACATATTCTTACGGACTGGTGGCAGGTTACAGCGTTCCTGCCAGCGCTTATGGCACGCGTTTGAATTATGATTTCGCGTATAACAGTTCTGATATAGCCGCTTCAGACAATCTTTTGCAAATAGAAGGACGTTCGACGATTCATTCAATAAATGTTTCCCAGCCTATTATAAGAGACGCTAATACCGATTTGATAGCCAGAGCCGGTATGGATTTTATAAATACTAATTCTGAAATTCCGCTTTTTAATATGACGTTATCAGAGTACAATCTTAGAGTTTTTCGCGCTAACCTTTCTTTTCTTAACGATGATGATAAGGGAAGATGGATTATGAACGGCGGACTCGGAATAGGGATAGACGGGTTAGGCGCTAAAGGGATCAGCGGTACTTATGAAAAAGAATTTGTGAAGCTTAATGCGATGGCCGCCAGAGTCCAGAGATTTCCCGTATTGGATACGATAGGGATTTTTCGTTTAGCGGGTCAGTACACGCCGAATAAACTTTATCCCGTGGAACAAATGCAAATCGGCGGACCTTTTTCCGTAAGAGGTTATCAGCCGGCAGAACTTTTGGGTGACAATGGTCTTTCCGGAACGATAGAGTTTCGTTTTCCGATTCCCGGGTTGAAACAATTAGCGCAGAGAAGATTGTTTAGCGATATATACGAGAATATAAAGATAGCGCCTTTTTATGATTTCGGATATGTATCCAGCAATATACCGGGTTTTGATTATCCCAATAATTTTTTGCAAAGCGCGGGAATAAGTCTTTACGCGTATCCGTTTAAGTATCTTTCTATAAATCTTGGCGTAGGGTTTCCTTTGGGAAAAAAAGCCTATAATGAAGATACCGCGAGATTTTATTTCGCGATAAACACGGAATTTGACAAACTGTTGACTCCGAAAAAACATTCGAAATAGACTAGACGGGACTTGTTTGTATTTATTAAGGAGCATTTATATGAAAAAGATTTTAATGTTGGTATTATTAGGAAGTGTTGTTGTCGTTTTCGGATGCAGTAAAAGACAGAATGTTAATCCTGATGCGGATAAGTATTACGGTCATTCCGTAAATGCCAAAAAAACTATAGCAAAAGACGAACTTTATAGAGATCTGGATTTCAGAACAGTCTATTTTGAGCATAATAGCAGCGATTTGACAGAGGAAACGCTTGAGATTTTAAAAGAAAATGTCGCTATTCTTTTGGAAAACCCGGCAATACACATTGCCGTGGTAGGTCATTGCGATAACAGCGGTTCTGTAAGATATAATATTGATCTGGGTCAGCAAAGAGCAATAAACGTTAAAGAATATTATATTCATGCAGGAATAGATCACGGCAGAATAACAACAATATCTTACGGATATGAAAAACCTGCCGAGAATAATAAGTCAAACGAAGACGATTGGAACAGAAGGGTTGAAACAAAAATTATTATAAAGAACTAAACAGTTTCCGGATAATCTAAATAATTCCTAAACAAATAAAATCCCCGCTCTTGTAATAAGCCTTGCAAGAAGCGGGATTTTTATTTTAGTTGATATTAATAATTCAGAGTAAATATCAGTGTCCCTTCAGAATCGTACGCGCGTCTTTTGGTTTTTCTTCCGTTTGAATATAGGTCGATATATATTGGAGCCTTTGGATTGTTTTCGCTGTATATTTTCGCTTCGCCGTCAATGTTGCCGTTGGAATAATTCATAACAGACTGAATATTTCCTCCTTCATAAAATCTGCGCGATTGTCCTTCAAGTTTGTCGGCTGAATAATTATTTTCCGTGATTAATATTCCGTTTGAAGAGTATTCTCTTTGTCTGCCTTCTTTTTTTCCGTTTAAATATTCCGTTTCCGTTTTAATCTTTCCGTTGCTGTAGAAATCTTTCGCAATACCGCATAATTTTCCGTCGTAATATTCATAGGATGTCAAAATAACTCCGGTTTCTGAATATTTCCGCAGCGCGCCGAATAAAAGTTCGTCTCTGTAGGTAGCCTCTTCTTTTATTTTTCCGTTAGGATAATATTCTTTTGCCGGTCCGTAAAGATGTCCTGCTTTATAGTTTCTCACGGAGGAAGCTGTGCCGTTTGGATAGTATTCTTTAACAACTCCTTCAAGACGTCCTGCGTTGTAGTTAAATTGAGCCACCAGAATACTGTCGGCATATTGAAGTATTAAGCCGTTAGGTATTTTGCCTTCTATTCTGATTCCGCCTTTTTCATTTATGGATTCTACCGCATATATAAAACTTCCTTCGGGTGAAATATATTTATACTCTCTAGGAGAACCATCCGGGTATTTTTCAGTTTCAATTTTTTTTGCGGTTATTATAGGCTGCCCGGCTGCCTGGTCATTAGGACCTAAAATGTCAAAAGAATTGTTTTTTACCGGAGCTTTGGCAACACAGGAAGTCAAAACAAAAATTAAACAAAAAGAAAATAAAAACAAAAAGTTAGTTCTCATATATTTTTTACCTTACCTTAAATTTTATATTTTTCTAAGTATAGCAAATATTATAAAAATCGCAATAGTTATTCAAGACGATTTTAGATGATGAGAAGATGGGAGTGTGAGATGTCGAGTAGCGACACTGTCTTTGTTTTTACTCAACTTCTCAACATCTAATCATCTCATCTTCTTTAGTTGGTTGCAAGGGTAAAAATAATAAGTTAAAATTGACGGCAGGAGGAAAAATATGAAACACATTTTAGTTTTTTTTAGTTTGCTGGCATTTGTTTTAACCGCTTCTCCGTTGTACGCGCAAAATGCAGTAGGGCTTTTTCATATTGAGAGGAATAAAAACGCGAACATTGTTCAGTATGACGCGAATATGATAGACGGGGTTATAAATTCAAACAATCCTATTGACGCTTATTGGATCTTGAATGCGAGTAATGGACAGAGGGCAGAGTTAAGTTCTTTTGAAAGAAGAGCTTTCGGATTTAGAGTAACGCGTAATAATGACGGACATTACGATTTGGTTTTGCAGGCAGTTCCGGAAAGACCTATCAAAGTTATTTTGATAGACGGTGTCCCGAAAGCTGAGATTTTGATTAATAACAGAGAAGCCTTTCTTTCAAAAGTTTTTGTTTCTGCAACAAGCAACTTTGTAGGTATTCCGAGAGTTTCGTATTATACGCTTTACGGCGTTGATGTAGAAACAGGAAAAGAAGTTTCCGAACAAATAAACGTCAGATAAAATGGAGGAAGTATGAAAAAGTTTGGTTTGGCATTAGTTTTTATGTTTGCCGCAGTTGCAGGGTCTTATGTGTTTGCGAATACGCTTACGGTCGTTGATTCCGCGTTTACTACGGCAATTGTAGACAGGCAGCCTGAAAGCAGAGCCACGGAGTTTTCAAAAAATGTCGAGAAAATTTATTATTGGACAAAAATTGAAGGAGCTAAAGAAGCGACTACGGTAAAACACATATGGTATTCCGGAGATAAAGTAATTCACGAAATGGCCCTTAAAGTAACTACCCCGTCATTTAGAACCTGGAGCAACAAAACTCTTTATCCGGGACTTTCCGATTTAGCTGTAGAAGTAGTTGACGCTGACGGAAAAGTTTTGAAAAGAGATACTTTTACTATAAAATAAATAAACGACAAAATACAAATAAAAAAGTACAAAGTTAAAAGTAACGACAAACGGCAACAGTGATTCACTGTTGCCGTTTGTCGTTACTTTTAACTTTGTTCTTTGTACTTTGAAAGATATGCTGAGGAGGGGATTTGAACCCCTACACCCTTGCGGGCACAGGCTTCTGAGACCTGCGTGTCTGCCGTTCCACCACCTCAGCGTTTATGTTGTTGTTTGTCATTGCGGACTTGATCCGCAATCTATTTTTATGTTTATGTATTATACAAAACTTGTCAAAGTTTTTCATTGTTATTGTCAGCCATCCACTACGTCCATTTTTATTACGCGCATTTTTTTCCATTTGCCTGATTTATACCTTAGATAAAAAGCCGTTGCCAGAACTAAAACGTATACTACCAAAACGCTCCATCCGGCGTATAATCCAAGATTAAAAACGATAACAATAAAATAAACAGGAATCGCAGCAACAAAAATTGACGAAACTACAAGAAGTTTCATTACAAAGGCTGTATCTCCCGCGCCTTTTATGGCAGAAGAAAAAATTATATTCAGCGGATCAAATATGGAATATAAAGCCACAAACCTTAAAAGGTTTACAGCCATAGGTTTTACCTGATCCATTATAAGCGCTTCTGAACCTTGTGAAAAAGGATAAATAAAAACTCCTGGTATAAGAACAAAAGCCAAAATTACTACCGCTATATAAGCATAAACAATTTGTAAAGACGTTTGAACGCAAAGTTCAGCCGCCGAAGCTTTGTTTCTTCCTAGATATTGTCCTACTAAAATCGAAGTTGTTATTCCACAGCCTATAAGAGGCATAAACGCCAGCAAATTTATATTTAGCGCGATATTTGTCGCTGATAATTCAAGCAACCCTATTTTTCCTATAGCAAGGATGAAAAACGTAAAGCCCGCCATATCAAAGAAAAACTGTACTCCGTTTGGAAACCCGAATCTCAAAAGTCTTTTAATAAAATCAAAGTCAGGCGTTAAAATTCTTGTATTGTATTTTTTATCGTTTTTCTTTGAAGTTACAAGGACAATAAATATTATCATAACGACGGTAGAACCTATAATACTTGCTATAGCCGCGCCTTCAATTCCAAGTTCAGGAAATCCGAAATTTCCGAATATTAAAAGATAGTCAAAAATTACGTTTATAAGGATTCCTACAATGTTTGCGTACAAAACAACCTTAGTTTTACCTCTGCCGGCGTAAAATCCCGATAATGCTGCCGCGGCAAGGGCAGGAAAAGCCCCATAGCATAAAACTCTGAAATATTTTACTTCCTCAATAATTATTTCCGGAGCATGTCCGATAAAGTTAAAAATATTTTCGGAGAAAAATGAAATAAACAGCAGAATAAAAGCGCCTAAAAAAGACAAATGAAAACTTTGCCATACCGAAGGTCCTATAGATCTGTATTCTTTTTTGCCGTAATATTGCGAAATAAATACGTCAATATAACTTAGAGTTCCTATAAATATGCTCATTATCGAGAAATTAAGCATTCCTGCCGGCAGGGTTGCAGCGAAAGCTTCCTGTGAGTGCCATGCAAGAAAAAATCTGTTAATAAAACTTTGTATTGACCATGCGCCCGTGGAAATTATAAGAGGAAGAGCTATTTTTAGAAATTCAAGATAACCGCCGGTAGCATTCCATCTTCTGGAAATATATTTAAAAATATTCATAATCCAATGATTATATAATAAAGCTATTGTAAAATAAACAAAAAAATAAACGTTGTGAAAATATATTAAAAGGATTATAATTAGATCAATTAATACGGGTGTAAAATTAAAAGTTAAAAAACATTGAAAATTTAATTAGTAAATAAAAAATCCAAACGGAGAAAAAAATGAAAAAATTATTATTGGCGGTTGCCTTCCTGATGTGTATTTCCGGAGTGAAAGCGTATGCGCAGGTAGATGTTTCAAATTTCTATCAATTTGAGACGTCTTTTACAAGCAATACTGCGCAGATTATAAATCTGACATCTGGTTTTGTTTTTGAACGAGGACTTTCTGCGGGTTTTGGGCATAAGGATATTATCGGAAATGGGAATGTGCTTGGTGGAGATAACAGTTATAACGGATTAAGATTAAGCAGTAATAGTAGTGTTACGATAGAAGGGATATCATTTGAAAAATTTTTTATTAAAGGTAATGGCAGTGCGATATTAAATATTGGTGGCTTTGTGACATTATCATCGGTGGCATTTAGTTCAAATACAGCGGCAGCATATGTGCAATGGGTGAATGAAGAAGAAGAAGTATTAGGCGGCAACGGCGGAGCAATAGCCAATCTCGGTGGAAAAGTAGTGTTATCCACGGCTACATTTTCTGACAATAAAGCGGTTATATATGTTTCCACAGTAGATGGGAATATCTACGGTGGTTACGGCGGAGCAATATATAATTCCAGCGCCACATCAGTATTTATTTCGAGCCATACTAGATTTGAATCTAATATTGCGGATTTATGGGGCGGTGCAATAGCTAATAATCTAGGAGCACAATTTTATATATATGATGCAGAGTTTATTTTAAATTTAGCGACCGGTACTAAAACTACATTTGATGAGTCTGAAAGATTTACCGCCGGTAACGGTGGAGCTGTGTCAAATAGTTCAATAATGACTATCACCTCTTCAACATTTGTGGAAAATTCTGCAACAGGAATGGGCGGAGCGCTTATTAATTACGGAACTTCTTCAAGTATGACTTTGAAGCATGTGGTATTTACGGCAAATGAGGCAGACTCCGGAGGAGCGATACACAACGCGGGAAAAATAGACTTATCTTCTGTAGCATTTAATAAGAATGTGGCAAGAGCTGGCGGGGCGATATATAATACAGGCGCAACAACTGACGCAATTAAGACTCATAATGCGGAGTTTTCCTCAAATACAGCAAACGATGGCGGAGCAATATACAACACTGGAAAAATAATATTATCCTCAAATACATTTTTAGGAAACAAAGCGGAATCGTATTATATATCGCCAAGCACGACTGTATTGAGTGGTTACGGCGGGGCTATATTAAATACAGGCAGCAGCGCGACATTTATTTCGAGTAATACGATATTTGCATTTAACAGTGCGGAGCAATACGGCGGGGCAATATCTAATGGTTCAAGTGCAATATTTCATATATACAACGCTGAGTTTTCTTCAAATAGGGTACTTGGCGCAATAAATAGTACCGGTTCATTTATTGCTGGCGATGGTGGAGCAATCTTTAATGATTCAATAATGACTGTTACCTCATCAAAATTTTTGGAGAATTTTGCATATAGATACGGCGGAGCGGTGAGGAATGGAGTTTCTGGAAATATGACTTTGACTAATACAATATTTACGTCAAATGTTGCAGGCATGAATGGCGGAGCGATATACAATACCGGAAAAATAATATTATCTTCAGTGACATTTAATGAGAATGAGGCAAGAAGCGGCGGAGCGATATTTAATGTCACAAGAGGTAATATAGAAATGATTGGTGATATTACATTCAGTTTAAATAAATCGACACCCGGTGGAGGCGGAGCAATATATCTTCAGGCAAATTCAACAATAACGTCAACGGCAGGAAGTAATATTAGGTTTATGTATAATTCGGCAACGACAAACGGCGGCGCAATATTTAATTTGAGTGGTACTGTAGAGCTAAGTTCGGCATTATTCAATCAAAATACAGCAGGATTTGGCGGCGGAGCAATAAACAGCAGCGGAGATACTGCAAAATTATATTTAGGTGATGTATCATTTACGTCAAATACAGCAAGACTTGGCGGAGCATTATACAACAATGCGACAGATGCATTATTGTTTTCTGGTAAAGTAGATTTTACATCAAACAGTGCAAGAGATTACGGCGGAGCAGTATATAATGCAGATATCGGCAGTATGACCATAACCGGCAATAATATTTTCAATTCAAATACAGCGGTAAGCGGCGGAGCAATATATAATGAAGGTATTGTTACATTGTTAGCAGGAGAATTTATATCAAATAAGGCAAATCAAGGCGGCGCGATATATAACACTGGAACGGGAGCAGTAGTAAACATAGGAAGTGTGCAATTTGTGTTGAATGTATCAACAAATGCAACATTATCAGCCGGCAGTGCGATATATAATACAGATGGCGGTCGGGTAAATTTTCTTGCAGGAAATACTGTGTTTAGTACGCATACTGCCAGCCGCGGCGGGACAATATTTAACGCGGCAAATTCATCAATAACTTCAGAATCAGGAAGTTATGCACAGTTTAGTTATAGTTTAGCGACAACAAGCGGCGGAGCAATATATAATTCTGGTATTGTAACATTGTCTGCCGGAGCATTTGAATCAAATAAAGCAAATCAAGGCGGAGCGATATACAATACCGGAGCCGGAGCAATAATAAATATAGGAGCAGTAAATTTTACGTTGAATGCATCTACAAGCATGTCATCAGCAGGAAGCGCGATATATAATACCAATGGCGGGCGTGTGAATTTTCTTGCCGGAAATACAGTGTTCAGTTCTCATACGGCATATCAGGGCGGAACAATATATAATGCCGCAAATTCATCAATAACGTCCGCGGCAGGAAGTTACGTGCAGATTAGTTACAGTTCGGCAACAGAATTCGGCGGAGCAATATTTAATTTAGGCAATATACAATTTGCATCTGTATTGTTTAACGAAAACAGAGCAGGGGATTACGGCGGAGCAATATACAATGCATCGGGATCAATATTGAGTTTTAGCGGAGAAGCAGTATTTACGAACAATAAAGTGCAGAACAGCGGCGCCAACTTCGGCGGTGCAATTTTTACAGAAGGTTTAATGAATTTTAACGGTTCTTCAGCGATATTTATGGGCAATGTCGCGCAAAGCAGCGGCGGAGCGATATTCTCAAACGGCGGTTCAAGAATAAATTTTGCAGCAAACGGAGATATAACCTTTAGTTCAAACAGTGCAAACGGAGGCGGCGGAGCTATATGGGCTATTAATTCAATAATAAATTTTAGCGCGGATAATATAAAGTTTAGCTCAAATAGCGCCGGAAATCGCGGCGGAGCGATATTTGCATGGGATTCAATAATGAGTTTTACGGCAAATACCGGAGATATAATATTCAATCAAAACAAAACAACCAATTCTCTTGGTATCGGCGGAGCGATATATGCAACCGAATCAACAATAAGTTTTACCGCAGCAAACGGGAATATATTATTTAGTTCAGGTACTACAGACAGAGCTATACATTCCCAGTATTCAATAATGAATTTTACGGCAAATAAAATAAAAATCAGTTCAAATAGCAGCAGAGATGTAATATGGGCTATTAATTCAACAATGAGTTTCATTGCAAATACAATAGAGTTTAATTCAAATATCGGAGGCAGCGCTGTATATTCTTCTGATTGGAATTTAATGAGTTTCAATACAACAGACGGAAATATAGTATTTAGTTCAAACAATGCCCGTGGTTATGGAGGCGGAGCTATATATACGCGTCAATCGACAATGAATTTTATTGCGGATAACGGAAATATAATATTCAGTTCAAACACATCCGGAACAAGCAGTAGCGGCGGAGCTATATTCTCATCTGCTTCAGTAATGAATTTTAGCGTTTCAAACGGCAGTATAATATTTAGTTCCAACATTGCAAATAGTCACGGCGGAGCAATATACGCGTTATGGGGTTCGAGTCTGAGTTTTAACGCAACCGGCAGAAATATAATATTCAGTTCAAATACGGCAAATTATGGAAATGGCGGAGCGATATATGCATACCAGTCAACAATGAGTTTTACCGCTGATAAGGCAGAATTTAGTTCAAATACGGCATTAGAAGCCGGAGCAATATATATGAATGCTTCAAGCGTGACATTTAATACGCAGGAGTTAGTATTTAAATACAATAATTCTACAAGCAGCAACGGAGTAGTTTACTGGGACAATAATTCTTATTTAGATTTTGGCAATACGAATATAACTGCAATAGGCAATCAGGCAAATTCCGGAGGATTTTTATATTTGGAAGAAAAAAATGTGGCTTTTAACGGTAATATATTGATGGAAAACAACAGGGCAAGGAACGATCGCGGCGGAGCATTATCTGTTGCAAATTCAATAATGAGTTTTAACGGTTCTTCAACAACATTCATAGGAAATGTGTCTGCAAGCAGCGGCGGAGCGGTATTTGCCTATGCTTCAACAATGAGTTTTGCAGGAGATACTATGGCTTTCAATTCAAACAGCGCAAAATCCGGCGGAGCGATATATTCTTCAGGAACTACAGTTATTTTTAACGGTTCAAACGCGACATTTATAGAAAACAGGGCGACAGGGAGTTCCGGCGGAGCAATAGACGCATTTTCGTCAACAATGAATTTTACAGTAGATAACATAAAGTTTGATTCAAATATTGCGTACAGTTCCGGTGGTGCTATAGCCGCGGTGTTGTCAACGATGAGTTTTACAGCTGATAATATAGAGTTCGTATCAAACATGGCAGAACTATATTTTGGCGGAGCGATATATGCAAACAGGTCAACAATGAGTTTTGCTGCAGACAGAGATATAAATTTTAGTTCAAACAGCGCCAGTTGGGGCGGTGCGGCGATATATGCAAAAGAGTCAATAATGAGTTTAACCGCGCGTAGTATAAAATTCGATTCAAACAACAACGTATATTTGTATGGTTGGTATGGCGGAGCGATATATGCAAAAGCGTCAACAATGAGTTTTACAGCCGATGATATAGAGTTCATATCAAACAGGGCAGATGATTTTGGCGGAGCGATAGGTATAGAAAATTCAGCAATCAGTTTCAGTGCGACAGCCGGGGATATAATATTTAATTCAAATTTTGCAGGAAATACCGGCGGAGCCATAACTGTCTTGGATTCGCCAATGATCTTTACGGCGAACGGAGATATAAAATTCAATTCAAACTATGCCGGCTGGGCAGGCGGAGCGATATATGCGGCATATAATTCTGAAATAACATTTGAAACGGATGTGGAATTTATAGGTAATGAATCAGAATACGGCGGAGCGGTATATATAGGAGATGGTACGACAATAAATGCGGGCAATATAACTTTTGCCGGCAATACGGCAGGCGATAAAGGCGGAGCGGTATATATGGAGGGAGCAGAAGACAGTCTTGCAGTGATGAACGTAACGCCTACTATGGACGTAGTGATAAGCGGAAATGAAGCAAGCGGAATACCGAATGTATTCCATTTGGAGCAATATGTGAAGTTAAATTTAGAAATAGCAAACAGCACAATGACAGTGAATGACGGAATAACGTCAAATGATATGTTTACGGAAATAACAAAGACAGGAAATGGATTATTGTTGTTAGACAGTGCGTATAACTCGATAGACGGAAGATTTAATATTTATGAAGGTCTGGTAAGAACCGGATATGCGACAGGAACGGGAGATATATACTTTACAAGCGGAACATTGAATATAACAGATGATATAACAATGGTAAACAGAATATACGCTTTGGATAGCGGTTCAATAATAAAATTGGATATAGACAGCGGTACAGTAACGACTATAGAAGGATTGATTGGTGAAGCCGGAATAGGAAGTTTTGAGAAAAACGGATTAGGAAAGATAGTAATATCCGGTTCGGGATCAAATATAGGCAAAACAGATGTTAATACGGGAGAAATGTTAGTGCTTGCAAATGATTTTGCTTCCGCAATTTTGACAGTAAAAGAACCTGCGATATTAAGCGGTACGGGCGGAATAATCGGAACAGTGACAAATTATGGAGTAGTGAAACCCGGTTATATAAGTCAATACGATATATCATTTGGAACATTGACAATAAATGGAAATTATTTTGAAAGAGGTAATTTGGCAATAAGACTAAACGAAGGAACAGTAGGAGATGAAATCCTGCCTACAAATGACAAGCTTGTAGTAACGGGAGAAGCGACGATAAATCCCGGAAGTTTGATAGATTTGGATATGACGCACGGATTTGAGATATACAAGAAATACAATGTATTGGAATCAAACGGAGTGTCGGGGATATACAGCGGTCTAACAAAGTTGTTTCCGTCGTTTGATATATTGATTGGTAAAGATGAAAAAGATGTGTATTTGTATATAAAAGATGTAGAAACAGATTATGTAAATATTCCGGGATTAGATCACAACAATTTGGAAATAGCAAAAATAATAGACGACATAACGGCAGGCGGAGACGCTGATAAAATAAATGACATATCAAAGATAATAGGGACAATGGATCCGATGGATGACGCGGGAAAAATGAGAGTAATGGAAGAAGTCGCCGGGAGCATATATGCGAACGCGTTATTAATGAGCGGTCATCAGATGAGACAGGCGTATCACAGGATATTAGACAGAAGAGACAGCGGTTATGAAGGATATAATCTGTGGGCAGGAATATATGGTTCGCAGAGCAAAATGGAGCAAGACAGTAACAGCGGAGATTTTAAAGCGCGTAACGGGTATTTGATATTGGGATTAGAAAAATACAGCGATAGCAGTAACTTTATTATGGGATATTACGCAAGTATAGGGCAGCATGATACACATCAATGGGAGGATATAGTAGACATAAACGATTACCGCGGCGGTTTATATTTTGGAAGCTTTATGAATAAATGGATAATCAGAGCAGAATTAAGCGGCGGTTATCAGCAATATGAAGGTCAAAGAAAGCAAACTCTCTTGCAATCCAGAACAGAAAGCAGTTATGACGGCTGGAACATAAATGCGAACGTAGAAGCGTTTTACAGAATATTGGAAAACGACTCATTTAATTTAAGTCCGTTTGCAGGATTAGACGGAAGTTTTATAAGAATCAGCGGGTTTAAAGAAAAAGGATTTGATAATGCCGCTGCGGTGTTGACAGTAAAAGACAATCAGTTTGAAATATTGAATGCAGTAGCGGGTTTGAGAGCGGAAAAAGAAGTAGGAACATTGAGATGGTACGGAGAATTGGGCGGACGATATAATTTGAGAGGAAGTAAAGGGCAGTTTAAAGCGACGTTAAATAATTTGGATAATGAGATGAATATATACGGAGCGGGAAACAGCTTATTGTCCGGGAAAGCGGAATTAGGTTTCAGCGTGGATATATGGAAAGGAGTAGAGTTGTTTGCGATGGGTTCTTATGAGAAAGCAGAAAGGTTTTATCAGGTAGTAGGGGAGACGGGAATAGGGTACAGATTTGGACAAAGCACAAAGAAAAAAGAACAGGTAGTAGATAATATAGAACAGATAATAGATAATAGTGCGGACGAAAGAGAAGCAGCGGAAAGAGCGGCGAATCTGGCAGAAGAAGAAAGAGCAAAACATGCTAGAATAGCGTTATTAAAAAAGCAGATAGAAATGACAAAAGTATTGTTTGATTTTGATAAATCAAATTTGAAGCCTGATGCAAGAAGAGCAACAGAAGAAATAGCAGAGGCGCTGAAAGAATTAAATGGTTTGGATAACACTATACAAATAACAATAGAAGGGCATACAGATGAAATAGGCAGTCATAAATATAATGAGGGATTGTCAAAGAGAAGAGCAGATACAGTTAATAAGAAGTTAGTGGAACTTGGAGTAGAAGCAGAGATGCTGGAGAAACAGTGGTATGGAAAAACAAGACCGACAGCGACAAATGCGACAAAAGAAGGCAGAGCGCAAAACAGAAGAGCTGAGATAGTGTTGAAATAAGGTCAAATAATAATTAATAAAGTACAATAAACAACGGCGGGGCAAGAATTAATTTGCTACCGCCGTTTCTTTTTCTGTTTAAACTCATCTTCCGCAGTTTTTGATTTCAAAAATGCCTTAAATTTTGATATAATTTCGGTTATTGTTTATATTAATAAACAAACTTTGTTTCAAGGTGAAGATAATGGAAATGGAAAAAGTCTATAATTCGAAAAACGTTGAAGAGAAGTGGTATAAATATTGGATAGAAAACAAAACGTTTTCTGCAAAACCCGATAAAAACAAAAAACCGTTCACAATAGTAATTCCTCCGCCCAATGTCACGGGTTCTTTGCACATGGGGCATGCATTAAACAATACTTTGCAGGACATAATAATCAGATTTAAAAAACTTCAAGGTTTTAATACTTTATGGGTGCCGGGCACAGACCACGGCGGTATTGCCACGCAAAGCGTTGTTGAGAGAATGCTTAAAAAAGAAGGCAAAACAAAGTATGATTTGGGCAGAGAAAAATTTTTAGAGAAAATGTGGCAATGGAGAACCGAAACAGGCGACACAATTTTAGACCAGCTTAAAAAACTCGGCTGCGGGCTTGATTGGGACAGAACGGCTTTTACCATGGACGAAGTCCGCTCTAACGCCGTAAAAAAAGCGTTTATAGAATTGTTTGACAAAGGTCTTATATACAGAGGTAAAAGGCTTGTAAACTGGTGTACTCACTGCGGAACCGCGCTGTCCGATATAGAAGTCGAATATGAAGATGAAAAAAGCAATTTATGGCATATCAAATATCCTTTCAAGGATTCCGAAGGATATGTCATAGTCGCGACAACAAGACCCGAAACAATGCTTGGCGATACTGCGGTCGCGGTTGCTCCCGATGATGAAAGATATTCCGGATCTATCGGCAAAATCATGATTTTGCCTTTGGTAAACAAGGAGATAAAAATAGTCGCGGATTATATTGTTGACAAATCTTTCGGAACAGGCGCCGTAAAAGTTACTCCCGCGCATGACGCGACCGATAACGAAATAGCTAAAAGAAATAATCTTGAGCTGATAGAAATAATAGACATTTCAGGCAAAATGATAAATGTTCCCGAGAAATACGCGGGGTTAAGCGTTATTGAAGCCAGAAAAGCCGTTGTCGCGGATTTGGAAGAACAGGGATTTCTTGAAAAAATCGAAGATTATTCGCATTCCGTCGGCAGATGTTACAGATGTTCTACAACCATAGAGCCTTTAATGTCGGAACAGTGGTTTTTGAATGTCAGCGGAATGTCAAAAAATGCCGTTGACGCTGCAAATGAAGAAAAAACTGTATTTGTTCCGCAGTCGTGGAAAAAACCGTATGTTTTATGGCTTGAAAATTTAAGAGACTGGTGTATAAGCCGCCAAATTTGGTGGGGGCACAGAATACCGGTTTATTATTGCGTTGATGCAAACGGTCAAAGAAAAGCTGACTGCAAGCCGAAAGCGGCTTTTGAAACTCCTAAAGAATGTGTATGCGGATGCAAAGATTTTGTCCAGGATAACGATGTTTTAGATACTTGGTTTTCATCGGCTTTGTGGCCGATGAGCGTTTTCGGCTGGGGAGACGGCGATAATAATGAAGATTTAAAATATTTTTATCCGACTTCTGCTTTGGTTACAGGACATGAAATACTTTATTTGTGGGTAGCGAGAATGGTGCAGTTCGGAATGGAATTTATGAAAGACATTCCCTACAGCCATGTTTTTATACATGGCATAGTAAGAGATAAAAGCGGCAAAAAGATGTCAAAATCTCTCGGTAATGTTATAGATCCGCTGGGTATTATGGATAAATTCGGAACCGATGCTTTAAGATTCGCTCTGACACAGTCCGCCGCGCCCGGCAGAGATATGCAGGTTTCCGATGAATCATTTTTAGCCGCAAGAAATTTTTCTAATAAAATATGGAATGCGTCGAGATTTATAATAATGAATCTTGAAGGCATTGATAAACTTGAAGATAATATAAACCCTGCCGAGCTTGCCGATGAGTGGGTTATAGCGGAATTCACAAATACCGCTAAAAAAGTAACATCCTATTATGAAGCTTACGACATGGACAGTGCCGCAAGAGAGCTTTACGACTTTTTTTGGACAAAATACTGTGACTGGTATATAGAACTTTCAAAAATCCGTATGACTTCAACGGATTTAAAAGTAAAAAAACAGGTTCTTGAGATATTAATTTATATTCTCAAATCTTTCCTGCAGTTAATATCGCCGATAATGCCTTTTATAACCGCGGAAATTTGGCAAATCCTTAATGGCGAAAAATCCGCAATAATCGCCGAATCGCAATTACAAATTACGAATGACGAATTACAAATTAACGACGAAAGTATAAAAAAGATGTCTGTTATTCAAGACATAATAACCAAAATCAGAACAATACGAAGCGAAATGAATATTTCGCCTGCGGCGCAGATAGAAGCGTTTTTTAATGTTTTGGATTCTGCAAATGAAAATGCCGTAAAAGACAATGAAAGTTATATAAAACAGCTTGCGAAACTTGGCTTACTAAGTTTCGGAAAAGATATTCAAAGACCTAAAAATTCCGCGCTTGCGCTGGCAAACGGCTTTGAGATATTTTTGCCTTTGGACGGTTTAATAGACATAGAAAAAGAAAAAGCGCGTCTTAGCAAAGAAATTGCCGCGGCTATGGCGGAAATTGAAAGAACAAATGCGAAACTTTCTAACGAAAATTTTGTAAAAAGAGCGCCGGAAATTGAAATAGAAAAAATAAAAGCAAGGCTTAATGAAGCAAATCTTAAAATAGAAAAAATAAATGACAGTTTGAAGTTTTTAGGCTGATTTTGTCATTGCCGTCATGCTGAACTTGATTCAGCATCTATTCTTTAAAAGTCAGATTGCGGCTCAAGTCCGCAATGACAAACGATGACAGCGTTTAAAATAAATAAGTTTATAAAATAAATATTTGGCGGGGATGTATGAAAAAAATTGTATTATTTGTATTTTTGTTTCTTTTGGTTAGTTCAGCTTCGTATGCTCAGGCGATACCTGTCAGCAGTTTTACTTATCTTAATGAATTGATTGCCGAACCTGTCGCTTCAATGGAAATAGAATTAGAAGATTCTATTACTGTAGATGAGGCGTTTAATGAGCAGGGTGTTACCGATTTGACCATTTTCGGAAATAATTTCTTTTTGAACGGCAACGGTTTTGGTCCGTTTATAAGTTCCGGTCCTGGGCAATCTATAACTTTTTCAAGTATAACCCTTGACGGTTTTAGAAACAATGCTACGGGTTCTTACGCATATGGCGGCGCTCTTTATGCCGGCGATATCGCGAATATATCTTATACGGCATTTACAAACAATACCGCTGTGGATGATAACTTTGACGGAATGGCGTATGGCGGAGCCGTTTATATTGATGTTGACGGTAATGCGAATATATATGATACGGTTTTTACAAGTAATACTGTTGCGGCCGACAGCTTTGAAGCAAGGGCATACGGCGGCGCTATTTATAATGCTGGCACAACCACGGTTACAAATTCTTATTTTGCGTTTAATAACGCGCTTGCCAGAGGTCCCGGCGGACAATCTTACGGCGGCGCTATTTATAATGAGGAAGGCGCGTTTTTGTATATAGTCGCCGACGGCACAAATACTGTTTTTGAAGGAAATACGGCAGGCGGTCAGCAAAACGCGATTTTTAATTCAAGCGGATCTTTTGTATATCTCAATGCTGCTTCGGGAGATGAAATTATATTTAACGATACAATCACCGGAAACAGAGATATTAACGCCCGCGGGGAAATACATATTAACAGCGCGACAGCTTCTCTTCCTGTTGACGGAACAATAGTTTTAAATAATGCTTTCAGTTATAATGACATTTATTTGTATGCCGGAACTTTAAGGATTGGAATTTATGACGGGGTAAAAGAATCTACAGACTCCGCCGGTTACATAATAAATCCGTCAAACGGAAGTATTGGAAGTTGGGATAACGACGGAAGAATTAATCTTTTTCTTTATGACGGCTCAACTTTCGATATGTCAAACGGCAGACCTTCCGACACAGTCTATCTTTCGACACTTACAGTAGATTCGGGTACCGCGTTTGTAAAAATAGACGTGGATTTAGCCAATAATATGAGATGCGACATAATAGACGCTTCTTATGTCGCGGAAACCTCCGGAGTTCTTGATTTTTCCGGAATGAGAATAATCTCGAATTTTATTACCGGAGTAACAGGCGATGTTAAAGTTCTTGAAAACGAACCGTCTGTTGATTTGCTTTCGGGAACGCCCGACTTTTATACGAATTTTGAAAATGCCGTATATTTTGTGACCAGAGCAAGCAGTCAGAGTTTTACTGTTATGCTTAGCAGTTATACCGAAGATATACTTCAATATAATATGGCGTTAACAGGAAACAGATTTGTATATTCTACTTCAAGTTATGTTATTCCCGCGTTTTATTATGCTCCGGGTTTGTATAACAGTGAAGTTGCGGAAGGAATTTTAACTATTTACGGCGGCGTTGACGCGGACAGTAATACAATTGTAATTTCCGGCGCTGATTTTACCAGACTTTTTACTATTAATAATGAACTTACAGATTTAAAATTTATTGATTTAACTCTTACAAACGCCGTGTCGGAGTACGGCTCTATTGTTCTTAACTCTTCAGGAAATCTGATTATTGAAAACTCTGTTCTGAAAAACAGCATTGCGAAATCCACGGATGCGGCATTTGTCGCAGGCGGAGCGATTTTAAATTCAAACTATACTTATGTTGAAGATTCTCTTTTTGATTCAAATCTTGCCGAAGGTGATTCGGCTTTTGGCGGCGCGATATATAATGACGCCGGAGCCGTTTTAACGGTTTATAATTCGACATTCACAAGAAATACAGCGTCAGGAAGCGGTGCGAAAGGCGGAGCGATATATAACTTGGGAATCGTAAATTTAGTAGCAGATTCCGGAGATGTTTTGTTTGAACTTAACAAAGCTGAAAATGTTTATAACGCGATACATAATGCCGCAGGTTCGATACTGAATCTTAACGCGGGTTCAGGAAAAATAATTTTTAATGACAGCATTACTTCCGAAAACGGCGGCGGCAGCGTAATAAATATCAATGCCACGGTACTAGATGATTCGTCTGTTTTGCCGGGTGTTGCGCATAACGGGACAATCATTTTTAATACGGATATGAGAGGCTTTTTAGATACGGTAAATTTTTACAACGGCGTAATTAAGTTTACCGATAAAACAAGATTTTTCAATACAGCGGAATTTAATATGTACTCCGGAGCGACTCTGGATCTGCTCAACGGGCGAATAGATACAATTTCAATAAGCAGCTTTAATCTTCCCGATTCCGGAACTGCGTTTGTTTATTTAGACGTGGATTTACGGAAAGCGCAAGCCGACAATTTTAAAGGAACTGTTTTGGTTGATAATACCGGAACGCTTACGATAAAAGAATTAAATTTATTAAACGATGTAAGAGTTTTGGCTGAAATCATATCCATTGAAATTGCCGATAATACGGAATTGATGAACTCGATCGTTCTTGATGACTCCCAGAAAAAGGTTATGGGAAATATTTTCGAATACTATGTAAATTATAATAACGGATTTTTGAATTTTGCATATTCTCACGATTATAATCCGTCGGTTTTTATAGCTCCGGTAACAATGCTTGTAGGCGGTTATTTGGGTCAGCTTAATTCTTATGTTCATGGATTTCAGTCTCTTGACAATGTTCTTTTCGGGAGTGAAAGAAAAGGGCTGTGGGTAAGACCTTACGGTTACAGCGAAGATGTTTCAGTAACTTCAAGACTTACCGTATCAAATGACGCTTACGGCGCTTATTTTGGCTATGATACACCGGTAGAGGATATAGGTTATTACGATATGAGCGGTAATGTTTCTCTTTATGGTTCGTATAATGCTTCAACCCAGAAGTATACCGGCGCTGAAATTAATCAGGACGGCGGAATTTTCGGAGTTACCGGGACTTTATACAGAGACAGATTCTTTGCGGCTCTTACCGCAAATTTGGGTATTATAAGCCAGCACGGAACAGGTCCTTGGGGAAAAGACAATTTTATGATGTACACAAAAGGTATAGCAATAAAAGCCGGTTATGAAATAAATTTACATGAGTACGAAATGTTTAAAGTCCTTCCTATGCTTAATCTTTCGTATTCTTCAATAGACATGGCGCCGTATAAGCACGAGGAAAGAAATGTTGAGGTAACGACAGACGGTTTAAGTCCTTTTCACATAGAGCCGGCTGTCAGGTTTACGGCAGAACTTCAGGAAGGTTTGCAAACTTACGCGAATATGAGTTATGTGTGGAGTTTATCGGAAAGCGGGAATTTTAGAGCTAATGATATCGATTTGCCCGGTCTTTCCGTAAAACCTTATTTTCAGTACGGACTCGGAGTATATAAAAGAGTTAATGAAAATATAAGTACTTCCGCGGAAATTTACGGCAGAGCGGCGGGGAGAAGCGGAGTCGGCGGACATTTGAATGTCCGTTATAGCTTTGGAAGGTAAATAAAACAGAGATATGTTTGTATAAGGAGTAATCTTGAGAAAAATTAAAATAGAGAAGAATTATTTGAAGCATGCCGAAGGTTCATGTATGTTTTCCATGGGGGAAACAAAAGTTTTGTGCGTTGCTTCAGTTGATGAAAAAGTTCCTCCGTTTGTTGAAAATAAAGGCGAAACGCACGGCTGGCTTACAGCGGAATATTCAATGCTTCCGCGTTCATGCAATGAAAGAGCTTCAAGGTCAAAACTTTCAAACGGCGGAAGGACACAGGAAATTTCGCGTTTAATAGGCAGAAGTTTAAGGGCTTGCGTGGATTTGAAAAAACTCGGAAAAAGAACAATAACAATAGACTGCGACGTTATAAGAGCCGACGGCGGAACACGAACCGCTTCAATTAACGGCGGTTTTATAGCGCTGATGCTCGCGCTTAAAAAATTGAAAAAAGATAATTTGCTTAAAGCAATCCCGTTAATAGATTATATTGGCGCCGTAAGCGTAGGGATATATGATAACGGAAAGAAAATTTTGGATTTGTCGGCAAAAGAAGATAATGCCGCGGAAGTTGATATGAATGTTGTAATGACGGATTCGGGCGATTTTATAGAAGTACAAGGCACGGCGGAAGGCGCACCGTTTTCAAAAAAAGATCTTGACCAGCTTTTGGCTATGGCTTATAAAGGCATAAAACAAATAACAGCAGCCCAGAAAAAAATTCTCGGAAACTTAAAATAACAAACAAGGTCTGTCATCAACCCACTTAAAAAGTTGATATAAAAACAGTTAAGCGCTGGTAAAAGAAGTTTTCAAATAAAAATCTTTACAAACATTGTTAATAATAATCAGAA
>WRFE01000029.1 GCA_009778965.1 Candidatus Endomicrobium labiotermitis
TAAGCATGCCGCCGAAGCTACGGACTCCGCAAGGAGTGGTAGGGGAGCGTTCCATGTCGGCAGAAGGCGAACTGTGAGGTTCGTTGGACGTCATGGAAGTGAGAATGCCGGCATAAGTAACGAAAGAGGGGTGAGAATCCCCTCCGCCGATTGCCCAAGGGTTCCTGAGTAAAGTTCGTCTGCTCAGGGTCAGTCGATCCTAAGCCGAGAGCGAAAGCTGTAGGCGATGGGTATCAGGTTAATATTCCTGAACTGCATTAATGCCCAAATGTGTTTGGTGCGCTTTTCAGTAGGTCATCATCCGATTGGAAGTGGATGTTGCTCCGCAAGGGGGAGGATCTGGGGTAACCCGGAGAACTGACTGTATGGGGAGCCAAGAAAAGCCAAACACCTATGGTTTTAGTGTAAACGTACCGCAAACCGACACAGGTAGGTGGGGTGAAAATCCTAAGGCGCGCGAGATAACTTTCGTTTAGGAACTCGGCATATTAGCCCCGTAACTTCGGGAGAAGGGGTGCCTGTATGAATAATACAGGTCGCAGTGAAATGGCCCTCGTGACTGTTTAACAAAAACACAGGACTCTGCTGAAATCACAAGATGATGTATAGGGTCTGACACCTGCCCGGTGCTGGAAGGTCAAGGGGAGGAGTTAGCGCAAGCGAAGCTCTGAACTTAAGCCCCAGTAAACGGCGGCCGTAACTATAACGGTCCTAAGGTAGCGAAATTCCTTGTCGGGTAAGTTCCGACCTGCACGAATGGTGTAACAAAGAGGGCACTGTCTCAACGAAAGACTCGGCGAAATTGTGGTACCCGTGAAGACGCGGGTTGCCTGCGGCTAGACGAAAAGACCCCGTGGAGCTTTACTGTATCTTAGCCTTGAATTATGGAAATAAATGCGTAGAATAGGTGGGACCCTTTGAAGCATGGCTTTTGGGCTGTGTGGAGGGGCAATGTGAAATACCACCCTTTTAGTTCTGTGGTTCTAACTCCTATGTTTGAATCAACAGGGAGGACATGGTTAGGTGGGCAGTTTAACTGGGGCGGTTGCCTCCTAAATAGTAACGGAGGCGTTCAAAGGTACCCTCAGGACCAATAGAAATGGTCTATAGAGCGCAAGTGCAGAAGGGTGCTTAACTGCAAGACCTACAAGTCGAGCAGATGCGAAAGCAGGAACTAGTGATCCGGCGGTTCAGTGTGGAATTGCCGTCGCTCAACGGATAAAAGCTACCCCGGGGATAACAGGCTTATTTTGTCCAAGAGTCCATATCGACGACAAAGTTTGGCACCTCGATGTCGGCTCATCCCATCCTGGGGCTGGAGTAGGTCCCAAGGGTTTGGCTGTTCGCCAATTAAAGGGGTACGTGAGCTGGGTTCAGTACGTCGTGAGACAGTACGGTCTCTATCTACCGTGGGCGCAGGAAATTTGAGGGGACTCGTTCTTAGTACGAGAGGACCGGAATGAACATACCTCTGGTGTTTCGGTTGTTCCGCCAGGAGCATTGCCGAGTAGCCAAGTATGGACGAGATAAATACTGAAAGCATATAAGTATGAAACTCACCCCAAGATAAGATTTCCCTGAAGGGCACTTGTAGACTACGAGTTTGATAGGTTGGAAGTGGAAGTGCAGTAATGCATGTAGCTAACCAATACTAATTGCCCGTTCGGCTTGATCACATTATCTAACTCCGCTTAGCGGAAAGAAAATATGTTGTTATCAAGGCGCACGATTTATATTTAGTCAAATCCGATGAAAAATCGGAGTTTTAAATTTACTTTACTACTATTAGGTTATTTAATAAGTTGTTTTGTTGTTATTGCGTAAGCATGACAATGAAGCAAGCCTGAAAAAGAATTTTTTCTGGTGCTTATTTCAACGGTGTCACACCCGATCCCATTCCGAACTCGGAAGTTAAGCCCGTTAGAGCCGATGGTACTTGTCCCGCAGGGGACCGGGAGAGTAGGTCAGTGCCAGATTTAAATATGAAAGCCGATGCGTTTTTTATAAACGCATCGGCTTTTTCGTTATGAAATGTGTTATATACTACAGAGTGGTTTGAGCTATAGCTTTGTAGGAGAAACACTTATAATGAATAATTTTTTAAAAGAAGAAAGAGTAATTGAAACATGTTCAATAAAATTTTTAGTAGAAGATGTAGTTAAAATATGTTCAGAGTATTGTCGTTGGTGTTCTGTAGATTGTAGATACAGAAAAGAAAAAGAAGAATAATTTAGATTTAAGGTAGACAATACGTTATTTTGCTATTTAAACAATAATCCTCTCTTATTAGATTTGTAAGAGAGGATTTTGTGTTCTTATGTTAGTTAAATTTATGTTTTTATAAACTTTCACAGAAATTCTGATTTTATATTTGCAGTTATTAATAATGTTTGTTATATTACCACTAGACTTCGTCGATGTTATTATTGGAGTAAACAAAAAGGAGTTTTTATGAATAATAAAGCGGCTAAAATTCAGACATGTTTGTGGTTTGATGGTAAGGCAGAAGAAGCTGTAAAATTTTACACTTCAATTTTTAAAAACTCTAGCATTGGAAGAACTACGTATTCTGCAAATTCTGTAATGACTGTTGAGTTTTTTATTGAAGGGCGGTCCTATGTTCAAATTTTCTGAAGCAATATCAATCGTTGTGAATTGTGAAACTCAAGAGGAAATAGATTATTATTGGGAAAAACTTTCCGAAGGCGGCGATGAGAAAGCGCAGCAGTGCGGATGGTTAAAAGATAAATACGGTTTGTCTTGGCAGATAGTTCCTTCGGTTTTAAGCGATATGTTATATGATACAGATACAATAAAATCAAAACGGGTTTTTGACGAGATGTTAAAAATGAAGAAACTGGACATAAGCAAATTACAGGAAGCATATAACAAGGCTTAATGACGTAACATCGGACTTTTTATATGAATGATGCAATAAATCAATCAAAATGAACGTTGATAATATGTTCTTAATAGTATAATTATGTAAATCTATGGTATTTTTATATAATATCAAAACACAAAGTTAAAACAGGAGATTTTATGCAAAAATTTTTATCGTATTTTACAAAGATTGTTCCTTTATTTATTTGCGGCGCTTTTATGTTGTCTGTTATAGGATGCGCCGGACTTTCGGACGGTCTTAAAACTGCTTCGTCGGTAGTGTCGGCAGTGTCAAGCGTCAGCGGATCGGATATGCCAAAAACCGGAACAAAAACTCCTTTTGAGGGAGTATGGCAGCGCGACAGCGAATACGGGCATGAATTTCGCGGTAATAATTATTTAACAACAAAAACTTATGCGAACGATCCGAAAAAAATAAATAAATACAGAGGGACTTTTACCTATGATTCGGAATATATATATTATACCCAGACAAGTTACTGGAGCGACAACCGCTGGGTTACTCATAAACCTTTCTCACCGACGAAAGTACCTTACAAAACTATTTCTCCGACCGAATATCTCAGCGATATGGGAATGTCTTCTCCTTATAAAAAAGTTAAAAATTAAAACCGTAAATGAAGAAAAAACAAAACATTATATAAAGCAGACCAATAACAATATACTCTCTTGCGAGCGTGATTAAATACAATTAAGACGCTTGTTTCTTTGTAGAGAAACAAGCGTCTTTCATATTTTTATTTAAAGCGCAATAAAATCTTTTGCTATTACGTTTATTAAGCAGGCAACGTTTTACGCGCGGATTGTATATCTACCGCATTTAAAACTTCCGGATAAAAAGGGTAACTCCCAAAAAAAGAGGTTAAAATGAAGAAAAAAGAAATGGCTGTAAGTTGTTGTTATTCTTCCGGTGAAGATTATTTCAGTTCGCGCGAATATGTTTCTTCGTCTTTCAGTTCTGCTGTACACGCGCCGTTTATCAACAAAATAGTAGCCGGCGGAAAGAAAGTTGTTTTGACGGCGGCGACGCTTGCTATGCTTAACTTAAATCTCGCGCAAACCGCTCAGGCGCAGTTTACCGCAAGCGTAGGTGCGGGAAGTACTGTTACCGGTCAAACTGTTACCGGCGGCAGTCAAGTGATATATAACGGCGGTTCGGCAGTCAGCGGTATTGTTGCCAACGGTACCGGCGCGCAGCATGTTTCTTCCGGCGGTTATACCAATGCAATGACTCTCAACACCAACGGAATACAGTATGTTTCAGCCGGAGGTAGAGCCGACGGGACTGTAATAAACGGCGGGCAACAGTTGATATACGGTTCAGGCTCGATGGGTTCAAATTTTGTATATTCCACACTGTTAAAAGGTGTTGTAAGCGGAACGGTAATAAGTTCTGGGATTCAGAATATTGGTTATGATGCTGAAGCTTTTGGTACAGTAATGTATGGCGGAACTCAATCTGTTTACGGGCTTGCCAGCGGGACTACCATGTATGGCGGATCTCAGTATGTTGTCGGCGCAGGTATGGGAGCATCGGGTGCCGTTAACACGGTTATCAGCGGCGGTACGCAATTTATTTCAAATGGGATTACCAGCGGCACCTCCTTGTATGGCAGCGGAAGGCAGATAGTGCAAAATGGCGGTGGAGCATTCGGTGCAACAATTAATTCGGGCGGAGTGCAATTTGTATCAAATGGCGGGCTTGCAAGTAATACTACAGTTAACTCCGGAGGAACACAAGTTCTTTTGACAAGTGGTGTCGCAAGCGGAACAATTTTACAAAGCGGAGGCTCTTTAGCGCCCCTATATGTAATCGGCAGCGCAGCAGGCAGCGCTATTGATATTGTTCAAAATTCAGGAGGGATAATAAGCCTTAATTATATTGGCAACAGTAGCAGTACTGACACAAGAAGAATTACAGGGATAAATGAAAACGGAAGCGCGTTTAGCTATTCTAGCGGTATCTTAAGCAATTTTGTTTTAAACGGTTCAGGTAATACATTAACGGTTCATTCTCTTGGAAGGGCTTTAAATACTATAATAAATTCCGGCGCGCAAATGATTGTTAGCGGAGGTACTACGATTGCGAACGGAGTTATAGTAAATGATGGCGGATACCTTAGCGCTGAGGTGAATCAATCTCACATTAGTGTATATGTATCTAACATTACAGTTCAAAGCGGGGGGGTGTTTAAAACAAACGGCGGGAATAATGTTACTTTGAACGGCGGATATTTATATGCAAACGGAGGTACAATAAGAGATTTAACAGCAAACGGCGGTGTTATAGATATGCGCTTCATATCCACAGCCGGACGAACTTTAATAATCAGCAATTTCACCGCGACAAGCAATCCGATAATCGATATGAACGTGCAATTCGGCAACGACTCCTCTCCAAGCGATTTGTTAATAGTTTCCGGATCTTATACCGGAAATAGCGTAATAAGAGTTCATAATGCCAGCGGCAGTGTCGGCGCAAATACTACGGGCGACGGCATAAAATTAGTCGATATGGATGCCCAGACCGGAACGTTTGAGCTGCCTGGCGGAAAATACGACGTAGGGGCTTACGAATATAATCTTTACAAAGGCGGTATAGCGGGAAGCCTTGAGACTCAGGATTATTTTTTGAGAACTACTTCTGGCGGAAGTAGCGGAGGAAGTGGCGGCAGTGGTGGTAGCGGCGGATCCGGAGTAGACGATATAGTAGATGATAATACTCCGTCATACACTAATACGTTTAAAACAATAGCCAATATTCCGTCAATCAATACTATAATGGCAAAATCACAGCTTAACAATGTAAGAAACAGGCTTAGCGATTTGAGGCTTTCCGATAACAACGAAATGGAACACGGTTTATGGTTTAAAACCGGAATAAACAGCGCAAGCGCTGAAGATTTGATTAAAACCGACGTTAGTTTAGTTAACGTTGAAACAGGATTTGATAAACTTTTCAAGTTTAACGACAATAAAATTTACGCGGGTGTGGTTTTGGGTTACGCTTCGGCAGGAGAAATAAAAACAAAGCAGGATACCGGCGCGTATTCTAAAGGAAGCGGCTCTATGCCCAGCTTTGGTATTTACGCGGAATATCAAAATGAAAAAGATTTTTATATAGACGCTTTGGTAAGAGGATTTTTCAGCAATCTGGAAATGACGAATTACGCGGCAGACGGAACAGAACTGAAATACGAGCCGTCAAGAAATATTTTAGCGCTTTCTATTGAAGGCGGAAAAACATTTAGAAAAGATTTGTTTATAATAGAGCCGAAAGCGGGAATACTTCTTATGAACGCGGGTTCGGGCTCCGCTTCAGTGCAAAACGGAGCGGGCGATTTGAAATATGACGCGATGACCTACGCGAACGCAAGACTTGGAGTTTTGGTGGGCTATGAAATAACGAAAAGCGGAATTTTAATAAAACCGACTTTTGAACTTGCGTATATTTTGGGACTTGCCGGTAAAGATAAGGTAAATTACGGCGGAGTAGATTACGAAAGCGACATAGCAAAAAGCGCGATAGGTGCAAACATAGGTTTAAATGCTAAAATAAACGATAAAGTATCGGTGTTTGTTAACGGCGGACTTGAAAGCGGCGGTAAAATAAGTACTGTCGGAGCGGACATTGGTATCAGATACGGATTTTAATTATATTTAAAAGGTGATGGAGTGTTGAGTGTTCAACACTCCATCGCATGTAATAGAAAAATGGAGAAAGGATGAGAAAATATTTGTTGATGAGCGTATTGTTGACGTTTTGCGCAGTCTCCTTGATGCTTTTGAGTTCTTGCGCTAAAGAGGAAGACAGCAAAGGCTGGTCAATAAGCCTTGAGCAAACTCCTGTCGGTGATACGGTTTCAAAAGGAGCTTATGATGACGTGTATATTCAAGCGTTTGTTAAAGATGAAAACGGAAAGCCCGTAGATGCTGCTCTTTTGACCACTTTTGAAAAAGTTACATTTAGATATAGCGGTACTTCAAGCTCTCGTGTTGGAACAGTTGGTAATGACAAAGTACGCATATATATAGCAGATGGTTTTTTTCCGGGACAAAAAATAAATGCAAATACGGAAATTACAATTTATGCCGAAATGTTTTTTAAAACAGATTCAAAAGGCAAAAAAGTCGCTGCTCAAAAAAGTTTTAAAGTGGTAAATTAAAAGAAGAAATAAATATAGTCTGCCAGACTACTAACTATTTTTTAATGCAATAATCTGTTCCATATATGCGTTTGTACATCAAGGGGGTGGGTTTTTGTTTGCCGCTGAAGTGAAACATAAAAAAGGGGATTTAAAAAAATGAGAAAAATTCTTTTGTCGGTTCTAGCAGTGCTTGTTATGTCTGGTATGTCTTTTGCGTCAAGTTTCGAGTTGTCAGGCCTAGGGGTAAGCGTTAAGGGCGTTATAAGCGGATCGGATACAAATATAGACGTAAAATTTGACGAGATGTTTAACGATTTTTGGAGTTCTGTCGGCGGCAGTAAGTTTGGGGGAACCAATCACGTAAAGCCGTCAGCAATGGCTTTTGGAATTGACGTTTTTTATGAAACAAACAAATTGTTTGATTTGGGCGAGAAAAATCTTTTCGGAGTGAAAATTGGATATGAAGGCGTTAATGAGGGAGAGAATACTGTTTACTACGGCATTCCTACTATAGTAGGGTCGTTCAGCAATAATACTACATATTATGACGGTTATGAATATTATGCTAAAACAAGCGGTTTTATAATTCCTATAAGCGCTTATTATAAAAAAGACGTAAGCTCAAAATTTAAATATTTTGCCGGATTCGGTTTTGATATTATAAACGCGAAACTTGCGGTAACAAGTTATGATATTGGCGGAAGCGAAACATTTGTAAATTATGTTTCTGAAAGCGGCGGTATGGTTAAGACAGCCATACAGGAAAAAGAATATAGCGCGCTTGTTATTTCGCCTAAAGTCAATTTCGGAATAGAATGGCGTTTTATGAAATATGCGGGACTGTTTTTAGACGCGGGCTTTAACCTTGCCGGAAAGGCTGTTTTTAAAGATACTGTACAAAACGGAGACGATTTATACAGAGATTTTTCAGGTTTTAAAATGGGAATGGGTATAAATATTTATCCGTTTTAACGAAATACATTAAAAAATAAACATCCCGTATAAGCAAAACTTATACGGGATGTTTATTTTTTGTACTTATATCAGATGTTACTAATTGTTTTTGCTCGAGTATTCTTCTCTTACTGCTGCCGCGGCGGGTTTGGGGTTTCTTTTGTGATCAAAAACGCCCATGGAGTCTTCTCTGCCGATATTGGGGTTAAGTTCTATTTTTCCTTTAGCAGGATCGTCAACCAATGTAAAAAGATAGCCTTGCTCCATGCTTCTTATCTGAGATTCTAAATACGAAACTTGAAGTTTTGAAGTGTCATTTCCTTTTGCGTCTTTTGAACCGCGTCCAAACTCTCCGAGAACCCATGGCATAGAGTTTGTCATTTTATACCAGTTATCTTTCGAAAAGCCAAAATTTGAACCTCTGTAAATATTGGGCATAACAAGGTCAAAACCGGCGCGTACATACTCGTCAAGTTCTTCCTGCGAAGGCATTTCGCCGTGAACCGTCGCGATAATTTTGCCCGGCGCGTACTGTTTTACCACAGGCATCGCCTGCGCGATTCTTTTAAACCATTCGTCTTTTGAAAACCATTCGCCGTAATGATAGTTATATTCGTTGCCCAAAACTATCATAAATATTACAGGATGCTTGCCGAACATTTTAAGGTATTCTTCCATAGCCCCTCCTGGAGCCATGTCTTCATAGGAAAAACCTACGGCAACCATTAAATCTTCTTGAAGGCATTCATCCAAAATAAGCATGGTATTCCCTACGTGAAATGTACCGTCGGCCTTGCTTGAACCAAGCGGTCTGTAAGTTCTTATAGAGTTTGCGTTTAAAGCTTTTATTAAAGGCAAATCTTTTTTATAATCCTGGAAATATAACTCCCCGTCTATATCCGGCGCGTAGCAAATTCCTTTTATTTTAAATTCCGCGACAGTTCCGTCAATATTTTCAAGCATAATTTTTTTATTTGCTATATAACTTTTTTTTGCCGACAGACTCACACTCCCGTAAGGGTTTTCAACTTTTCCGTTCTCATGGGAGGCGGCTTTTGTATTAATATAAATTTGTACCGCTTGCGCGACAATCGAACTTGCTCCGTCTAAATATTGTTTATTGCAGGAAACGGTCAGTGTTAAAAAAAACAGCAGTACCGCTAAAATAGAAAGTTTTTTTATATGCATTTTTCCTCCGGGTTATGCCAGATTTTACTGCTGTCATATTATAATATAAAAATTAACCGGTCAATGGCGGTTAAGGCAATAAATAAGACCGGATTAACGTTATTATAATGTAATCAAATAGCTTATATTAATGGGGGGGGGGTATGAAGAAAACAATATTTGCTCTGTTTATTTTATTTTGGATGATGCTATTGGCTACTGCAATTTTTGCGGCTGATATTAACAATAAATTTAAGCATGCGAGTTTTGTTGTTAAAGAAAAGGATGTTTTTGGTAATACAATCACAACGTATAAAGATAAAAAAGGTTGTATCATAGGCTCTGAAAAAAGAGAAAAAGATATTTTCGGCAACACTAGTATAACGTATAAAGATGCCGGAGGTTATACAGTCGGTTCTAAAAAAAGAGAAAAAGACATTTTTGGCAATACAATTACAACTTACAAAGATGACAAAGGTTTTACGGTCAGCTCTGCTAAAAAAGAAAAGAATATTTTCGGAGATCCTGTCATAACTTATAAAGACGGCAGCGGCAGTACGGCTAAATCAATAAAGGTAACAGAAAAATAATATTTTAACGTACTAACTTCCAACTTCCAAAAAATAAAACCCTCCCTTATGAAATCTCGTAAGGGAGGGTTTGTTATTTATATGTTTTAATTACATTCCGATAGCTTTCATGAAACCTTTTTTCAACGCGTCTTTTCCTGCTTGTTTGGCTTCATTTTTGACTTCTTGTCCTACTTCTTTTACGGTACCCGCGGCTTCATCTCCGACACTTTTGCCGGCATTTTTTACTGCATTAGGCTTTTCCGATGCAGGCGCATTTTCGGCTTGTTCTTGCTTAGCTTTTTTCATTACCTCGCTAAGAGAGCCCATTGTTTTGCCCAGTTCTTCAATTGATTCGTCTTTTGTATAGCCTTTAGGGATTTCAAAAAGCGAGTCAGGCTGTTTTCCGGCTTTAATGTTACGCATTTCAGTAATGGTATCACCGTTTTTCTTATCTTCATACAGGGTACGGATAGGGTAGTTGTATTCCGCTGTCGTCCAGTCATAACTGATCATGGTTGATTTTATGCCGAATATATTAGTGTTAACGGTCGTTTTATGTTTTTCCGCTTTGTAGCCGTTTATGGTTTCAGTTCCGACTTTTTCGCGCTTAACGTCTGCCATTCCGCCAAGCATATTCGCAAATTGCTGCGGAGAAGGCATTTCATTTCCTTCAAAGTTAATTTCCATGTATGTTTTGTTTTCTTCAATAAAAGAATATATCTTGTTTTTGTCTATACGGATAATTGCCATGCCGACAAGGTTTCCTTTTTCATCAAAGCTTTCCTGACGCATTTTTTTATCGGTGGCATAAATTTTTGCTGATAGTCCTTCTTTTTTATTGCCTTTCTTATCGGTTGTTATTCCTATTATATCAGCGCTGTACTCTTTAACAGTTCCTGCAAATACAGCTGTCGCGCAAAATAATACAAGCAATGATAAACAAATACTTTTTACTAAAACTTTCATTTTCCAGCCTCCTTGTTGAAACCTTTTCGGTCTCATATAGCTGCATTATATTGCTTTTATCTTATAGTGTCAAGAATACTTTTTATTTTATTTGCTTTGGCGCTGAATTGCAATCATTCGTATTTTTTAAGCAATTTCAACAACTCGCGCAAAATAAAAACTTTAAAAGTTTGCGCTCAAACAGTTGAAATTGAATAATCTTAAAAAACACTCACTCATAAACGCAATAATGCGCCTGTCGCAAACAAAATCTGGGATTAAAGACAAAAAAGAAGCATTGAGGTGTTTTTATAAAATTAGTATAATTTTGACGCTTTCCGGATAAGAGAAAGCATATTATGGAAAAATAAACCTTATTATGAATGGAAAATAGTTGAATAGTTTAAGATACCGGTTTTGAGAGCTGGTATACTGAAAACACAATTATAATTTTCCATTCTTTTTTTGTACCCAAAAATACAATAAAGAGGCGTATATGCATAAATCCATAATTTTAAACAACATCAGTCTGTACTTTCCAAATAAAATCTGTTTTGAAAATTTTTCAGCACAAATACAGCCCGGCAGACGTATTGCGGTAATAGGAAATAACGGCAGCGGGAAATCATCTCTCTTAAAAATAATTTCCGGAGGTTTGCAGCCGTCCGAAGGCAGCATCCTAAACAATGACAACATTGTTTTCGGCTACGTTCCTCAGCTTGTCTATGAATACGAAAATTCAAGCGGCGGTGAAAAATTTAATAAAGCGCTTAGCGCTGCGCTGGCATTGCGTCCTGACGCGCTTCTTCTTGATGAACCTACAAACCATCTGGATTTAAAAAACCGCAAATCTTTAATAAAAATGCTTGAACATTATAAAGGAACGCTGATAATAGTTTCGCATGACGCGGAACTGTTAAGAAGTTCTATCAATACTTTTTGGCACATAGACAATGGAATAATTACCGTATTTTCAGGAAAATTTGATGATTATAAAAATGAACTGTTCCAAAAAAGACAGAGTCTTGAAGATGAACTTACCGGTTTGAAAAAAGAAAAGAAAGAAAACCACAAAGCACTGATGAAAGAACAGGAAAGAGCGGCGAAAAGCAAAAATCGCGGTGAAAAATTTGTAGAGCAGAAAAAGTGGCTCCCGGCAGTAGGCGATTTAAAGCAGAGTTCCGCGGAAAAGTCTTCCGGAAAAAATAAAGGAAACATAAACGAAAGAAGAGGCAATGTAAACGAACAGCTCTCGGCTTTGAGAATTCCTGAAATTTTAAAGCCAAAATTTTCCTTAACGGCAAAAGATATCGGTTCTAAAACAATACTTTCTTTAAGCGGCGCAAGCGCGGGTTATGCCGATAAAACAATTTTGCGCGATATAACTTTATCGGTATCAGGCGGTGAGCATATTGCGATAACCGGAGATAACGGTTCAGGCAAAAGTACGCTTCTTAAAGCGATTTTAAATTATCCGGAAATAATAAAAGATGGCTTTTGGGATACGCCCGCCGCGGATGACATTGCGTATCTTGACCAGTATTACGACACTTTAGATAATAATAAAACCGTTATAGAAATGCTGGCAGAAGCCGCTCCGCAAAAAACACATGCGGAACTGCGCGATATTTTAAACGGTTTTTTGTTCAGAAAAAACGAAGAAGTAAACAAAAAAGTCGCGGTTTTATCCGGAGGCGAAAAAGCGCGTTTAAGCCTTGCTAAAATTGCGGTTAAAACTCCCAAACTTTTGCTTATAGACGAAATAACGAATAACATAGATTTGGAAACAAAAGAACATGTCACTCAGGTTTTAAAAGAATATCCCGGAGCAATGGTTATAGTTTCCCATGACATAGCTTTTTTGGAAGATTTGGGAATAGATCATTTTTACGAATTGAAATAATGTGAATTCACATAAAATTTCACAAGACAGGCATTTTTTTGTATTATTTCCGGTGTGATACTTTTTAAACTTACGCATAGTATTTATGCACTAATATAAAAACAGAGGTTAAAATGAATTTTGAGCAGGTATATAGAGAGTTCTTCAAAATAATCTACTCCTATATTATTACGCGGGTGCGGGAAGACAATACCGCCAAAGACATTGCGGCTTTGACATGGCAAAAAGTACTTAAAAATTTTGACGCTTTTGACGAAAACAAAGGCAATATGAGCCAATGGCTTTTTACAATAGCGCGTAATGAAATAACCATGTATTACCGCATGTATTATGTAAAAAAAGTTTTATCGCTTACAGGCTTTGAGGACGCGTTTGTCGCTGATGAAAAAGGAATAGAAGAAACACTAATAGATAATCAGGAAAAACAATTGCTGCTTCAAGCTATGGCAACGCTAAACAAGAAAGAACAAGATATAATCGCTCTGAAATTTTATTCCGGTTTAAATAACCGCCAGATAGCCGAGCTTGTTAATTTAAGCGAATCTAATGTAGGCACGATAATTAACAGAGGCATGAATAAAATAAGAGTTTTTTTGGAGGTAAAATGAAAAATACTGAAAAAGAAATAATAGAACGTTTTCAAAAGTTCGATTTTGACCCCAATAAAACAAAAGAAAACCAAATTTTTAATAAAATAACCTCTGCTAAGGCTCCTGTAAAAAGAAGACCAAAACGGCTGGTTTTTGCTTTTGTCGCGGTTTGCAGCGTTTTAATAGCTGTAGTTTTGGTTAATAAAGATAGTATACATGAGCGCCAAATGACTAAAAATGATGTTTTTCAAAATGCAATGCATGAAGCTGAAATGGAAAATCTGGCTGATGCTATACATATGGCTGATGAAGCGGCAAAATCGCCGGTTATTTCGCAAGAAAAGATTGCAGAAGTGAAATATTCTGCCGCGAATGTCAGAGAAAAGCAGGTTTTGGCAGCTGTTGAACAGGTAAAAATAGAAGAAAAAGTACAACCGGCACAAACGGCAAAGCCCGCGCCTGCAAAAAGAATGCTCGCTGAAACCGGAGTTACTGCAGCAGAGTCTAATGCCGTAAAAGCTGAGCTTGTAGCTGCAAAAGAATCAGTTAAAGACAAAACCGAAATTTCCGAAAGAGCCGCATTGCCTCAAGCCGCATCCGGATTTATAGCTCAAAAATCGCGTAAAGAATATTCACCCGTTAGTGTTTCACCTGACCGAAAGTTGCAAGCCAAGAAACATAAACTTGATAACTCTGCCGAGCTTGACACGGCGGTGTATTTTGTAGAGTATAAAAATGATATTGAAGCTTATTACCGCGAGAGAATAATACAAGACATTAATAATAATCCTGATTTAATGGAAGCGCAAAAAGAATACGCGAGAAATAACTTTGTTATTGAGATTGCTGACGGTAAGGTTTATGCTAAAGTCAATGTTGTCGGGCTGGCTCAGGCAGAGGGGCTGTTAATAGCAAAACCGCAGGATGAAAGTATGTCTTTCAGGATTGTCAGTGTTCAGGATGAAAAATAGTTAAAATCATATTAAAATCGGATTTATCTCGTCGTCATGTTGAGCGAAGCAACGTAGTTGCGTAGTCGAAACATCTGCCTTTTAACTGCAGACCCTTCGGCTTCGCTCAGGGTGACAGCTTGGTGCAACTGCACTTAGCACCTAAAGAGATAAATCAGTTAAAAATCAAACTAAAAATAAAAACCGAAGATATTATCTTCGGTTTTTATTTTTTATCATTTTAAAGTGTGATACTTTTTCGGCTTGCGCATAGTATTAGTAGAAGGATATCACAAAAGGAGAATTAATATGAAAAAGTTTTTTGCGTGTTTGATTGCAGTTATGATGTTTGCAGGTTCTGTCCAAAGCAGGGAAATTGTTGTAAGACCTATGCCTATGCCAAGACCGGTTCCGATGCCTCAGATGATTGTTTCGCCTGACAGAAAGCCTATAACTTTGCAGGATTTAAAAATTGACGTTGAAATTATAGGCAATCTTGCGATGACCACTTATGAAATGGTTTTTCATAACCCGAATCAGGCAATAATGGAAGGAGAGTTTGTTCTTCCTTTGGCAGAAAATCAAAATGTTTCGGCTATAGCTTTAGATATCAACGGCAAAATGCGTGACGGCGTTGTTGTTGAGAAACAAAAAGCAAGACAGACTTTTGAATCGATAGTACGCAGGGGCGTTGATCCGGCTTTAGTGGAAAAAACTTCAGGAAACCAGTTCAAAACAAGGATATATCCGTTTAATCCCGACGGCACGCGCAGAATAAGAGTAACTATTGAAGAGCCGCTTGTGACTAAAAATGACTCTTATTATTACAGTCTGCCGCTCTCTTTTAAACAGAATGTAAATTTTTCGATAAATATGGAACTCCCTGTAAATTCGGTTGAAGTAAAACAAAAAGATTTTAAAGAGATGCCTTTTAAATTTGAAAAAACGTCAACTGTTTTAAGAGCATCGTTTGCAAAAAATGATTACCTTTTAGATAACTATATTTCATTCCAAATACCCAGAGAAAAAGAATACGTTATTTTTACACATAAAGACGGAAGCGAAACTTATTTTTATACTGATATAAATATAAAAGCGTCTTCAAAAGATAAAAAGCTTCCTAAAAAAATAGCCGTAGTATGGGATTCATCTCTATCTTCTTCAAAACGCGACATCCAAAGAGAAATCGCGCTTCTTGACGCTTATATTAAAAAGCTTTCGAATGTTGAAGTAACATTCGTCACTTTCAATATTAAAACTGATATAAACAAAAACTTTACGGTTAAAAACGGAAATTGGAACGCTTTAAAACAAGAAATCGAAAATCTCATTTATGACGGCGCTACGCGTTTTGACAAACTTGAATTAAATAATTTAAAAACAGACGAAATACTATTGTTTTCCGACGGCGTAAGCACATTAGGAGATACGCGTATAGAAGAAAGCGGCACGCCGGTATTTGTGATAAATTCTTCAACGGAATTTAATCGCGGAGGTCTTGTTAACGCCTCAGTAAAAAGCGGAGGAAGTTTTATCAATCTTAACGGAAACAGCGATGAAGAAGCTTTGATGTTTTTGACAGAACAAAACCTTAAACTTATCGCATGCGAGTATGACAAAAATAAATTCAGAGATGTTTATCCGAAGCCCGGTATAGACGTCGGCGAAAACTTTACTTTTGCCGGCATTTTAACGGCAGGCGAATCGGAAATAATTTTATCGTTCGGTTACGGAAAAAAAGATATAGCTTTTACAAAGAAAATAAAAGTTAAAGCTGGGGGCGACAATCCGGCAGTGGCAAGGCTTTGGGCTGTTCAAAAAATAAAAGATTTGGAAATGGATTCTGAAAGAAACGAAAAAGAAATTTTAAAATTAGGTCTGGAATATTCGGTGGTTACTGATTTCACATCGCTTTTGGTGCTTGAATTTGTACAGGATTATGTAACGTACGGAATAGTCCCTCCCCAAGAGCTTCTTTCGGAATATAACAGAATTTTGGCTAATACCAGAAAAGGCGAAGAACAAAATGAAAAATCGGCTTTGGATGATTCGATTTTGCAGGCAAGAGAAATAAAAGAATGGTGGAAAAAAGAGTTTGACCAAAGCAAACCTCCGAAAACTTTTGAAAAACTTAAAAACTCTGATGGAGCGCGAATTGTTGAAGAACGAAGAATGCTCAATGTCGCAGATGTAAGCAGAGAGAGTTTTGATTCCGCAAAAATGGAAAGAGTCAGGGCTGTACCGCAAGCAGCTTCTGGAAATATGAAAGCGACCAGAGCAGTCGCTTTCCGCGCTAACGCCGAAATGGCGGATATGGAAATACAGGAAACCGGAAGAGATGAAGCCCAGCTTGTGTCATCGTCGAGTATTCAGGTAAAAGCCTGGGATCCGCAGACTCCGTATATGAAAATATTAAAAAAATCGAAAGACGAAGATATTTACAAGGATTATTTAAAACTTAAATCGGGCTATGACGACCAGCCTTCGTTTTATTTCGACGTTACCGATGAATTTATACGCCGCAAAATGAACGATAAAGCCATAGTCATACTGTCCAATATAGCTGAAATGAAGCTTGATAATGTCGAGCTTTTGCGTACTGCTGCCAATAAACTTATGGAAATCGGCGAGTATCAGTATGCCGTAGATATGTTTGAGAAAATACTAAAACTCAGAGGAGAAGACCCTCAATCATACAGAGATTTGGCTTTGGCGTATCAGGCTAATAAGGAATATCAAAAATCTTTGGATACTTTCTATAAAGTTATGGAGCGCAGATGGAACAGATTTAACAGCATTAAGCAGATAGTTTTTGTTGAAATGAACAATCTTATAGCTTTAGCCCCTAAACTCGATACTTCAAAAATCAATAAAGAACTTATTTTCGTGATGCCGGTTGATATAAGAGTTGTTTTGGGATGGAGCACAGATAATACCGACATTGATCTGCATGTAACGGATCCGCACGGCGAAAAAGCTTTTTACGGCAACCGCCTTACAAGAATCGGAGGCAGAGTATCACAAGACATAAGGGACGGATTCGGACCTGAAGAATTTATGATTAGAAAAGCGGTAAACGGCAAATACGAAATTTCTACAAACAATTTTGGAGACAGAAGACAAAGCGTGTCCGGTCCGACAGTGTTATATTTAGATATTTTTATGTTCTACGGAACAAAAAAGCAGACTCATCAGCGTATTTTAGTCAGAACAGAAAACGTAAAAGAAAACAATATAATAGGCACAGTCGAATTTGGCATAACACATTGATATACGACAAACGCATGAGAACTAAAAAGCTAATCGTCGAAACAGTTTTCCCTCTCCCTTATCAGGGAGAGGGCTGGGAGAGGGCGGTCGTAGTGTATATTAACGCGCTTGTTTATTCCTCTATCAAATAATATAATAAAATCATGAAAATTCTTGCTTTAGCTTGTTTTTGCGTAGATGTCTTTCCGGAATCTGGGAAAATTTTGCCCGGAGGGAATGCCTTAAATTTAGCGGTTAACTGCAAAGAAAACGGCGCGGATGTGTTTGTGATGGGAAATATCGGAAAAGATAATTACGGTGAAATACTAAAACAATCCATTGATAAATATAAAATTAACCGTGAAAGAATTTATGAAACAAACGGACAAACCGCGAATCATATAATAAACATAGATGAACACGGCGACAGATATTTCGGACCTAATGCCTGGACAAGCGGTGTTTGGGGCAAATTTAAAATAAGCGAAAACGACAAGGAATTTATAAAAACTTTTGACGCCATAGCTACTACGCTGTATGAGCCTGATTTTAAAAACATAATTGAAGCATCAAAAGATGCCTGCCTTGCCGTGGACTTTCATGATAATAAAATTAAGCCTGAATATGAACAATACTTTAAGCACATAGATTTATTTTTTGTAAGCGGCAAGCAGCAGGATTCCCCTGAATTTAGAAAAACCTTAAAAGCCTGGTCCGAACAATATAAAACAATATTTACCGCCACTCTTGGAGAGTACGGCAGCATTTCTTATAAAGATGGCAAAAAGTTTGTCTGTCCCGCTGTAAAAGTTGAAAAAGTTATAGATACAACAGGCTGCGGCGACAGCTATCAGGCGGGTTTTATTATGCAATACTTGAAAAATAAAAATATTGAACAGGCAATGCAGGCAGGTTCGGAGTTTGCATCAAAAACTTTATCATATATCGGCGGGTTTAAAATATAGACTGGATTATCCTTTAACTTACAAATTTGTCATGCTGAACTTGATTCAGCATCTAGTCGTTAAAAACTAAAAGAAGACCCTGAAACAAGTTCAGGGTGACAAGATAATTCCGATATAAAGCAATGCCTTTACTTCATTTGAAATATGATGTATAGTTATATACGTTAAATTTGAATTATTTTTCACGGGTGCCCGCGCATGGGAAATGCGCTGTATGACATTAATAAAGTGTCAGGGCTGAGATTATACCGTAAATACTAACCGGGTAATGCCGGCGTAAGGAAATAAATCCACAGTTTTTAAGAAAGCGGGATATACCTTACGGGTATATTCCGCTTTTTTGCATAGGAGAATAAATATGTATGTAAACGGAAAACAGATAATCATAGAAAATATAATATCGTTAAATGATTTTCTGAAAAAAGAAGGTTATGACACTCAAAGAGTGGCTGTTGAAAAAAACGGGATTATTGTACCGAAAAAATTCTTTGAAATCGAAATGCTTTGCAATACCGATAAACTTGAAATAGTTTGTTTTGTCGGCGGAGGCTGAGAAAAACAATGCAAATTAACGATGAACTTGAAAACACCATAACAGCGCGAAATGTTCCTGATATTAAAGAAACACTAAAAAACGGAAAAGTTGCCATAGCCGGCTTAGGCGGACTTGGCTCAAATATTGCCGTAATGCTTGCAAGAATTGGCGTAGGAAAGCTGCTGCTTGTAGATTTTGATGTGGTAGAGCCTAGCAACCTGAACAGACAATATTACGATTTAACGCATTTGGGAATGTTAAAGACTGAAGCGCTTAAAAGTCAGATAGAAAAAATAAATCCGTTTGTTGCAACAGAAACCTGCGCTGTTAAAGTAACAGCAGAAAATGCGACGGAAATTTTTAAAGACTATACTGTTGTTTGCGAAGCGTTTGATAATCCGCAAGATAAAGCCGTTCTTGTAAATACTCTCCTTGAAAACGGCGAAAAAAAGATTGTTGCCGCTTCGGGAATGACCGGTTTTGACAGCGCGAATAAAATAAAAACAAAAAAAATGTTCGAAAATTTATATGTGTGCGGCGATTCTGAGCCGGCAAAACAGGAAGGAATCGGCTTTATGGCTCCTAGAGTCACTATATGCGCGGGACATCAGGCAAATATGGCATTAAGACTTTTACTGAATATTAGGGTGTGTTAATACATATTACGCACATACGTTTGGTCAAACCCGAAGGGCTGCGGCAGTTTTTTGGTAAATTTTTCTTTTTTTGCTTCGCAGATACGTCTCTGTATCTTTGGCACAAAAAAAATAAAATTTTCTCAAAAACCCTAGCAGCGCATGTGCATAATATATATTAACACACCCTAAAGAGGAATAGAAAATATGGAAAAAGATACTCTGATTATTGGCAACAAAGAATTTAATTCCCGGTTTATTTTGGGTTCGGGTAAATTTTCGCTTGAAATGACAAAAACTGTAATAGAAAACGGCGGCGTAGAAATGGCGACGTTAGCACTTCGGCGCGCAAATACGGACGGCAAAGAGAACATTTTAGATTATATACCGAAAGGCATTACGCTCTTACCGAATACTTCCGGCGCGAAAAACGCGCAGGAAGCAGTGCGTATCGCAAGGCTTGCAAGGGAAATCGGGTGCGGAGATTTTGTAAAAATAGAAGTAATAAACGACTCGAAATATCTTTTGCCTGACAATTATGAAACAACAAAAGCAACTGAAATTTTGGCAAAAGAAGGGTTTATTGTAATGCCGTATATGTACCCTGATTTAATAGCCGCAAGACAATTGGCTGACGCAGGCGCAGCTGCGGTTATGCCGCTTGGCGCTCCTATCGGCAGCAATAAAGGACTTCTTACAAAAGATTTCATTAAAATACTAGTTGATGAAATAGATTTGCCTATCATTGTTGATGCCGGCATAGGCAGACCTTCACAAGCTTGCGAAGCTATGGAACTTGGCGTAGCGGCAGTTATGGCAAACACCGCGGTTGCTACGGCAAATAATGTCGCAATGATGGCAAGCGCGTTTAAATTAGCCATAGAATCAGGAAGAAAAGCCTGGCTTGCGGGCTTAGGCAGAGTTTTAGAATATGAAGCGGAAGCGTCCAGTCCGTTGACCGGATTTTTAGAGGATTAAAAATGAAACCGATTTCAAAAAACAATTATATGCCGCATATGGAAAATATTGAATCCGGTATTATGGACAAAGTATTAACCCAAACCGAAGCGTATAACTACAAAAAATATACCGCGGACGATGTAAAAAACGCCCTTAATAAAGATGCTTTAACATTTTATGATTACGGCGCGCTTTTATCGCCGGTAGCGGAAAATCTTTTGGAAGAAATGGCAAGACGGTCAAAAATTGAAACAAGAAAATATTTTGGTAATTCCGTCAGCCTGTACACGCCGTTGTATATTTCAAATTTTTGTGAAAATTACTGCACATACTGCGGCTTCAACTGTGAAAACAACATAGCCAGAGGAAAATTATCTATTAATGAAATTGACAATGAGCTAAACGCGATTTCCAAAACAGGATTGAAAGAAATTTTATTATTGACAGGCGAATCCAGGACACAATCAAACATTGAATATATAGGTGAAGCGGTTAAACTTTCAAAAAAATATTTTTCAACAATCGGAATTGAAATATACCCTTTAAATACCGATGAATACGCGTATCTTCATAAATGCGGCGTTGATTTTGTCAGCATTTATCAGGAAACTTACGATACCGAAATGTATGAAAAGTATCATGTAGGCGGACCAAAGCGGGTATTTTCTTATCGTTTTCACGCACAGGAACGCGCCGCAAAAGGCGGCATGAGAGGCGTCAGCTTCGGGTCACTTTTAGGTTTGGGAGATTTTCGCAAAGACGCTTTTTCAACAGGCATACACGCTTATTATTTGCAGCAAAAACATCCTCATGCCGAAATATCTTTTTCCGCTCCAAGAATACGGACATTCGTAAATAATTCTGATGCTTCCGAAATTAGTCCTTATAACGTCAGAGAGAAACAGCTTTTGCAGGTATTGATGGCTTACAGAATTTTTATGCCGTTTGCATCAATTGTTATTTCAACAAGAGAACGGGCAGGTTTTAGAGATAATATAATAGGCTTGGCGGTAAATAAAATGTCCGCGGGAGTAAAAGTTGGCGTAGGCGGGCATGACACTGAAAAAAAAGGCGATGAACAATTTGAAATATCGGATGCAAGAGATGTTTCACAAATACACGCGATGATACAAAATAAAGGACTTCAGCCTGTTTATACAAACCATATCAGTGTGACATAAAAAGAAGTTATTCTTTGTCATTCTGCGCATAGTCGCAGAATCTATGAATTTATAGACCCTGCGACTACGCGCAGGGTGACAACTTTAGAAGAGATAAAATTGTATAAAAAGAGGAAACAATGAACAAAACAGATTTAACATTATACTTTGTTACAGATAGCACAAATATGAATGAGAATGATTTTTTAGAAATCGTAAAACAGGCCTGCATCGGAGGAGTGACTCTTGTTCAAGTACGTGAAAAAGATAAAAGCGGTTTGGACTTTTTAAGCCTTGCCAAAAAAGTTAAACAAATAACAGACCAGTACAACATTCCTCTGATTATAAACGACAGAGTTGACATTGCAATGGCAGTAGACGCGGCTGGGGTTCACGTAGGTCAAAGCGATATGCCTGTTTATGCAGTTCGCAAATTACTTGGTGAAAATAAAATAATCGGCGCGACTGTAAAAACAGTTGAACAAGCCAAAAAAGCAAAGGAAGAAAGCGCGGATTACCTAGGAGTCGGGGCTATTTACCCTACAACTACAAAAGTTGTTACGGTTATTACCGGAATAGAAACATTAAATGAAATTGCAGATCAAACAAATATGCCGGTTGTTGCCATAGGCGGGCTAAACGCTTCAAATATGCATGTATTATACAATAGTGAAGCTAGTGGAATAGCCGTGGTTTCGGCAATTATGAAAAGCCAAAATCCGTGCGGCACAGCTAAAGAATTAAAAAAACAAGTTTTAGAGAATTTTAGAAAGAGTTGTTAGAGAATTATGGAACGGATATGAATCATTTTAGCTTTCTCTTTCAAGTTTGGTCATGATAGTTGGTATTATACGTTCACTCATTCCCGCGAAAAAACCTGCTACTATCATGGCTTCATTTGACTGTGCAAATAGGCTTAATGCTATCCCTGCTTTTATGCAGCATGCAATAACAGCAGCACATATCACACCAGCTGCAATTCTACAAATACTCTCAATACGGGGCACTTCTTTCAATGAATTATAATTCTGAAATCTTTTACCTGTTTTGTAAAATACGGATAAAAATGCTCCGAATGCTCCCGCTAAAGTAGTGATAACAAAATAAAAAATAAAAGTGGACTCTGTGAAGCAGTCTGCAAAAATTATCCATGCCAGAAGAATTAAAAAAACACCTATTAAGATCATGCCGCTTTCTCGTAGAAAAAGATATCTTGAGTTTTCTATCTTGCTGTCATTGATAAATTGTCTTGCTTTCATCAACATTTTTTCAGCAGCTGTGAAGTTTTTTTCCATCGCACTTACAAGAGCTACTCCTATTTGTATTTTTGCATTTTTTTTAGTTTTTTCTGGAAAGTATTCAGGA
>WRFE01000030.1 GCA_009778965.1 Candidatus Endomicrobium labiotermitis
AAACCTTATGGTTGGTTCAAATTGGCTAATAATATCCTCAGATAATAAAGAAGAAATATTATATTTATTATCGTTGCTAAATAGCCCTATAAATATTTTATTATTAAACAATTTCCTTAAAATAGATAGCGAAGCCTTACTAATTGCAAGTATTACATCTATAAAGCAATATATTCGTATTCCTAAAATCTCAAAAGAGAATCAACACATTAAAGACGAAGTAATAAATCAAATTACTTCATTATTATCCAAAGAAAATTTATTATTAAAGGATATATTAGACTTTTCAAAAATAACAAAGCAACAGTTTGATTCGGTAGAGATAAAAAATGGAAAATTAGTTTTAAACGATAGTGAGTATGCCTTACAAATACCAAAAGAATTATTATCGGCAGTAATCAAATCCATAGGAATTAAAGCCGACTCACTATTAAAAGAAAAGCGAACATCATTATCGGAACTTAAAAACTTAAAAATTGTTGATACCGACTACCAAGATAAAATGAAATCATACATTGATGACCTAGTATTTGCATTATATTTTGGAATACTTATTAAAAATTTAGGTTTAAATAAGGCAGAAGAAATAAAATTAGCTTGTGAAAAGTCGGAATTTTATAATTTAGTCAGTAAACAGGATTACAATTAGAGTTTTTATAATATATGTATTTTATTAAACATTGAAAATCCCCGCCTGTAACCTTATTGTTGCAGGCGGGGATTTTCTTTTGTCTATCTTTAAGGGTTATTCGGATTTTTTGAAGTCTTTATTCTTTTTAAAATCTTTTTTGCCGTCTTTGCCTTTCTTGAATTCGCCTCTATCTTTGTTTCCTTTTTCTTTCATCTTCTGAATTTTCGCTTGTCCTTCTTCGCTAAGCAAAAATTCTACTTTTTTGTTCACATCTGCAGTTCTGTTCTTTTCAAGTTTGGCGACTTCGTCTTTTTTCGCGGCAATCTTTTTGTTGGTTTTCGCAGTTACTAGATTAGTAACTTCTTTCTTTATCGCGGCTTTGTCTTTTTCAGCAGCGTTATTATACTTTTCTATAAGAACTTCCAAGTTTTTAAAGTATTCCGCTTTTTCTTTTTTCATCGCTTCGAATTTAGCTTTCTGTTCCGGGTCCATTTCTTTACGTTTTCCTTCGCCTTTCATTCCGCCTGCGAAACCTATGCTGCTAAGAGCGAACATTACCGCCATCACCAACGCTGTTTTTTTCATCATGATACTTCTCCTTTTCCTTGTTTTTTGGATTCTGTCTTTTTTGTGAATCCTTGATAAACTAACGCAACACCCTAAATTTTTATTGCATTTGTATTTGTCACCCTCACCCGTTCTTCACTGCGTTTGAACCCAGGGCGCTCACATCTCGCACCCGCGACAAACTTGTCCTCGTTATTCCTCGGACTGTCGCCCTCTCCCTGACTAGGGAGAGGGTTGTCTTTTAATCTCGGGTTTTGTTTGCGACAGGCGCATTATTGCGCTTAAGAGAGAGTATTTTTAAGATTAACAAATTCAATTGTTTGAGCGGCAACATTAAAAGTTTTTATATGCCGCGAGTTATTGAAATTGCTTAAAAAATACGAACGAATGCAATTCAGCGCCAAAGCAAATAAAACAAAAATTTCCATTAAGAAGCATTTTTATATATAATAGTCCCATGGAATTTGTAATAAGCATTTTAAACCTCTTGAAACTTCCCGAAAAATACGTTATGCCGATAGCCGGCATGTCTACAATTCTTTTGTTTATCACTCTTTTGTATCTGGCATGGTTTTTTTTCAAAACCATATCGCATAAATATCTTTACAGTAAATATTTCCATGTAAAAAATCCTATATGGTACAAAGCTCTGAAAGATACAAATTTTCTTGCCGCGTTTGGTTATTTGGGCGCGGGAATCATCGCGAAAATGGCGGTTAACGGTTTTTTTCCGGAAACATACAGAACATATAATCTGATAGCGCATAACATAGTTTTAATATATTTCCAGATATGTATTCTTTTAATTGCCAACAAAATACTTTCCGCGGTAATGATTGCCTTTGACAAAAACCGCAATATTCCGGTTAAAGGTCTTTTACAGTTTTTAAGAATATTTTTAAATTTTTTCGGCGTACTTATAATACTGGCGTTCCTTATAGGAAAAGAACCGACATATTTTATTTCGGCTTTGGGTATAATAGCGTCTGTTTTATTAATAGTGTTTAAAGATACGATTTTAGGGCTTACTGCCAGCTGGCAGCTTGCTATGAACAATATGCTTCATATAGGGGATTGGATAGAAATGCCGTCGCATAACGCAAACGGCGATGTTATAGATATTTCTTTGACAACCGTTTCCGTGCAAAATTGGGACAAAACAATTGTGACAATTCCCGCTTATGACCTTATTTCAAGACCATTTATCAATTGGCGCGGAATGAACGAAGCCGGCGGCCGCAGAATTAAAAGATCGATCAATATAGATATGCAAAGCATCAGATTTGTAGATGAAGAAATGCTTGCGCGTTTGAAAAAGTTTGAATTGCTGAAAGATTATCTTGCTTCAAAAGAGTTTGATATAAAAGAATACAATAAAACCCACAATATAAAAGAAAGCATTTACAACGGAAGATACCTGACCAATATAGGAACTTTTCGCGCATACTGCGAAGCGTATTTGAAAAGCCGTTCGTATGTAAACACTAACTTTATTACAATGGTGCGCCAGCTGCAGCCCGGTTCTGAAGGAATGCCTCTGGAAATTTATTGTTTTACCACAACAACGCAGCTGATACCTTATGAAAATTATCAATCCGATATTTTTGACCACCTTTTGTCGGTAATGGAAGCTTTTGATCTTTACGTTTTCCAAAATCCTACAAGCATGAATTTTAAACACTTAGTAAGCCACGTTAATAAACGGGAGTTTTGAAAGCCCCTCATTTGTCATTGCGGGCTTCGACCCGCAATCTATAGCTCACTACGAGATTGCGGCTCAGAGGCCGCAATGACGACACAAGAAATACAGGATTTTCAAGAAACCCGAACAGTAAAAAGAAGGTAAAATGTTACTGGAATTGCACTGTCACACCATAAAACATTCCAAATGCAGCCTTGCGGATCCGTGCGAATTAATAAAACAAGCCATAAAAAAAGATTTGTCAGGTTTGGTTTTTACGGACCATGGTTATTTGTGGAGCGATGAAGAACTTGCACAGTTAAGGCAGCAATACGGCATAGACAAACATTTTTTGCTTTTGTCCGCTCAGGAAGTTAATACCGATTTTGGCCATGTGATAGTTTACGGGGCAGACAAATCTTTAGACGGGAATTATAAACTTTCCGATTTAAAGCGACAATATTCTGACGCGGCTTTTGTATGGGCGCATCCTTTTCGCAAAGGGGCAACTCCTGCTGATGAAAAGTTTTTAGATAAAAATTTAGACGCCATAGAAATATTTTCGTCAAACCACACAATAAAAGAAAACTATCTTGGTTTAAAAACTTGGCACAGGCTGAAATTTAACGCCGTGTGCGGAAGCGACGCCCACACCGTTGACAGATCCGGCTTATTTCCGACTTTGTTTGACCATCCTGTTGCAAATATCAAAGATGTTGCCGAAGCAATTAAAAACGGCAGCTGCAGACCTTTTTATAAAGAAGAACAGATGTCTGGCAGCCATATAACGGTTACCGAAGTGGTTATCGGTACAAAAGGTATTCCCGAACGCAGGGAACGCATTGTTATTAAAAAAAGCGATGATTCTAAAAACTGGAATAAACTTAAAGAAACATCGCAGATAATCCGCGATTATATATGTCCGGCTTTTTTTGACAGAATTTACAGAGTTTCGCAAATTTACGAAATAGACGATATCGAACATACAGTAATGGAAGAAGGGCAGCGCGGCGAACCGCTTACAAAATTATTTTCGCATGTAGGTTCAGCGGTTCAAAAGAAATATTTTGAGCTTGCCGCTAAATGGCTTGCCAAACTTCATTCTTATAAAATACAAACCTCGGTAAATAATTTGGAAGAACTTGAAAACAAAAGGCTGACAAGATATAAAAAGCTATTTGAAGAAAATAAAACAAAATATTCCGGACAGATATTAAATATTGTTGAACAAGTTGCTAAAAAAGAGCAGGATTTTTATTTAAAACAAACAGAAGACTTTGTTTTCTTGCACGGCGATTATCATCCCGGAAACATCATTATAGGACAGGATGATTCCAAAGACCCGGATTCCGCGTTTGTTTCAGTGATAGACTTTAATAACTCAATAAATTATGTTAAGGAATTTGATATAGGCTATTTTCTGGCGCAGTATCAAAGCCAATTTTCGCATGAAAAAGAGCTTCTGAAAGTTTTAACGCAAGAATTGTTTTTAAAATCTTATTTTAACGGCGAAACGCCGTCAGAAAAACAAATAAATGACATAATGTTTTTTAAATTAAGAGGCTATTTAAGCATAGCCGCGTATTTTCATTCTTTGGGTATGGGCGAAAGCGATAAAATGGCTTTTATTTCCGATGATATAAATAAAACATTATCGGAAAATAAGAATATATTTTTGTAACAAAAAATCAGTTTTGTCACCCTGAGCGAAGTCGAAGGGTCTAGATGTTTCGACTCCGCAACTATGTTGCTTCGCTCAACATGGGCATAATGGTCAAAAAGTGTTGCTAAAAAAGCCCAAAAATGACATAAATATAGACGACAAAATAACTTTAATAGTATTATTATCTTAAACCTTTTTAAGATAATACTATCATTAAAAATAATTTGTCGTATACATTTTTAATAAAACAGGGCTTTTTTAGCAACACTTTTTGACCATTATGCCCAACATGACAACAAGATATTTAAATTTTGTAGTTAAAAAAGGAGGAATTATGGAAAATGCTTTGAGAATCAGAAACATTTTGTTTAAGGCTTTTATCATTAATTACGCTGCCGTTCTTTTCGTTTGGCTTTTGTCGTTGACAGGATTGTACGTTTGGGCGATGTTCTGGTTTTTCGGTTTTAGCGTTTCGCAGACAACAATGTATTTTGCCTATTTACTTGGTTTTTGGAAAATTATCGGAGCAGTGTTTTTTCTTATTCCCGCGATTGCAATTCACTGGGAATATAAGAAAAAGTAACACGCTGTCTGTCATACTTAACGTCTTTTCAGTCATTGCGAGGAATGAAATGACGAAGCAATCCATTTTAAAAGCAACGTGGATTGCCGCGCTTCACTCGCAATGACGCCCATGTAACTAAAAACAAACCCGCAGGGTGGGGTTATATTAGAAAAGCTTAAATCTTGTTTGTCATCCCCGAAGGTAGTAGTCGGGGATCCACGTTAAAGCGAAAATGGATTCCCGACAACAAATCTCGGGAATGACAGACAAGTTGTTTTACAATGGAATTTCTGTTTTAGGCTGCAAGTTAGTCTGAAAAGTCCACACAACGGCTTTAGCATTTTTTAACGCGAATACTGCAAAAGTTTTATCAAAATTTTCTGCGCCAGCCATCTGTCTCATTTGTCTTAAAAATTCTCTTGAAGGATGCGCAAGGATTTCTTCTTTCAAACTGCTGTCATTTGTTTCTTCAAGGGCGCCGCTTACGCGAATTTGAACATTATTTTTCATATCAAAAAAACAAAGTTCGGCTTTCGGATTGTTTTTTAACTGTGTATATAAATCTTTATAAGCGCCAGTGTGAAATACTATTCCTTTTTCATCGGCTTTGAAAAGCATCATTCCCCTTACTCTGGGCTGATCGTTTTCGCTTGTGGCAAGAAAAAACACCGGATTTTCGTTCAAAACCTTAAAAATTTCATTTTTTTCCATAAGTCCTCCTTTTTTTATTCCAGAATTGTCATGTTGGGCGGAGCAACGTAGTTACGTAGTCGAAACATCTAGTTCTGGGGTGCTCACATCTCGCACCCGTCGCAGGCTCGCGCTCCTTATTCGTCGCGCTGCGACCCCTTCGGCGGAGTTTACACTGCACGTAGCTGCAGGGCTCAGGGTGACAAAACCGAACAACAGCTTTTTGATTATATATTATTTTAGCGTTGATTGCCAAACACGGAAAAGTTATATAAAATGATAAAAATTTTGAACAGTTTATATATAAAAATGACAAATTATAACATTACAGCCCGGCTTCCCATATTGTATTTTTTGTTTTTTTGCGCCGTATCCGCCGCATTATGCTTTTGGACAGTATTTAGTCTGCGTAACGGGTTAATTTCATCGGCAGCCTTTGTGTTAACCTCTTTAATTGTCTGCGGCGTTACAGCTTACGCTTTCTTCAAAACCATTCCTATCAAACGGTTATTTCTTATATTCTTTTCACTGTTCGGCTTCCTGTATATTATTTATATTCCGGTATTTACCATAGTGCCTGATGAAACTGCCCATTGGCTCAGGGCTTATGAAATAAGCAGAGGACATTTTATTTCCCAAAAAGACGCTGAAACAAGCGGCGGCGGCAGGGTTTTGCCTAAATCTGTTTTTATTGAAAGTCCCGGTTTTGTTCAGGACAGCAATACGGCAAATCTTTCGCAGACTTACAGACATTTATTTAAAAAAATGTCTGAAAAAATAGACAGAAACGATACTGAATGGATGTTTTTCCCTAATACCGCGTACTATTCACCTCTAACTTATATTTTTCAGCTTCCGGGAATATTAGCGGCGTCAGCGGTGTCCGCTAAAGCGGTTTTTATTGCTTACGCAGGGCGTATTTCTTCTTTTATAATATCGCTCATTATTTTATTTTTTGCGTTAGGCGCGATGCCCGCCAAACAAAAAACGTTTTTCCTTATAGCTCTTTGTCCGGTTTTTGTTCAGGAAGCGATATCGCTTTCCGGAGACGCGCTGATTAATGCTTTAAGTTTTGCAGTTATAGCTTTGATTTTAAAATATTCATACGATGAAAAGATTTTGAGAATAAGCACGGGAAATCTTATCTTAATTTCGGTTATGTTTCTTCTTGTAAGCCTTGCAAAAATCGTTTATGTTCCCATGATTTTACTTTTTCTTCTTTTACCGTATCAAAAAACGGCTTCTAAAAAGTACTACATTTGGTTTTTCGCAATAATGGCGGCAGTCATTATGTTTTTGGATGCCGGCTGGTTTTATACTATGAAAGGTTATGTCAAAGATTTTGTTCCGGGAATAATCATAGACCCGGGTGAACAGATAAAATATGTTATGACTCATCCGTTTAAATTCACTTTTTTGGTTATTAAAACATATATTGTCACTTTGCCGAAATTCGCGGGTATGTTTGTGGGTTTGAGAATCGGCGCGAAAAATACTTTTTTCCATGTTGAATATATTGCTTATTTCATTTATATGCTGTTTATTGTTCTTACCGCCTGTTCTGAAAAATTCTATATGAAAATAAAAGACAAAGCCGTTATTTTAGCAATTTGCGTTTTGACCGGGTTTGCCGTGGCGGGAGCGCTTTACGCGTCATGGAATCCCGTAGGCGCCAATGTAATAGACGGAATACAGGGAAGATATCTTACGCCCGTGGTTTTACTGCTAGCCGTAATTATCAATATTAAGAAATTTCCTTTAAAAGAAGAAACCGTTTTTCGGTATGCCTTACCTGTTGTGTCTGCCACTTATCTTTTTATGTTTTCAGCGATATTGATCAGATAGCTTCATTCGGTTGTAAATTTTGTATAATTTAAAAATGCCGTTTAAATAGGAGGCTGCAAATGGAAAAATGGAAATGTACAGCATGCGGTTTTGTTTATGATCCTGCGGTTGGAGATCCTGATAATGGAATAGCGCCTGAAACCTCTTTTGAAAATCTGCCCGAAGATTGGGTTTGCCCTGTCTGCGGAGCCGGCAAGGACGCGTTTGAACAAATATGACGCGCTTTGTCGCGTCATCCTCGAATGTCTTAATCGGGGATCCACTTTTGCTGTCATTGCGGGCTTGACCCGCAATCTACGTTTTTGAATAAGAACTATGAAAAAAATATATTTAGACAATCAATCCAATACCGCCTTAGACGAAAAAGTTTTTGAAGCGATGAAGCCGTATTTTTTGGAGTATTACGGAAACCCGCAAAGTATTTACGCTTTGGGCGGCCAGTCTAAAGACGCGCTTGATAACGCAAGAAAACAAGTAGCGGACTTTATAAACGCGCAAGCCCCGGAAATCATTTTTACTTCATGCGCTACCGAAGCAAACAATCTTGCCATAAAAGGCATAGCGGACGCTTATAAAAATAAAGGCAAACACATAATAGTGTCTGCCATAGAGCATTTTTCGGTTTTAAATCCTGTAAAAAGGCTTGAAAAAGAAGGGTTTTCGATAACATATCTGCCGGTTGATAACAATGGCTTTGTTTCTGAAACAGAACTTCAAAAAGCTTTAAGACCGGACACTGTTTTAGTATCAATCCAGTTTGCAAATCCAGAAGTCGGAACTATTCAAAACATAAAAAAATTAGCAGAACTAACTAAAAAAGGCAGCATTGCTGTCTTTCATACGGATGCGGTAAGCGTTTGCGGCGCAATGCCTGTTGATGTTGCGGATTTAGGAATTGACGCGTTGACTATATCGGCTTCTGTAATGTACGGACCAAAAGGCGCGGCAGCGTTATATTTAAAAAAAGGCATAAGAATTACGCCCCAAATAGAAGGCGGAGTACAGGAAAACTCAAAACGCTCCGGAACCGAAAACATTCCCGCGATAGTCGGCTTTGGCAAAGCCTGCGAGATTGCAAAAACTGAAATTTTGCAAAATGCGGAAAAAATACGGTCATTAAGAGATAAACTGATTAATGGATTTACCAAAAATATTCCGTATATTTATTTAAACGGCGCGGTTGATAACCGCTTGCCCGGCAATGTAAATTTTTCAGTAGAGTTTGTAGAAGGCGAATCATTGTTTTTATTGCTAGATGCTAAAGGCATTATGGCTGCCAGCGGTTCGGCCTGCGCTAACAAAAATCTGAAACTTTCGCACGTTTTAAACGCGATGAATGTTGATGTCGCGGTAGGGCAGGGTTCTATTCTCTTTACGCTTTCAAAATATAATACCGAAGAAGAAATAGACTATGTTTTAGAAGAATTTCCTAAAATAGTGCAAAAATTAAGAGATATGTCACCTTTATACTCTTATTTTGTGCAGACCGGCGAAAGAAAACAAGCCGGTCCAGGAACGGACTTTCACGACCACTGCGAAATACAAGAGTGAAGATTGGAGAGTGAAAAGTGAAGAGAGAAGACATTGCCGTTGAAAAAAGTGAAAAGTTTGCAATAAGAATAGTGAAGTTATATAAGTATTTATGTGAAAAGAAAAAGGAAAATGTTTTATCAAGACAACTTTTGCGTTCGGGAACATCAATCGGTGCAAATATTGCTGAAGCCCGTTGTTCCATAAGCAAAAAAGAATTTCTGTCAAAAATTTATATTGCTCTTAAAGAATGTGTTGAAACAAAATATTGGCTGAATTTACTTTACAGGACAGATTATCTTAAAAATTCAGAATTTGAAAGTATAATTTCTGATTGTGAAGATTTAAGAAGAATACTATCTGCTACAACAAGTACGATACGGAACAATAAGAATTAAGTTTGATTTGTTTTAAGAATCTACACTCTTAACTCTTCAATCTTCACTCTTATCTCCGGAGGAGATAAAAATGGCTTTTTATTCTGAAAAAGTTATGGATCATTTCGCGAATCCACGCAATGTGGGTGAAATAAAAGACGCGGACGGTGTTGGCGAAGTAGGCAACCCTGTTTGCGGTGATATGATGACGTTTTATATTAAGGTAAAAGACGATAAAATTGACGATATAAAGTTTAAAACTTTCGGCTGCGGCGCTGCGATAGCGGTTTCTTCAATGGTTGCCGAAATGGCTAAAGGCAAAACGCTTGACGAAGGCATGAAAATTACGAATGAAAGCGTTGCCGAAGCTTTAGGCGGTCTTCCGCCAAACAAAATGCACTGCTCAAATCTCGGCGCGGATGCGCTTCACAAAGCAATAGAAAATTATAAATCAAAATTGGGCAAATAAAATGACGCAAGAAAACAAAAGCTGCAGCTGCCCGCACTGTAAAAAAGAAATAAAAGACGGCTGCTTTTCCGCCGGAGTTTGTAAGCCCTGCGGTGTAAAAAACAATGTAAAAATATGCCCTAAGTGCAAAGCCGAATATCTGCCGCAATATGAAGAATGTCCGGCTTGTACGACAAATAAAGAGTGAGGAGTTAAGAGTAGAGAGTGTAGATGTTGTGTTTTCGCAGAGCGAAAACCAGATTGCGGGTCAAGCCCGCAATGACGATAACAGCCGAAATATAATAACTTAACTCTCTACTCTTCAATCTTCACTCTGTAGTTAAAAGGAGTTTTTATGTCCGCGCGTTTAATAAAAGAAGGAATTTACGCAGTAGGTATTCTTGATTGGAACGAAAGGCATTTTCACGACTCTACATACGTTACGAAAAAAGGAGTAACGTATAATTCATATCTTATTATTGATGAAAAAATTACATTAATAGACACAGTCCGTCACGGATTTGAAAAAGAATTTATAGAAAACATTAAAAGCGTTGTTGACCCGTCAAAAATTGACGTTGTAATAATAAACCACATAGAACCCGACCATTCGGGCGCGTTTCCTGAAATTGTAAAACAATGTCCCAATGCGAGTTTCTACGGTACCGAAAAAGCCAAACAGGGCTTGTTGAAATATTACGGAGTTATGGCTGAAAAATGGACTTCGGTTAAATATGGTCAAAGCGTAAATATCGGCAAAAGAACGCTTGAGTTTATAGATGTCCCGATGATACACTGGCCGGACAGTATGTTCACGTATTCTCCTTACGATAAGGTGCTGTTTTCCAATGACGGATTCGGTCAGCATTACGCCACAAGTAACCTTTTTGACGATGAAGTTGATTTTGCAACATTAATGGAAGAAGCGCAAAAATATTATGCCGACATTTTATGGCCTTTCAGCAATCTTGTTGCTTCAAAACTTGCCGCTATACAAAAAATGAACCTGCAAATAGAAATGATAGCTCCGTGTCACGGCGTTATATGGCGTAAACATATAGCGGAAATTATGCAAAAATATCTTTACTGGTCCGCTCATTCCTGCGAAAATAAAATAGCGGTAGTTTTTGAAACTATGTGGCAGTCAACAGAAAAAATGGCAAAAAAAATAATGGAAGGAATAATTTCCGAAGGCGTTGAAGCTGTTTTGTTTGACGTTACAAAAAATGACAGACCGGATATGGCTTCTTATATGTTAGACGCGAAAGGCTGGATTTTTGGATCTTCAACGCACAATAACGCGATGCTTCCCGTTATAACCGGATTTTTACATTTTTTAAAAGGTTCTAAAGCTAAAAACAGAAAAACTTTCACTTTCGGCTCTTACGGCTGGAGCGGCGAAGCGCCAAAAGAAATAGAAGATATGGTTTCAGGCATAACCTCAATAACAGAACCGTCTTTAAAAGTCGTATTTAATCCTACGGAAGAAGAATTGCAAAAGTGTTTTGAAGCGGGCAAAGAGTTTGCCAAGAAAATAAAGAGCGGAAATTAATTGATGATGAAAATGTAAGAGGTAGAGAAGCAGGGTAAAGACAAAGATTTTGTTGTTGTCGTTGCTCAACATCCCAACCTCTCAACATCTCATCTTCTAATAAGGAGAATAATATGCCGGATTTCAGAATATTCGGAATGATTGCGGCAGTTTTGATTATATGCGCTGTAATTCTGGCGCATAAGAAAAAATTTAAGTATCATAAAATTGTGGCAGGCACAGCGATTTTGTTTATGTTTATACATATAGCCGGAGCGTTTGGGCTTTATAAATAAAAAAAGGAGAAGAAACAGAGATGAAAAAGTATTTATTGGTTTTGATGTGCGTAGTTATGGCGGGAATTTTTGCGGGATGCAGTTGTTCTAAGTCGAAAAACGAAGTGGCGGATGTTCCGAGTCACATTAACGTAAAAGAAGTAAGAGCTGCAAGTCTTGCGTGGTTAGCCAAGCTTGATAACGGTTGGTTTATGCAGGCTTATGACGAACTTGCCGGTTTTGCTAAAGAGAGAATTACAAGCGAACAGTGGCAAAACGATATGACGACTTTCCGCAGACCCTTGGGCAGCAGCAACAGCAGAAAAGAAATATTTGCGTTTTACCAGTCGGAATTTCCTGATGCCCCTAAAGGCGATTTTATAGTAATTCAATACGGAACTCTTTTTGAAGCGGCTCCTAGATCTGTTGTCGTAGAATCCGTAACCCTTATGAAACAGGAAGACGGCCGCTGGAGCGTTTCCGGATACTTTATGAAGTAAAAATATAGGATGAGATGATGGGAAGATGAGAAGTTGGGCAGAGGCAAGGATTTTGTTGTTGTCGTTACTCAACATCTCATCATCTCAACTTCTCAACATCTAAAACCGGAGGTTTTATCATGAAAGGCTTTGTCTGTAAAGTTTGCGGTTTTGTGTCGCTTGAAGGAAAACTGGAAGTTTGTCCTATTTGTCACATGAAAAACGTTATTGAAGAACAAGAAGACGCTTACAAAATGCCTGATTTTAAAGCCGAAAAAGGCGAAAGCGAAAAGAAACATATTCCTTTTTTTGCAGTTTCTGACCAATGCGAATTGATACCGGGCGCTGCGTGTATTGACGTTCATGTAAGAATCGGAGAAATTCTTCATCCAGCTGCTCCGGAACATCATATCACCAACATAACTTTTTATTTAGATAATAAGTTTATAACGTGGGTCGAACTTACGTCAGATGTAAATCCGGCTGCCGTTGTACATCTTAAAATCGGAACAAAAGGAAAAGTTCAGGTTATAGAAAACTGCAACCTGCACGGAAGATGGTATAACGAAGTGGAAATACAATAACGACAGAGGGTGGGATGATAGGAAGGTGAGAGGGTGAGCAACAGCAACGACTTGAACAGACACTGCTCCTCCCAACATCTCAGCATTTCATCTTCTCAACATCTAAAATCGGAGGTTTTAATATGTCAAAATCAGTTAAAGGAACTCAGACGGAAAACAATTTGTTGAAATCTTTTGCGGGCGAATCTCAGGCAAGAATGAGATACACATATTTTGCTTCAAAAGCCAAAAAAGAAGGGTTTGAGCAGATTTCGGCAATTTTTACCGAAACGGCGGACAATGAAAAAGAACATGCCGAAAGATTTTTTAAATTTTTGGAAGGCGGAATGGTTGAGATTACCGCTTCTTTCCCTGCCGGCATTATAGGAACAACAGCGGAAAACTTGAAAGGCGCGGCTGCAGGCGAAAATGAAGAGCATACTGCCCTTTATCCCGGATTTGCAAAAATTGCGGATGACGAAGGTTTCCCTGAAATAGCTGAATGCTGGAGAAGAATTTCTATAGCTGAAAAACACCACGAAGCCAGATATTTGTCTCTTCTTGATAATATTGATAATCAGAGAGTTTTCAAAAAAGAAACTGAGGTAAGATGGAAATGCCGTAACTGCGGATATGTTTACGCCGGAAAAGAAGCGCTTGAATTATGTCCGGCGTGTTTACATCCGAAGGCTTATATGGAAGAGTTGGCAGACAACTTTTAAGAATAAGAAGAGAAGAAGGTGGGAGGATGAGAAGTTGGGTAAAAACGAATACTGTCTTTTACTCATCATCCCATCATCTCACCCTCTCATCTTCTGCAGTTAAAAGGAGCTTAGCGCATGCGAATATTTAAAGATGACGTAAGCATAGTTTTGTGCGGCGAAGCGGGCGCGGGAATACAAACTGTTGAAAATGTTGTTTCCAGAATTTTTAAAACCGCGGGTTTCAATTTATTTACTTCCAAAGAATATATGTCGCGCGTTCGCGGCGGCAGTAATTCCACCCAGTTGAGAGTATCTTCAAATCCTAAAAATTGTTATTGTGACAGAATCGACATTTTTATTCCTTTAGATAAAGATGCTTTTAAGCATTTGTATCACAGAATTACCGATTCTACCGTAATTCTTGCGGATAAAGACGTAATAGGCGAAATAGACAAACCTTTTGCTGACATTCCATTATCAAAAACCGCCAAAGAAATCGGCGGTATTATTTATTCCAACATTATCGCAAGCGGTATAATACTCGGGCTTTTTAAAGCCGACTTTTCACATTTTGAAAAAATAATAAAAGAGAGTTTTTCAAAAAAAGGCGAAGACATTGTCGCAAATAATATAGCGGCAGGCAAAAAGGGCTACGAAATTGCCGGAAACATTTTAAAAGAAGTGCAAATTGAAGTTAAGTCCGACGCGTCACTGTCAGAAAAAATGCTTATAAGCGGCGCCGATCTTTTGGGGCTTGGCGCTTTGGCGGGCGGCTGCGATTTTATCGCGTCTTACCCTATGACGCCCGGCACAGGCTTTTTTGCTTTCCTTGCTAAAAATCAAAAAGAATTTTCAGTCGCGGTTGAACAGGCGGAAGACGAAATCGCGGCTATAAATATGGCTTTAGGGGCATCGTATGCCGGCGCCCGAAGCGTTGTTTCCACTTCAGGCGGAGGATTTGCTCTTATGTGCGAAGGAGTAAGTCTTGCCGCGGCAACGGAAACGCCGGTTGTTATACATGTTGCCCAAAGACCGGGACCCGCAACAGGGCTTCCTACAAGAACCGAACAAGCGGATTTAGACCTTGTTCTTCATGCCGGACACGGCGAATTCCCAAGAGCAATTTTTGCCCCGGGCAATCCTGCCGATTGTTTTTATATGGCGCAAAAAGCATTTGATATAGCTGATAAATATCAAACGCCGGTTTTTATTTTAAGCGACCAGTATCTTACCGACTCGATTTTTTGCAGTACGTCTTTTGATAAACCAAAAATTCCGGTAAAACATATTGTTGAAACGGACTCGTCATATTTACGTTATAAAATTACGCCGGACGGAGTGTCACCGAGAGGCGTTCCGGGTTACGGCGCAGGGTTTGTCTGCGCTGACAGCGATGAGCATGATGAAACAGGAAGAATTACAGAAAGCGAAAATACGCGTAAAGCTATGCATGAAAAACGAATGAAAAAACTCGACGGTATTTTAAACGAAGCCATAGAGCCTGAGCTTATAGGAAGTCCGGATTATAAAAATCTTATAGTTTGCTGGGGTTCAACAGTAGAAACGTTAAAAGAGGCTCTTGAAATTTTAAACGATAAAGATACGGCTTTACTGTATTTTAAACAGGTATTTCCGTTGCATCCTAAAACTTCGGAATATCTTAAAAAAGCCGAAAAAATAGTTTTTGTTGAAAACAATTTTAGCGGACAATTTGAAAGCTTAGTTTTTAAACAAACAGGCATTAAAGCAACAGGGTATATCAGAAAATATGACGGTTTGCCTTTCAGCGCAGATAAAGTCGCGGAAGAACTAAAAAAGATTTTGTAGTCGTCATTGCGGACGGGACATTGTCCCTGATCCGCAATCAGTTGTTAATAAATTCCCCTTTTAGAAAAAGGGATGGATTGCGAAGCAAGACGGGGTATGTTAAAAGACTTCGCCCTCTCCCTGACAAGGGAGAGGAAATAGAGGCAAACAATTTGTTTAAACGGAGGTAAAATAAAATGGCTTCCATATACGATATTCAAGGCATAGATAATGCATGGTGTCCCGGCTGCGGGAATCACGCGATTCTCGGTGTATTAAAAAGCGCTTTGGACGAATTAAAAATCAGCCCCGAAAACTTACTTATGGTTTCAGGCATAGGACAGGCGGCAAAACTTCCGCAGTATATGAAAGGCAGTTATTTTAACGGTTTGCACGGAAGAGCTTTGCCTGCGGCGGTTGCGGCAAAAGCTTCAAATATCGGTTTAACCGTTATTGCAGAAAGCGGCGACGGCGATATGTATGGCGAAGGCGGCAATCATTTTTTAGCTACAATCCGCAGAAATCCTGATATTACAAACATTGTCCACAACAATATGATTTACGGTCTTACAAAGGGACAAGCGTCCCCCACAAGCTCCGAGGGAATAAAAACCAATATACAGGTTGACGGAGTTTTTGAGCATCCTTTTAATCCTTTAGCCGTTGCAATAGCAATGAACGCGTCTTTTGTCGCAAGAGCTTTCAGCGGCGATTTGGAACAAACTAAGGAAATTTTAAAACAGGCAATACAGCATAAAGGTTATGCGCTTGTAGATCTTTTGCATCCCTGCGTAAGTTTCAACAAATTTAATACTTTCCAGTGGTTTAAAGACAATACATATTACATAGAAAACCACGATATTTCAGACAGAAACGCGGCTTTTGCTTTGGCGATAAAAGAAGGCAAATTGGGACTGGGCATTTATTATAAAAATGACGGCAGAGCTGTTTTTGAAGAACAGCTGGAATCTAATAAAGCAGATAAAACGCCTTTATACAAACGCAGCGCTGACAGAAACGCAAAACTTGATAAGCTGATAAAATCTTATATATAAATATAGTGAATTTATGCCAGTTTTGTTGAAAATTTACGATTAGTTTGCTACAAATAATCAAATTAGATGAGTAAAACGTATTTGTCGGGAATTTCGGGCAGCGGTAAAGCCCATTATTTGTTTAAACGCATTTTTGAGGGGGGTGCCCCCGATACAAATTTGCGCGTTTTTGCTTTTGTCAAAGACGAGGAACTAAGCTCCTTTTATGATGATTTAAAAGCGTTTTTTCAAACACACTCTTCATTCTCCAATCTTTCTACTCTGCTTTTTCCGTCAGATGATGTCCAGACAAGAACCGCAACTATAGATAAAATTAAAAACTTAAAAAGTTTTATTGTTTGCGCAAGCGATGAATCCATAAATATGCCGGTTTCAGATCCGAATACGGATGAGGGCGTAAATATCGATAAAAATTCAAGTCTTAAATTTACTGATTTTATTTCGGATTTGGTAAAAATGGGTTATGAAAGAGTTACCTTTGTAGAAGATAAATGCCAGTTTGCGGTTCGCGGCGATATCGTTGACGTATGGGCTGTGGCAAATGACGCGCCTGTAAGAGTATTATTTGAATACGATAGTATAGAGGCTCTTAGAGCCTTTGACCCGGGAAGCCAGCTTTCCAACAATTTTATAGATGAAATAAAAATTTTGCCGGTAAAAACATCAGATAATACGGCAACAATTAAAGAATACTTTGAACAGAAATTACAAATTACGAATTACGAATTACGAATGAACGACAAGGGGGTGTCGCCTGTCATTGCGAGGAATGGCGAAGCCTTGACGAAGCAATCCATGTTGTTTTTCGATTATCCGTTATCAAAAGACGAAGAAGAACAATACAAAAACTATGAACTTATTATAAACGATCCGTTAAACAGCAAAGCTGTTTTCCAAAATTATAAGAGTTTTATCGGGGTTGCCGGCAATACAACTCAGGGAGATATAAACTATTTTGTAAAATTGCTTAAAAGTTTTGCAGAAAACAAAGCAGACATAAAGATATTTTGCGCAAATAACGGCGAAAAAGAAAGAATTGCCGATATTCTCCACGATGCTGTATGGAACTACAAACCGCCGGAATTTCTTTACGGCAATTTATCAAAAGGTTTTTATTTAGAAACTGTTGTTAACTCTGCATCTTCGCATCCCCGCATCCAATCTTCGCCGCAAAGCGGCATTGTTGTCGTTTCAAGCCGCGAAATGCTTTACAAGAAAAAGCCCGTAAGTTTTCCGAAAATAAAAGGCGGCAGGCGGTTGGAAGGAATTTGGGAAATATCAGCCGGGGATTATGTTGTTCACGAAAAATACGGAATAGGGCGTTATAAAGGTTTAAAAACCATTTCTCGAAGCGACAAAACTTCGGAATATCTGTGCGTAGAATATACAAAAGGCGACAAACTTTATGTGCCCCCCGAAGAAATAAAGACCGTAAAAAAGTATATAGGCGTTGAAGGAGTAAAACCAAAACTTTACTCTATGGACACTTTCGCATGGGAAAGGGTAAAATCGAGAGCACGCGAAGCAGCGGCGGAGTTTGCCAAAGAACTTTTAAAACTTTACGCAGAACGCAGCAAAATAAAAAGAACTCCTTTTGCCCGCGAAACGCATTGGGAAAAAGAACTGGAAGACGCTTTTCCTTACGATGAAACTCCGGACCAGCTTAAAGCAATAGAAGACGTTAAAAGCGATTTTTTGAAACCTTATCCCATGGAAAGGCTAGTTTGCGGCGACGTCGGTTACGGAAAAACCGAAGTTGCGGTGCGAGCGGCTTTTAAAGCTGTTCAGGAAGGGTTTCAGGCTGCTGTTTTAGTGCCGACAACGGTTTTGGCGCAGCAGCATTTCAATACTTTTTACAACAGGCTGTCGCCTTTCCCGACAAGGGTAGAAGTTTTAAGCAGATTTCAGACCAAAGCTAACCAGAAAAAAATAATAGATGACCTTGAAAAAGGCAAAATCGACATTATCGTTGGTACACACAGGCTTTTACAAAAAGACATTAAATTTAAAAATCTGGGTATTTTAATAGTTGATGAAGAACACCGTTTCGGCGTTAAACAAAAAGAAAAAATCAAAACGATAAAAAAGAACATAGATATTTTGATGCTTTCCGCTACGCCCATACCAAGAACTTTGTCTTCCGCGTTATCGGGATTCAGGGATTTGTCGGTCATAGAAACACCGCCTTTTGGCAGGCTCCCGATAGAAACGGCATTATCGTTATACGATGAAGATCTGGTCAAAAATATTATACAAGCCGAACTTGCGAGAAACGGCCAGGTTTTTTACGTTTATAACAGAGTGGAAACTATACTTACAAAAGCCGAACAGATAAAAAAGATTGTTCCGGACGCCAAGCTTGGCGTTATTCACGGTCAGATGAACGCGAGAGACATTGAAAACATAATGTGGAAATTTACAAATATGGAGCTGGACGTTTTAATCGCCACAACGATAATAGAGTCGGGGCTTGATATTCCGTCAGTAAATACAATGATTATTGAAGAAGCCGAAAACTTCGGGCTTTCGCAGCTTTACCAGTTAAGGGGCAGAATCGGCAGGGACAGAAAAAAAGCCTATTGCTACCTATTTTATAAAGACAAAACTTTAAGCGATGAGGCGGTAAAAAGGCTTGAAGCAATGAAAGAGTTTAGCGAATTAGGGTCAGGGTTCAGGCTTGCTTTAAAAGATTTGGAAATCAGGGGCGCGGGCGGAATACTTTCTGCGAACCAGCACGGTTTCGCGCGCGATATCGGTTATGATATGTTTTCCAAACTTCTCGAGGAAGAAGGTAAAAAAATAAAGGGAGAAAGCAGTATTCCGCAAAAAGAAATTGAAAATAGTGAAATAGATTTGAAGGTTAATGCGTTAATACCCTATAGCTATATTGAAGATGAAGATATAAGAATACTGTTTTACAGAAAGCTTTCCGACGCAAAAGAAGCTGAAACGCTGGAAAAAGTCAAGGAAGAACTGTCAGACCGTTTCGGAAAATTGCCGGAAGAAGTCAAAATGCTCTTTGAAATTACGGTTTTAAGGCTAAAAGCCCAAGACCTCAATATAGAAAGGATATCGGAAGACAACAGCTATATATATGTGTATTTTGCTCCGGATGCCGATTTTTCAAATGCCGACATACCGCTTTTTATAAAGAATTATTCTAAAGTTGTTGAATTTATAAAAGGCAAAGGCTATGCTTTTAAAATGAAAAAAACGGAAATAAACTCTTCAAGTTTAGATTACGTAAAAGAACTCCTTTCAAAACTGGGATACTATTTTGGAAAAGCTTAAAGTTTTGGTCTGATCGGAAATTGACTAATTCGTTCTAAAATAGTAACATTTGTAAATTAGTACCAGACCTAAAAAAGGAGCAGTAAAGATGAAAAAAGTATTGTTGTTTGCGGCAGTTGTTGTATTCGGGCTTGGCGCCTGTAAAGGCAGCGATAAAGTAGTCGCGAAAGTCGGCGGAACAAAAATAACGGAAGCGGCTCTTGAAGAAAAACTTGCGGCGATGCCTCCGTCATATCAGGATTATGTAAATACGCCAGCCGGTAAAAAACAGTTTATAGATTCCATCGTAAGAGAAGCAATAGTTGTTGAAGCTGCAAAACAAGCGGGAGTAGATAAGAGAAAAGAGTATTCCGAAGCTTTAAAAGAGTTTAAGCTTGAGCAGGAAAGACAGTTTGCGGAATATAAAACAGGTCTTTTGATTGAATCGTATATAAGAGATATTCACGATACCATAGCCGCAAGCGATGATGAAGTTAAGGCTTATTATGACGCCAACAAAGAAGCGTTTGACAAGCCGGTCGCTTTTACAGTAAGACATATTCTTGTAACCGACAGAGCCGAAGCTGAAGCCGCTCTTGCAAGAATTCAGAAAGGCGAAAGCTTTGATAAAGTAGCAAGAGAAGTATCGCAGGACAGAGGTTCGTCGCAGAACGGAGGACTTATAGGACCGTTTAAAAAAGGCGAACTTGTGCCCGAATTTGAGGAGGTTGCGCTAAATCTTAAAAAGAACGAAATGTCCGGCATTGTGGAAACGGTTTACGGATACCATATAATATTTAAGGTTTCTGACCAGATTCTTCCGGCAATCCCTTTTGAAGCGGCAAAGCCCGAAATCAAAAGAGCGATTGAAAAAGAAAGATTTGAAAAATGGTTTGACGACAAGAGAAAAAGTTTGGGAGTTCAGGTAAATTACGACGCGGCTAACGCAAATGCTCCTGCCGGCGTAATGGAAACTGACGAAGAATCCGAAATTTCGGAATAATAAAAACCAAAAAGGAGAGAAGAAATGTTTAGAAGAAATTTAGCGGCAGTTTTAGCAGTAGTTTTTTTAGCAGCAAACGTTTTTGCACAGTCACAGGCAGTAGATCCGACAATCGCGGTAGTAAACGGTGAACCTATTTTTGCGTCGGAATTTAACGCGATACTTGTTCCTATGCTTGAGCAGTACAGACAAACTGTTCCAGCGGCTGAACAGTCTGAAGCCAGAATCAATGAGCTTAAAGACAATATTTTGAACCAGAAAATTGACGATGTGCTTTTAAGACAAGAAGTTAAAAAGCAAAAAATCAAAATTTCTAAAAAAGAACTTCAAGACGGCGTTGACCAGATAAGAAAAAGATTCGCCAGCGAAGCGGAATTCCAAGCCGAACTCAAAAAAGAAGGCTTGACTGTTGCCGCTTTTGAAAAGAAACTTGAAGAACAGCTTGCGGTTATGAAACTTGTAAGAACTGCGGTAGATTCAAGAGTTAAAGTTCCTACAGAATCTGATGTAAAAAACTTTTTTGATCAGGTTATGATAAAAATGAAAGGCGGAAATACAAATCTTTCACCTGATGAAGACGCATTAGCCGCAAATCTTTCAGTTTTCCTCAAAAGAATGTCAGGAGAACAGGTAAGAATCAGACAGATTTTCATAGCTTCTCCTAAAGACGCAAGTGCAGCAGACGTGAAAGCTGCTCAGGCAAGAGTTGATGCTGTAAAAAAAGCTCTTAATGCCGGAGAAAGCTTTGCTGATGTTGCCGGCAGACTTTCTGAAGATCCTGCTTCCAGACCCAGAAACGGCGACCTCGGCGTAGTTGTCAGAGGCGATTTGCTTCCTGAAATAGATAAAAAAGTTTTTGCGATGTCAGTAGGCGAATATACGAAAGAACCTATCAGAACCGACACAGGCTTCCACTTCATAAGAGTTGAAGAAAAGAAAGCAAGCAGAGACGTTACTTTTGACGAAGTAAAAAATGATATAGGCGAACTTTTATATCAGAACGCGGCAAGACAAGCTTACGCGAACTTCATGAATGATTTGAAGTCAAGAGCGAACATAAAAATAAACAGAACTTGGTAATAATATGACCGTAAAGCCCCGTATCGCAATAACTTTAGGCGACCTCGCGGGCATAGGCAGTGAAATAGTTTTCAGGGCTGTAAATTCTTTGGAAGTTCAAAGGGTTTGCAGCCCTGTCATTTTTGGCGACAAAACAGCAATTAACAATTTACAAATAACAAATAACAAAGAAATGACGTCATTGCGAGGAGAGGCGAAGTCTCGACGCGGCAATCCAGGGCCGACCTCACACTATGATTTTATTACAACTTCAGATATCGGAAAAATAGCATTAGGAAAACCGTCAAAAAAGTCGGGTATTGCCGCGTATAATGCCATAAAAACTGCGTCGCAGTTTTGTCTTGACGGCAAAGCAGATGCTTTAGTTACTGCCCCTGTGTCAAAAGAATCCTTAAAACTTGCAGGAGTAAAACACCCGGGGCATACCGAATTGCTTGCCGCTTTAACCAAAAGCCGGAATATAGCAATGATTATGGCTTGCGGCAAAATTTTAAGCGTGATGGTAACAAGACACATCCCTTTGAACCAAGTCTCAAAAAAATTAAAATCTAAAGATATAATTGAAACCGTAAAGCTTACCGTGAAATTTTTAAGCAAGATTGAAGAGTTAAGAGTAAAGAGTAAAGATACAGCAATGAATATCACTCTCCGCTCTCCACTTTCCACTCTGTCTTTAAAAGTCGCTCTCTGTTCGTTAAACCCTCATGCGGGTGATAACGGCATTTTAGGCGATGAAGAACAAAAGATAATCTATCCTGCTTATAAAGCATTAAAAAAAATGAAAATAAATGTTTCCGTTCCGATGCCGGCGGATTCTGCCTGGCTCAAAACAAAAAACGGAGAATATGATTTAATATGCGGTATGTATCACGACCAGATAATGGTCCCTTTAAAATGTATAGACGCAAAAAAAATAGTGAATGTTACCGCGGGTCTTCCTTTTGTAAGAACTTCCCCCGGTCACGGCACTGCTTTTGACATAGCGGGCAAAGGTAAAGCTGATCCGTCTGCAATGATAGAAGCTATTCTTTTTGCCGCAAAAGCAGAAAAAAAGATGATGAGATGTTTAGAAGTTGAGTAAAAGCGCATGGCTGTCATCAACCCACTTAAAAAGTTGATATAAAAACAGTTAAGCGCTGGTAAAAGAAGTTTTCAAATAAAAATCTTTACAAACATTGTTAATAATAATCAGAAGTTTACGCATAACAGCAACA
>WRFE01000031.1 GCA_009778965.1 Candidatus Endomicrobium labiotermitis
ACTTGCGCTTAGGCCCGAGGGAACAGCGGGAATAGTCCGTTCTTATATAGAAAACAGATTTGACGTTTCTTTCCCTTCGGGTAAATTTTTTTACGGCGGCGAGATGTTCAGATACGAGAGGCCGCAGGCCGGAAGATACAGACAGTTTAACCAGATGGGCGCGGAATATTTCGGGAATTCGTCGCCCGCGGCGGACGCGCAGATAATAATTCTTGCTGCGGATATTTTGTCGGCTGTCGGAATAAAAGAACTGACGGTTCATATAAATTCTTTGGGATGCCCTAAGTGCAGACCGCTTTTCAGGGAAGCTCTTGTAAAGTATTTTAGTTCGGTTAAAGATTTATGCGCGGATTGTAATGTTCGTCTTGATAAAAATCCGCTAAGGCTGCTGGACTGTAAAATTGACGCTCCGAAGTTTACGGAAGTTCCCCAAATGACTGATTATTTATGCTCAGACTGCAAAGATAACTTTAATACAGTAGAAAATCTTTTAAAAAGCGCGGGACAAAATTTTATTGTTGACCCTAAACTTGTCCGCGGTTTGGATTATTATACAAGAACTGTTTTTGAAATACGCTCAAACGCTCTTGGCGCTCAAAGCGCTTTGGCGGGCGGCGGAAGATATGACGGTCTGGTTAAAGAGCTTGGCGGGCAGGATACTCCGGCTGTTGGTTTTGCTTTCGGTACGGAAAGGGTTATGATAGCCGCGCGTGAAGCAGGCTTTTTTAATACTTTGCCAAAACCTGAAAAGATTTTTATAGCCATAGCCGATCAGGAGCTTTTTGAGCCTGCTTTTGCTTTTGCTATGAATCTTGCCAAAAACAAAAAAAACATTTCAATAGAAGGTCCTGTCAATAATAAAAATTTAGGTTCGCAGTTGAAACTCGCCGATAAACTCAATTCAGATAAAGCAATAATATTTGCCAAAACCGAATATGACAACGGAAAAGTGTTAGTTAAAAATATGAAAGACAAAACCCAGCAGGAAGTATTAATTTCAGAGGTTTGATAGTATTTGTCGTCATTGCGGACTTGATCCGCAATCTGCTTTTGCTGTTATAGTCTTTGCGGACTCCGATCCGCAATCTATTAAAAAGGAGAAAGTGTATGAAAAAAGTAATGTTTGTTCTTGTGGCATTGATGTTTTGTGTAAGCGTTAAAGTATATGCGCAGTCGAATGTAAACGATTTTGCAACATTTAATGATTATTGGACAGGTACGTACGGTGCAACTCCAAACATAAATTTAACGGGAGATATCACTTTTGGACCAGCACTTGGAACAGCTGTTTCAAATCTTAATATGACAATTGCCGGGAATAACAGAATATTTGACGGTGTAAATACTTATAGCGGTTTAAATTTAGGAAGTGACATATCTCTTACTATAAACGGACCAATAGTATTTCAAAACTTTTCAAATTCTACAGCTGGCGGAGCGATGTACATTGCATGGTCTACGGCAAGTTTTACTTCAGCAATATTCAGCGGAAATATATCAGACAGTAACGGCGGAGCGATATGGGCGTATGATTCAACAATGAATTTCGGCGGATCGGCGATATTTAGCGGCAATCAATCTGTAGGAGGTCACGGTGGAGCGATAGATGCAAATGGTTCGTTCATAACTTTTATTGCAGGCAGTAATGATGATATTTTTTTCTTGAATAATCAAGCCGATATTTATGCCGGTGCGATTCACGCTACTGGGGAGACTGTTATGTCTTTTTCCGGGCGAAATATTTCTTTTGACAATAATAGGGCTGACCTAGGTACGGCAGGTTCATTTGCCGGAGCAGTATACGTTATGTCCTCTTCTATGTCTTTTAATTTAGGAAATAATATATCTTTTACAAATAATTATGGCAATAACGGAGGCGGAGCTATGAATCTTTATGTTTCTCAAGCGGATTTTACTGCCGGAAATAATATTTCTTTTGTAAACAACAGGGCTTACACCGGAGAGGGCGGGGCGCTTGCAGTATGGATGTCCAGCGCATTTTTTTCTGCGCAGTCAATATCCTTCTCGGGAAACAAATCTGCAACTGACGGCGGCGCTTTGTATATAAGCGCGGGAAGCTTGGTAAATTTTAATACGTTAAGTTCGGATTTGGCAATACTGTTTGAAGACAACTATGCCGGCAGCAGCTTAAATGATATATATTTGGGCAACGGAGTTCTTAATTATAACGCGGCAAGCGGAAATATAATATTGACAAACGGAATGAAAGTTGATGGAGATGGCAGCGGTATTATAAACAAAACAGGAACAGGGAGTTTTGTGCTTGGCGGGGAAACAATAATAAAAAATGCAGCGTTTAATATAACCGGCGGTAATGTAGTATTATTGGACAACGCGAATTTTACCGGAACAAGCATGGTCTTGCCGGGAACAACGCTTGATATGCAAAATGACACGGTAAATACAATAACCGTAGGAGTATTTTCAAGTACCGTGAACACAAAAATGGATATATGGTCAAACGGCGATCATGACAAAGTAATAGCGGGTATGGCGACAGTAGGCGGAAATTTAGACATAAAAGCAAGAGTAGGAAGATACGATAATAAAGCATATGAAATAATCCTTTCAACATCATTGCCAAACGTGCTGGGATTGTTTACAAGTACAAGCACAAATGCTCCTTTGGAATTTACATTTAACAATTATGCAAGCACAAATGCCGTAATATTGATAGTTGACGGAGTATTTAAAAGTACTTTCAGCGAAATCAAAATGTTGAGTTCCAATCAGAGAGGAATGGCAAACGTATTTGATGAATTGTCAGTAGCAGATATGATAACAGATGATCTTGCGGATATAATAACAAACGCGATGGATTGGGATCAAGACGCGCAGGCAGCATTGCTTTCACAAGCGTCAGGTTTTTTCTTGTCGAATGTGATAAGAAATGCCGCGGCAGACAATCCGAATAATGAAATATACGATAAAATAAGAAACCATTTGATAGAAGACAAAACAAACGGCGGAGTTTGGACGCAGGTAAAAGGCGGAGTAGAAACATTTAAAGAAAATGATAATTCCTTGCAGGATTATAAAGACAGTTCATGGGGGCTAATGGCAGGTTATGACAGATATATAGCTGAAAAGGGATTAATGTGGGGAGCATTTGTGAGATTTGTCGGCAACAATATAAGCCAAGGCGACAGCAGCGCGTCCGGAAATAAGAAAGGTATTGGAGCATACGGCGGATATATACAGGATGAATGGGAATTGAAAGCAATGCTGCTTGGAAGTTTTGATAATTTCAATACTGAAAGACGTATAGCAATACTGGACAGAACGGCGAAAGGCGAAGCGGAAGCATTTACGATGAACGCGGATATAGAAGGAGCGTGGAGTGTAGAGGTAGAAGATAATATGAATGTTAAACCGTATTTGGGGTTTGAACTTCAAAACGTGAATTATAAAGGATTTAAAGAAAGCGGAGCCGGCGGATTGAATTTGGACGTCAAAGGCGGAAATTATGTAAGAAGCACGATGAGACTGGGAACAGGAATAGAATATAACATGACAGAGTGGAGAGTGTACGGTAAATTAGAAGGAAAATATTTGATGTCCGGCAAAGAACCTGAAATAGAAAGCGTATTTGAAGGAACGAATGTAAGTTTTACAAGCAGAGGAACAGAGGAAGGAAAGGTACAGCTGGGATTGGGTTTAGGCGGAGATATAGTTATAGCGGAAGGCTGGAAACTGTTTGCGAACATGAATTATTACACAGCCGCAAGATATCAAAATATATATGGGCATGTAGGCGTAAGGTATATGCTGGGAAAATAAAGACATAGTGTAAAACATTCACCCTCACCTTGCCATCTCCCTGATTAGGGAGAGGAAAGAAGATAAAACAAACAACAGCCCGCGGTTAATTTAACCGCAGGCTGTTTGTTTTATCATATCATTTGTTTTTAGTAACAATGGATTCCGGGTCAAGCCCGGAATGACAGACCTCTTGTTGTTTCCTAAAATAAAAGACGCCCGCAATCAATATCTATGGTTACGGGCGTCTTTTATTTATTGCTAATTGTTGTTAAATATAATTCGGCAAGTATTTTTTTGCATATGCGAGCATTTCGTCATGCGTCATCGCAGTACATCTTCCCGCTTTGAAAAGTCCGTCTATTTCTTCTTTCACTTTTACTATTGCTTCATTGTTTTTTTCAAGTTTGTCTTTAGAATCTCTAAGTTTAGGAAGCTGCGTGTTAAACCAATAAGATATTCCGGCAAGACCCGCTCTGTCTGTTATTTCTACTTCCGGAGGCCTGTTTAATATAGCGCCTGTATCAAAAATATTGTAAATTTCCTGTTCTTTCAAAAGACCGTCAGCATGAATACCGGCTTTTGTAGTGGCAAAATTGCTTCCGACAAAAGGCTGGTTTTTTGGTACGGTATACTTAAGTTCTTTTTGGAAGTATTCCATGATTTCGGTTATGGTGGTTAAATCCATACCGTTGGTAGTTCCTCTTAACCCTACATATTCTATAGCCATAGCTTCAACAGGAGTATTTCCGGTTCTTTCTCCAATTCCTAAAAGGGATCCGTTAATACTTGAGCATCCGTAAAGCCATGCGCTTGTGGCATTGCTTACGGCTCTGTAAAAATCGTTATGCCCGTGCCATTCTATGCATTCCGAAGGTACACCCGCATAATGCGTAAGAGCGTGCATTATTCCGTTTACGTTTCTCGGTAAAGTTGCGCCCGGATAACTTACTCCGAAACCTAACGTATCGCAGGCTCTTATTTTTATAGGCATTTTTGCTTCTTTTGAAAGCTTCATAAGTTCCATCGCGAAAGGAACGATAAAGCCGTAAATGTCGGCTCTTGTTATATCTTCAAAGTGGCAGCGCGGCAAAATGCCTTCCGCTAATGCCGCTTTTACTATATCCAAATACATATCAAGCGCTTCTCTGCGGTTTTTCTTGAGTTTTAAAAATATGTGATAATCAGAGCATGAAGTTAAAATTCCGGTTTCTTTGAGACCCATTTCTTTTACAAGTTTGAAATCGTCTTTTGTTGCTCTTATCCAAGCCGTTATCTGGGGAAATTTATACCCTCTTTCCTGACACTTGCGGACAGCCGCTTTGTCTTTATCGGAATATAAGAAAAACTCGGTTTGTCTTATTACTCCATTCGGACCGCCAAGCTTGTGCATAAGGTCATACATATGCGCTATCTGGTCCGGAGTAAAAGGATCCATAGCCTGCTGACCGTCGCGGAAAGTCGTGTCGGTAATCCATATGTCATCAGGAACATTCATAGGCACTACTTCGTTGTTGAAAATTATTTTTGGAACTTCCGTGTATTGGAACGTTTCTCTGAAAAGTTCAGGTTCCTTAACATCCTGAAGTTCAAAATGATAAGCTTCAAGTTCAAGCTTATTTGTTTTTTTGTTTAACGTAAGCATTGCTTCCTCCCTTTTACAGTGTTTAGCTAAGCATTATACTTTTTTTTTTGCTCTTCGTAAAGTAGTTTTTGTGTTAATGCCGAATGCGGGCATACATACATTTGACAGTACACTTATAAAAAGCTAACATTTATAAAAATAAAAGAATAAATAAAAGCGTAGTCTCATAGATATGTTAAATGAAATCATTTTAATTCTTATAATAGCAGTTCCTGTAGTTTTTTCATGCGCCCTGCCTTTAATCGGGGGCTTTTCTGTAACCATCCGAAACTTGGCAGCTTTGTTTCTTGCCGTTATTACTTTCGGATTATGCCTATCTTTAGCGCCTTCCGTTTTCTGCGGAGAAATAATCAACTTCTATTACAGTTTGCCGCTCGGCTTTAATTTTGTTTTAAGAGCCGATGCTTTTGCTTTGATTTGCGCTTTGGCTTCATCGCTTGTAAGCGCGGTTATTGTTTTATATTCGTTTGAATATATTAAACCTTATAAAAACCAAAACGAATACTATTTTATAGTACTTTTGTTTTTGGGTTCGATGATGGGTATAATTTTCAGCGCTAATCTTATTTTCCTTTATGTATTTTGGGAAATGACGGCTCTGGCTTCCTGGAGACTTATAGGTTTTTTCAGAAAAGATGATTTTATAAGGCGCGCGAATAAGGCTTTTATGGTTACAGCCGCGGGCGCTTTTTTAATGCTTATAGGTTTTATAATAATAGCGGAACAAGCCGGGACTTTTGATTTGCAGGGCATACGTACCGCAATAGCTCCCGGAACCGTTAAAAATATTGCGGTAATTTTAATACTTTGCGGAATTTTTGCTAAATCCGCAACTTTTCCTTTTCATACATGGCTTGCGGACGCAGGCGTAGCGCCTTCGCCGGTTACGGCTTTGCTTCATGCTGCGGTTTTGGTAAAAATAGGCGTTTATGTTTACGCAAGGCTTTTTAACGGAATTATTATTCCTTCGGAAGAAATGAGACTAGCCGTATTTTTGATAATAACCCTGAGCGCTTTTATAGCGGGCGGAGCCGCATTAATAGATAAAGACATAAAAAGGATTATCGCTTTTTCAACCGTAAGCCAGCTTGCTTTTATATTTTTAGGTTTTGCCGCGGGCGTTCCGTTAGCTTTTGCCGCTTCAACTCTTTTTATACTTATGCATTCCACCGCGAAAGCAGGGTTGTTTTTAAGCGCGGGGATTATAGAGCATGAAACGCATACTAAAGATATAACTAAAATGGGCGGGCTTTTAAAAGTTATTCCTATAACTGCCTGCGCATTTATTTTATGTATGATGTCTGTTATAGGTATTCCGCCTTTAGGCGGTTTTTTTAGTAAGTTTTTAGTTATTACGGGTACGGCGCAGGCAGGTTACACCGCTGTCGCGTTTATTTTTGTGATAGCCGCTACGCTTACGCTTTTCTATATGTTAAGGCTTTTTTATAAGGTGTTTTTAGCTGAGCCGCAAACGTCGCTTCATACAAGTAAGTCCGGTATATGGACTCCTATGAATTTCAGCGTTTCATTTTTGGCGGCAGTATCTTTAATTTTCGGTTTGTGTTTTGGTAAGCTTATGACTATAGCTGAACTTGCCGCAAACCAGGTGTTTGGAATATTATAATGAGTATGATAATGCTTTATTTCATCTTAATACCGTTGCTGTGCGCGGCGATTTTATTTGTAGTTCCGGAAAAGTACGGAAAACTAAAAAAAGTTTTCTTTATTCTTTCGGCATTATTTAATTTGGCTGCAGTTTGTTTATATTTCGGTAAAAATGTTTTTGTAAATTACGATTGGACAAGTTTTAATTTTTCAATGTCTTTGTTTATGTCGGGTTTCAAAGGTTTTCTGCTGATAATTCCCGCGTTTTTTGCATTTCTTACAGCCGTTTTTACAATAAGCAATATGAAAGACAACCCGAAAGCGCCGCTTTTTAATGCTTCCATGATGCTTGCTATCGCGTGTGTTAACGGGGCAATAATAACCGATAGTTTGATTTTTCTTTTGTTCTTTATTGAAGCGCTTGCCATACCTTTTATATTAATGATTATTTCTTCCGTAAACAATAACAAAAAACTCGCGATAAAAGCGTTTGCCATAACTGCCGTAGCCGATTTATTTCTTATGGCAGGCATAGCCATTATATATTCAATTGCCGGGACAATGAATATTTCCGAAATTGCGTTAGAGTTGTCCGCTCCATCCCAAATAGCCGCGTTTACCTTTATTATTATAGGTGCGGCTGCAAAACTTGGTGTTATGCCGTTTCACAGCTGGATGCCGGAAGCTTCGGAAAAAACTTCGGTTCCTTTTATGGTTTTTATGGCTACCGCCGCGGAAAAAGTTTTGGGTGTATATATAGTTATTGTGGCTTTAAATATGTTTGACGCCGCTCCCTGCAACACTACACTTATATTAATGTGCTTTGCGGCGTTTAGCGCTGTGCTTGCGGCGCTTCTTGCCAACAGCCAGAAAAGTTTTAAAAGAATGCTTGTATACACAAGCATAAGCCAGGGAAGTTTTATGCTTGCGGCATTGCTTAGCGGAATTCCTTTAGCTATTGCCGGCGCTATTTTACATCTTTTGGCTCATACCGCTTATAAATCTTCGCTGTTTTTCGGCGCGGGGATAATGGACAATACAAAATCGGAAACTATTTCTTATAAAAATAATCCGTATATTTTTATGAGTTTTATTTTGGCGATAGCCTCGTTTATAGGCGTCCCGTTTTTTGCGGCGTTTTACTCTAAAGAACTTATTTATGACGGCGTTATACATTTGAATGTTATTTTATTCTCAGTTATGGTTATTGTAACTTTTTTCTGTTCCAGCGCGGTTTTAAACTGGTTTGGGAAAATATTTTTCTCAAAAGACGGGGAACATGTTGAATATCCGATATCTTCTATGATTCCGGTTGTAACAACGGCATTGCTTTGCGTGTTGTTAGGAGTATTTAAAAATATACCCTCGCATATTATTGAAAATATGATAATACGTTATGAATATCAGGAACATACTCATGTTGCTTTGGTTGTAATTTCAATTTCGGCGCTTGTATTTGTGCTTTTAAACTTTATAATAGGTTTTAAGAAATATAAAAATGGTCTTGGTTTTGTTTCGGGTATTATATCTAAACTCGGTATAAATAAACTTGACGCATCTGACGCGGCGGATCCTTATAATATAGCAGTGCTATCTTATAAGAGTTTCGGAAAAGCGTCTTTTGATTTTGATAGCGCTTTAAACTGGATTTATGACGTATTAATAGTCAAAACGTTTTTATGGATTTCGTTTGTTTTTAGGAAAATTCACAACGGAAGCCTGCCGCAGTATGTTTTATGGACTTTGTGCGGCATAGCAATAATAATTTTATTTTTTGTTTAAGGGAGACGTGTCGCCCTGAACTTGTTTCAGGGTCTTAACGACAAGATGCTGAAACGAGTTCAGCATGACAACTTGAAAATGACAATTTCATTAATTTTCGTTCCAATCATTCTTGTTATTCTGCTTAATATCCCCAGACTTTCGGGGAAAACAGCTTATTACGCGGTTTTGGCATTTTTTATCTGGCAGATTTTGTCAGTTTTCTTTCCGTTTACGGGTTCGCAGCAGTTAGCGGGTTTAATAGGCAAGGTTTTCACTTTAAACGTTTACGCGGACGGTATGTCAAAAATAATGATAATTTCAGCCGCGATTGTCGGTTTTGTTTCTTTAATTACGTCTAAAGCTTTTTCAAAATATGACAGCAGGCTTTTTTCTCTTTCAAACTTAATGCTTCTTTCTTTCGCCGGAATAAACGGTTTGGTTTTTACGAAAGATATTTTTACTATGTATGTTTTTATAGAAGTTATAGCGGCGGCTTCCTATATACTTATTTCTTTGGATAAAAAAGACGGAGCGCTTGAAGGCGGTTTTAAATATCTTATAATTTCTTCAATAGCGACTGTTATGATGCTTTTTTCGATTTCTTTATTTTTCCTTACAGCCGGTTCAACAGGTTTTGCGGAAATATCGACGGCTATAAGAGATTTTGGCGGAAACCCCGTAATTTTAGCGGCTGTTATGCTTTTTATAACCGGTTTGCTTATAAAAGGCGGGGTTATTCCTTTTCATTCATGGCTTTCCGGGGCATACGCGGAAGCTCCTGCGGGGGTTTCGGTATTTTTAGGCGGGATAATTACAAAAACAGTCGGGATATTCGCGTTGATAAGAATTCTTTATTTGGTTACGGGTTTTAACGAAAATATAAAAATGGTTCTTTTAATTACGGGCGCTCTTTCAATAGTTATCGGCGCGATTATGGCTGTTACGCAAAAAGATTTTAAAAGAGTTCTTGCTTATTCAAGTATAAGCCAGGTGGGTTACATTGTTTTGGCTTTGGGCGCGGGGACTGCTTTTGGTGTAGCCGCGGCGTTATTTCATGTTTTCAACCATGCGATATTTAAGTCGCTTTTATTCGTAAACTCTGCCGCTGTTGAAAAACAGACAGGCAGTCTTGACGTGGATTCTTTCGGCGGGCTCGGATATAAAATGCCGGTAACTTCAGGAACTTCCGCGATAGCGTTTTTGTCTGCCGCAGGAATACCTCCGTTTGCGGGTTTCTGGAGCAAACTTTTAATAATTTTGGCTTTGTGGTCTGCTGGCTATCAAGGGTTTGCTGTATTGGCGGTTGTCGCGAGTCTTTTTACAATGGCGTACTTTTTGACTTTGCAGAAAAAAGTGTTTTTCGGCGAGCTTAATCCGAAACTTGAAAATGTCAGAGAAGCGCCTCTTTCCCTTACAGCGTGCGCAATATTTTTGTGCGCTTTAACGATTGGAGTCGGGTTGATTTTTCCTTATATACTTAATGTGTTTATTTTCCCTGCCGTGGGAATAATGTAACGGCATAAATTTTAGGAGTATTATGGATTTAGTTCACATTCACTTTTTATTACTTTCGCTGCTTGTAATTTTTTCAATTCTTGCCGCGTTAAATATCAGAATTATAAAAGCTGCGATTTTGCTTGCCGTAGTAAGTCTTTTAACCGCGCTTATACTTTTTCTTTTGGAAACGCCTCTTGCGGCGATATTTGAGCTTTCCGTATGCGCGGGGCTTATAACGGTCATTTTTATAAGTGTTATAAGTTTGACAAATCCTTTGACGCGCGAGGAACGTATTGAAGAAAAAGCGAAAACGTTAAAAAGATTTGTTTTTCTGCCCGGTATTGTTTTGGTTTGCGCCGCGGCGTTTTATATGCTTGAAAACAGCACTAATTTTATTCCGATCGGAGCAAGCGAGATTGCAGTCGCTCAGGAAGGATTATGGAATTCAAGGCAGTTTGATTTAATAGGGCAGATAATAATTATTTTGGCGGGAGTTTTCGGCGTGATAGTACTTTTTAAAGATAATAAAGACGACGGCGGTAAAAAATGATAGGGGATACGTTATTTCTTTTCAAATTATATTTAATAACTGCACCGATTCTGTTTGTTGTCGGTATATATGCGATTATTACTACAAGAAACATAATCGCTATGATTATCGGCATTGAAGTTATGATGAAAGGTGTTACGGTTTTGCTTGCCGCTGCGGGTTATTTTAACGGTAAACCGCAAGTCGTCGAGCCTTTAATTATAACTATGATAGTAGTTGAGGTTGTAATTCTTATGATTTCGGCCGGTTATATTATAAATATAGTAAAAAAGCATGATTCGCTGGATGTCGCGAATATCAATAAATTGAAAGGTTAAAAAACTCTGATTGTGTCGCCCTGAACTTGTTTCAGGGTCTATTCTTTAACGACAAGATGCTGAAGCGAGTTCAGCATGACACAGAGTATATGGACTTTTTAAAAGGTTAAAAAATGGAATTATCGTTTTTATTAATTTATCCTCCTATAGCGTTTTTCGTAATATTTATTTTTCTGATAATACTTTCTCATTTTACGGATAAAATGTCGTTTAAAAATTCCAAAAATCCGAGCGGGAAAACAAAAGCTTACGCCTGCGGGGAAGACGTTAAAGACCACAGAATAAAACCGAATTACGTAGAATTTTTTCCAGTGGCTTTCTTTTTTACTATTATGCACGTTATAACGCTTATGATTGCCACAACGCCGGAAAAAATATTAAAAAGTTCTTTAGGCATAATAGCGCTTTTTGTCATAACGGCTTATTTGAGCATTCTTATAATTTTCAGGAGAGAAAGGAATGATTAAAGCGGTACAGAAACTTATCACCTGGTCACGCCTGAAATCTCCGTGGATTATACATTTTAATACCGGCGCGTGTAATGCTTGCGATATAGAAATTGTCGCGGCTCTTACGCCGACATACGATTTGGAAAGATTCGGCGTTCAGCTTAAAGGAACGCCTAGACATGCCGACGTTCTTTTATGTTCGGGTCCGGTGACCAGACAAATTAAAGACAGACTTGTCAGAATTTACGAACAGCTTCCCGAACCTAAATTTGTTGTTGCTGTCGGTACGTGCGCTTGTTCAGGCGGCGTATTTGAAGGCTGTTATAATATGCTTTCCGGGATAGACGAAGCTATACCTGTAAACGCGTATATACCGGGATGCCCGGCAAGTCCGGACGCTATAATTGACGGCATAACAAAACTTTTAAAAAGTTTTGAAGAAAGCGAAGCGAAAAAGTTGACAAAAGCAGGAGGTTAATCCTTTCTTTTGTCATCCCCGAGTGTCTTAGTCGGGGATCCATGTTAGACACGAAGAATAGATTCCCTGCAAAGAATTTCGGGAATGACAGACTTAAAAATGAAGGCAGAGGTTTGAAATGGAAAATAATCATCCCATGGTTGAAAAAATAATTTCTAAATACCCGGCATTGTCGGATAAAATAAAAATTCAAAGAGAAAACAGGCTTTGGATGAAAATTGATTATCCGGATTTCAGAAAGTTTCTTGAATTTGCCGCTGCAGATTTAAAAGTTGATATTTTTTGTATGCTTACGGGTTTAGACGAGAAAGAAAATTATTCTTTCATATATCATATGGCGGATTTGAACGGTCTTATGCTCAATATTGAAACGTCGGTTCCTAAAACAAACGCTTCAATAGCAACAATTACGGATCTTCATCCCGCGGCGGAACTTCAGGAAAGAGAACTTACAGATTTGCTTGGGGTCACGATTGAAGGAATGCCTAAAGGGCAAAGATATCCTTTGCCTGATGATTGGCCAGAAGGCGAATATCCTTTAAGAAAAGACTGGACAGCTGACAGGTTGGACAAGAAAGCGGAGGATATCAATGGCTAAAAAACTTGTTATTCCCATAGGTCCTCAGCACCCCGCTTTAAAAGAGCCGGCAAGTTTTGACGTTACTCTGCAGGGTGAAAAAGTTGAAAATATACTTGTAAAGCTTGGTTATAACCACAGAGGAATAGAGAAGGCCTGTGAGAATAAACCGTATTTACACGATTTATATTTGATAGAAAGAGTCTGTGGAATATGTTCGCATTCGCACGCTACGTGTTTTTTACAGGCAGTTGAAGAAATAGCGGGTTTGAATGTTCCGATGAGGGCAAAATATATACGCTCAATTATCGGAGAAATGGAAAGAATTCACAGCCATCTTTTATGGCTTGGCGTAGCGGCTCACGAAATAGGCTTTGACACGCTTTTAATGTACACCTGGAGAGACAGGGAAATAATAATGGATTTGCTTGCTCTTCTTACGGGAAACAGAGTTAATTACGCGGTAAATATACTAGGCGGAGTAAGAAAAGACATTTCCGAAGAAGAAAAAGGGCAGATTTTAAAAGCGATGGATGTCTTAGAAGAAAGAACAAAATATTATGCTCACGTCGCCACCGAAGAAATAACAATAAAAAAGAGGCTTTCCAAGGTCGGCTATTTGTCGCCTGAAGACGCAGTGAAAATGGGTGCTGTAGGACCTACCGGCAGAGCGTCAAAAATAACCAGAGATATAAGAGCGGAAGATAAATATGCGGCTTACGGCGAAGTTGATTTTAAAGTAATTTCAGATGACAATTGCGATGTTTTCGGAAGAGCGGTTGTGCGTATAGGCGAGCTTATGGAATCTTATTCCATAATAAGGCAGCTTATAAAAAAACTTCCGGTTACGCCGTTAAAAGTTCCGGCTCCATTAAGAATTCCTGCAGGCGAAGCGATAAGCAGATATGAAGCTCCGCGAGGCGAAGATATTCATTATGTCCGCGCTAACGGTACAGACAAGCCCGAAAGAGTAAAATTAAGAGCGCCGACACTTGCGAATGTCCAGTCGGTTTCGACAATGCTTCAAAAAGGTTATCTTGCGGATGTTACTATAGTTATAGCGGCAATAGATCCGTGTTTTTCTTGCACCGACAGAATGATAGTCGCGGTAAACGGTAAAGATGAAATGACGTGGAAACAGTTAAGACAGCACAGTATAGACTGGTATAAGAAGAACAGAGGCGTGGATTTTACGAAAGTAAAGTTAGGAATTAAGTAATAAATTTATATTTGTCATGTTGAGCGAAACAACGAAGTTGTGGAGTCGAAACATCTAGATCCTTCGGCTTCGCTCAGGATGACAACAAAATAATGTGAAAAATGTTCAATAAAAGTTCTTAGTATAAATTTGAAGTAAAAAGGGTAATCGATGTTATTAGCGTTGTTGTCAATTTTAATTTTTCCGGGTTTCTTATTTTTATTTATTCTTGCTTTAGCGGCGGAATACATAGACAGGAAGCTTTACGCGAGAATGCAGACAAGGGTCGGTCCTCCGTGGTTCCAGCCTTTTGCCGATTTTATAAAACTTTTGTCAAAAGAGCTTATAATCCCTGAACTTGCTGACAGAGTTATTTTTAGAACTTTGCCGCTTGTAGCCTGCGCCGCAGCAGCAACGGCGTTTTTGTTTATTCCTGTTTATAATGCGGAATCTATATTTTCGTTTAAAGGCAATATTGTCGCGGTGATATATATTCTTACCATCCCTACCCTTACTTACTTTTTGGGCGGCTGGTATTCAAGGTCATTATATTCGCTTATAGGTTCAATGCGCGTTTTGACGCAGCTGTTTTCTTATGAAGTTCCGCTTTTAATGGCAGTCTTGGCGCCGGGAGTTTTGGCAAGTTCATGGACTTTTTCTACAGTTATAAATTTTTACCAAGCCAACGGTTTTTTGTTTTTGGTAAATATAATCTCTTTTGTAGTTGCAATTATCGCAGTGCAGGGGAAACTTGAAAAAGTTCCGTTCGACATACCTGAAGCGGAAACGGAAATAGTCGCGGGGACTTTTACGGAATATACGGGACCTCTGTATGCTTACTTCAGACTTGCGATGAATATACAAACAATTTCGGTTTCAGCGCTTTTGGCGGCAGTTTTTATGCCTTTTGGGTATAATTTAGGGTTTGTACTCGGCGTAATAGTGTTTCTTTTGAAAATACTTTTCATAATTGTAATTTTGGCTGTAATAAGAACAATATTTGCAAGAATCAGAATGGACCAGATGGTAATGCTCTGCTGGAAATATTTAACGCCGTTGGCGTTGTTTCAGATTTTTCTAAATATAATACTAAAAGCGGTGATTACGCAATGAAAAATATAGGTACGGTGTTATTAGAAGCTCTAAAATCTCTTTTTAAAAAGCCGGTTACTTCAGAGTACCCTTTGAAAAAACGTGAAATACACGGCAGTTATGCGGGTATGATTGCGTTTGAGCAGAATAAATGCATAGGGTGCCAGATTTGCGTGAGAAACTGTCCGGCTAACGCGATTAAAATTCCTAAACTGGCCGACAAAGTTTTTGGCTGCGAATTTTCTATGGCAAATTGTATTTTTTGTTCACAGTGCGTTTTGTCATGTCCTAAAAAAGCCTTACATACGACAGACAATTTTGAGCTTGCCCAGATAGACAAATCCAAACTTATTGTAAAACTTGAAGAACTCTCTCCCGAAAGCAAATCCGTAATACCCGAACCGGCTGAACCGAAATCCGATAACCCTGCTTCCCAATAAACAAAAAATAAGGCTATGGGAAAAATAGATAAATATAAGACGATATTAACCGGAAAAATAAAGATTTCAAAAATATAAACTGCTATTCTAAATAGCAGTTTTTTTATTTTTATATTTGTCTCATTCAGGGCTTGATTCAGAATCCATTGACAAAGTAATCAAACGCGGCTAAAGTTATAACATAGAAAGTATAAGAAAAATACTACATAAAATATTTACAAAAGGAGACAGTCTATGAAAAAAATGTTGTTGTCATTATTGTTGTTATCTGTGACTGTGATTGCCAATGCGTTTGCTGAACAAGTTGATGTAAGTTCGGAAGGGGAATTAAATACCGCCATAGACAATCTGTCTGTAAGCACAATAACCGCTACTCAGGGTTTTAATATAGGCTCCGGTATAAATGCGATAAGTGACAGAAACATAACTATAAATACACAAAATGAAGAAGACTTTTTCTTATACGGTGTAAATGTGAGCAATGGTTTCTATATAAAAAATTCCGCTGTATCAATAAACAACATAAATTTGTCGGGTTTTAGAAATGAAATCTCGTCATACGTAAGCGCAGGAAATGTTGACATATATAGTTTCGGCAACGCGATATACGCAAGCAGTTCAACAATTTCATATACGGGAAATAATATAATGTTTGAAAATAATATCACTTCGGCTTCTATTATTAATACAGGTTCCGGTTTCTGTAACGCGTACGCAAGAGGCGGAGCCATTGTTGGTGTTTTTTCTGCATATTCCTTTGTCAGCACCGGTGATATGACTTTTTTTAACAACACAGCTTACGGCTATGGCTATGGCGATACCTATTATGGGAATGGCTATGCTTCTGGCGGCGCTATTTATTCTGAACATTCTACTTTTTCATTTGTTAGTTTCGGTGATATTAATTTTTCTTTTAACACTGCTTCCGGCTCAGGCTATGGCTTAGGTGGTGGCTATGCGCATGGAAATGGAAATGGCGGCGCTATTTATTCTAATTACTCTGCGTATTTATTAGCCAGTTCCGGTAATATAAATTTCTTAGGCAACACGGCTTCCGGTTTCAGATATGGTTCTTCCGGCTTTAACTCAGGGAAAGGCGGCGCTATTTACTCTTCTTCTTCTTCTTCATATTCTTTTGACAGTTCCGGTGATATAAATTTCTTAGACAACACTGCTTTCAGCGAAGGCGGCGCTATTTATTCTAATTATTCTATTTTTTCCTTTGTCAGTGCCGTTGATATAAATTTCTTTAATAACACTGTTTCCGGCTTAGGCTATGGCAATGGAAACGGAGGCGCTATTTGCTCCGGGTCAGATGACTATACATTCATCAGTATCGGTGATATAAATTTCTTAGGCAATACTGCTTCCGGCAGAGGCGGTGCTATTTGGTCACAGTCAGCCTACTATACGCTCATCAGTTCTAAGGATATAAATTTCTTAGACAACACTGCTTCCGACGCAGGCGGCGCTATTTACTCCGAGTCAGACGAGTACGCATTCATCAGTTCAGGTGATATTAATTTTTCTTCCAATACTGCATCCGACAGAGGCGGCGCTATTCTTATTTCTAATTCTAAGCATTCCTTTGTCAGTTTCAATGATATAAATTTTTTAGGCAATACTGTTTCTGAATATGGCTATGGCTATGGTCAAGGTCTCGGCGGCGCTATTCATGCCAGATACGACTCTTATTCTTCTTTTGTCAGTTCCGGTAATATTAATTTCATCTACAACACTGCTTTCGGTTCCGGCACTGTCTCCGGTACTGGTCATGGCGGCGCTATTTGCTCTGAATATGAATCAGATTTTTATTTTGACAGCGCCTGCGACATAAATTTCCTAAATAATACTGCATCCGGCTATGTCTCTGACGAAGGCTTTGCTGTTGGTTTCGGCGGCGCTATTAGCTCTATTTTATTCGCTACATATTCTTTTGTCAGTTCCGGTAATATAAATTTCTTAGACAACACTGCTTCCGGCTCAGGCTCCGGAGAAAGCGAATGTCTTGGTTCAGGCGGCGCTATTTTCGGCTATGATTCTGATTTTTTATTTGACAGTTCCGGCGATATAAATTTCATAAACAATACTGTTTCCAGTTCAGGCTCCGGCTTTGGCGCCGGTTTCGGCGGCGCTATTTTCTCTCTGTCATCTGAATATTCCTTTGTCAGTTCAAGAGAAATTAATTTTTCAAATAACAAAGCAAGCGGAACGACTTTAGGTTTTGGAGGAGCTGTATACGCTCTTGATAATTCTATAATGACATTCAGGGCCGATACTATAAAATTTGAAAATAACACGGCAAATAGTTTGGGCGGCGCTTTTTATATAACGGACGGAAGTGCGGTAAGTTTCAGCGCGTTAAGCGCGGATATGAATGTATTGTTTCAGAATAATTATGCGGGAGGAGTATTAAACGACGTATATATAAGCAGCGCTTTTTATTTATTTTCTTTGGATGCCTCTTACGGATCTCCCTCAGCCTTGAATTTTAACGCAATCGGAGGAAACATAACATTATCAAACGGAATAAGAGTTGACGGAGATGGAAGCGGGACAATATATAAGACCGGAAGCGAAAATTTAATATTCGGCGGTGAAATAATAATAAAGAATACGTCGTTTAATGTAATTGGCGGAGAAGTAAATTTGCTGGATAATGCGACATTTGAAAGTAAAAATATGATATTTTCGGAAGGAACAGTATTAAATATGCAAAACGAAACAGCTAACACAATTTATACGGGGGAATATGTAAATCAATCAAATCTGAAAATAGATATCTGGGCAAACGGCGACAATGATCAAATAATATCCGGGAAAGCAACAGTAGGCGGAAACTTAGACATAAAGCTTAGAGTAGGTACTTACGATGACAGAGAATACACGCTAATAATATCCTCAATGGCAGCAGTTTCGGGAATATTTGTAAGTACAAGCACTAATTTACCGTTAAACTTTATATTGAATTATAATAGTAGTACTGATTATCTTGGTTCAGTAATACTATCAGTTAGCGGAGTATATGCCAGTGATTTTTCAAGCAGAACATATAGCAGGCGTGGGAATAACCATAGAAATACGGCAAGAATATTGGATGATCTTTCAACTGATGACAGTATAAGCGACGATATGGCAGACATAATAACAGAATTAATGACAAGAGGCGACAGAGAAGTAGAAGATACGCTTTTGAGTATGTCGGGATACTTTTTAGCAAACGTAATAAGAAGTGTAGCCGGAGCTCCTGCGAATGAGATTTACGATAAAATAAGAAACCACGCCAGAGAAGACAGGACAAACAGCGGTTTGTGGGCTCAAGTAAGAGGCGAAATAGCGAAGTTTGCCGAACATGACAATTCACCTGAGGATTATAAAGACAGTTCATTGGGATTAATGATAGGATTTGATAAGTATATAGCAGACAATGGTCTGATGTGGGGAGTATACGGAAGATTTAACAGTCACAGCATAGAACAAGGTCAAAACAAAGCAGACGGAAACAATAAGGGCTTGGGAGTGTACGGAGGATTAATAAAAGAAGACTGGGAATTGAAAGCATTGGTGTCAGGAAGTTTTGATAACTTTGATACACAAAGATATGTGTATACGCCTATAGGAAACAGAATAGCAAAAGGTGAAATAGAAGCGTTTACATTAAGCGGAGACATAGAAGCGGCATTGAAGTATGCGATGAGCGAAAGAGTGAAGCTCAGACCATATGTAGGAATGGAAATAGACGATGTGAACTATAAAGGATTTAGAGAAAGCGGAGCGGGAGCAGTGAATTTGGATGTAAACGGCGGGAATTATATAAGAAGCGCGGCGAGAATAGGAGCGGGGGTAGAGTATGACAAGAAAGAGTGGAGTGTTTATGCCAGAGGAGAAGGTAAATATCTGATAACGGGCTTTGAACCTGAAATAGAAAGTAAATTTGAAGGAACGAATTCAGAATTTACAACCAAAGGCGCGGAAGAAGGTAAGATACAAATAGGATTAGGATTAGGCGGAGAGATGTTTATAAGCCAAAACTGGAAGTTGTTTGCCCATGGAAATTACTATACGGCGGAAAGATATGAGAATCTATACGGACATGTAGGAATAAGATATATATTTGGCTGTGTAAACAAAACAAAGAAAGCAGAAGTAAAAGAAGAAAAAGCATATAGAAGTAATGAAGATATTCAAAAAGCGGCAGATAAAGCAATGAAGGAAGCAGATGAAACAGCGAAAGCAGAAATAGAAGCGTTTAAAGAACAAGAAAAGACTGGAGGAATCCAGATAGTAGAGATAAAAGAGAAACCGAAAGCGAAAGTATTCAGATTAACGAAAGTGTTGTTTGATTTTGACAAATATGAATTGAAACCTGAAGGAAAGCAAGCAATAGCGGGGCTAGCTAGAGTATTAAAGGAAATGGGATATAGCAATATAACAGTAGAAGGCCATACTGATAATATAGGAACGCACGAATATAATATGGACTTGTCATTAAGAAGAGCGGATACAGTGTATAGAAAGTTGGCAGAGTTAGGAATAGATTCAGTGAATATGGAAAAGGTAGGGCATGGACTAACAAGACCGATAGCAACAAACAAGACAGAAGAAGGCAGAGCGAAAAACAGAAGAGTAGAGATAATAGTGGAATAGATATCACCCTCACCTTACCCTCTCCCTGATTAGGGAGAGGGTTGAGGTTTCTCTTGACAAAAAATCTTTTTAGTATTAAAATAGCACTTAGATGTATTGAGTGCTATTTTTGTTTTGGGAGGAAAAATGAACTTAAATAAATTTACCATAAAGTCGCAGGAAGCTCTTGCGGACGCGCAAAATATTGCCACGGATTACGGCAATCAGGAAATCAGCGCAGAGCATCTTTTGCTTGCGTTGGTCAGGCAAAACGAAGGTACGGTTAAAGCCATTATAATGAAATCCGCGGCAACCGGACAGGAAGAACTGGTTATAGCGAATATTACAAGTGATCTGCTTTCCGAAATCGATAAAAAACCGAAAGTTTCCGGCGGCAATTTGTATTTGTCAAGCGTTTTAAATAAAATTCTTTCAAATGCAGAGAAAGTTTCTAAAAATTTGAAGGATGATTATGTTTCAACGGAGCATATTTTAATAGCAATAGCGGATGAAACAAGCGAAGTCTGCTCTAAAATTTTAAAAAAGTATGGGCTGACAAAAGATTCGATATTAAAAATTTTGGTAATCATAAGGGGAGACCAAAAAGTGAGAGACCAAAACCCGGAAGACAAATATCAGGCTTTGGAAAAATACGGCAGGGATTTAACCGAACTTGCCAAACGCGGAAAACTTGACCCTGTTATAGGCAGGGATGAAGAAATCCGCCGTTGCGTTCAGGTTTTGTCGCGCAGAACAAAGAATAATCCTGTAATTATAGGCGAGCCGGGCGTGGGTAAAACAGCCATAGTCGAAGGGCTTGCGAACCGCATAGTGTCAGGCGATATTCCCGAAAGTTTAAAAGACAAAAAAGTTATTGCTTTGGATATGGGCGCTCTTATAGCCGGCGCGAAATACAGGGGTGAATTTGAAGACCGCCTTAAAGCTGTTTTAAAAGAAATTCAGTCCGCAAACGGGAGAATTATTCTCTTTATTGACGAACTGCATACAATTGTCGGGGCAGGGGCATCGGAAGGCGCTGTTGACGCGGCTAATATGTTAAAGCCTATGCTTGCAAGAGGGGAACTCAAACTTGTAGGTGCGACAACTTTAGACGAATACAGAAAATATATAGAAAAAGACGCTGCGTTGGAGCGCCGTTTTCAGCCTGTCTATGCCGGCGAGCCGTCTGTTGAAGATACAATTGCTATTTTGCGTGGTATAAAAGAAAGATATGAAGTTCATCACGGCGTAAAAATTAAGGATTCCGCGCTTGTTGCCGCGGCAACACTTTCGGCAAGATATATTTCAGACAGATTTTTGCCGGATAAAGCCATCGACCTTGTGGACGAATCGGCAAGCAGGCTTCGCATAGAAATAGACTCTATGCCGTCCGAACTTGACGCTGTGGAACGCAGGCTGCGTCAGCTTGAAATAGAAAAGCAGGCAGTAAAAAAAGAAACGGATTCCGCCTCTAAAGAAAGGCTAGCGGGTCTTGAAAAAGAAATAGATAAACTTAAAAACGAGTCCGCGGAGATGAAAGTCCACTGGGAAAAAGAGAAAGATTCGATTTCCGTTATAAGAAAGCTTAAAGCTGATATTGAAGAAATGAAAATAGAGGAACAAAAATCCGAAAGAAACGGGGATTTAAACGCCGTTGCGGAAATTCGTTACGGAAAAATTCCCAATATGCAAAAGCAGCTTGAAGAAGAGAATAAAAAACTTGCGAAACTCCAGAAAGAAAATAAAATGCTTAAAGAAGAAGTTGATGAGGAAGATATTACCGAAGTCGTAAGTAAATGGACAGGCATTCCCGTATCTCGGATGATGGAAGGGGAAATGCAGAAACTTCTTCAAATGGAAGTAAAACTTCACGAAAGGGTAATTGGGCAGGATGAGGCTATTACAGCGATATCTAACGCCGTCAGGCGCAGCCGTTCAGGACTTTCCGACCCTAATAAGCCGATAGGCACGTTTTTATTCTTAGGACCCACAGGTGTGGGTAAAACCGAACTTGCCAAAGCATTGGCTGTTTTGCTTTTTAACGATGAAAAAAATATAGTAAGAATAGATATGTCCGAATATATGGAAAAACACAGTGTTTCACGTTTAATCGGCGCGCCTCCCGGATATGTGGGTTTTGAGGATGGCGGACAGCTTACCGAAGCAGTCCGGCGCAGACCGTATTCGGTTGTTTTGTTTGATGAAATCGAAAAGGCAAATCCCGAAGTGTTTAATGTTATGCTTCAGCTGTTTGACGACGGCAGGCTTACCGACGGACAGGGCAGAACTGTTGATTTTAAAAATACGGTTGTAATAATGACGTCGAATTTAGGTTCGCAGTATATTCAGGAAGACGACGATTATGCTAAAGTAAAAGATAAAGTTTTAGGGGAACTTCACAGAAATTTCAGACCGGAATTTTTAAACAGAATAGATGAAACTATAATATTCCAGAAATTGACGGAAGCTGAACTTAACAAAATTATTGATATACAGATACATTCTTTTGAAGAACGCCTTTCGGCAAGGAAAATACACGTGGATCTTACCGATAAAGCCAAAGATTTTATATCGGCAAAAGGGTATAATCCTGCTTTTGGCGCAAGACCTTTGAAAAGAGCGATACAGACTTATTTGTTAAATCCTTTATCGTCAAAGCTTATTTCGGGTGAGTTTAAAGAAGGCGACAAAGTGAAAGTTGACGCTCCAAAAAAAGACTCCGAAGAATTAGAGTTTAAGAAAACATATGTAAATTGATAAGGCATAGTTGTCATCAACCCACTTAAAAAGTTGATATAAAAACAGTTAAGCGCTGGTAAAAGAAGTTTTCAAATAAAAATCTTTACAAACATTGTTAATAATAATCAGAAGTTTACGCATAACAGCAACA
>WRFE01000032.1 GCA_009778965.1 Candidatus Endomicrobium labiotermitis
CACACGACAGCCAGTAATGGGGTATAAAATTTATTCTTATGTCAAAACCAAAAACAACGATAGCGGCGGCGGCAATCTGAACTATAAGTTTTAATTTCGGTCCCAGCCCTTTGCGTACCGCGTCATCTATAAAACCGAGAAGCATAACAATAAGAGCCCCATACATAATTCCCCTGAGGCTTCTGAGAGTTCCAGATGGAAAATCCGCGATAACTCTTATTAAAAACAATGAAACAATCCAGCCGCAGGCTATGGCTATACCGCCGAGATAAGGCGTGCTTATTTTATGCGTTTTGATTTCGCTTATAGGTTTATCCAATATATTCAGCTTCCAAGCGAACGCTCTGCAAACAGGCGTGGCAAGCGCCGCGGCTAAAAGCGCGACGGCAAAAGAAATAAGGTAAAGAATCTGATCGCTCATTTTTTCATCCTTGTTTTATCTTTTATCTTCTTCAATTTTTGCGAATTTAAATAAATCCGCGAACGATAATTTTGTTTTAATAACACTTGCAAATCCTAAAGCAAAAATGACCATAAGCTGCAGAAAATGATATATCGCTATACACGCGAAAGCAGGATCCTTTCCTATTGCCAAGGCAGACATAGCCGTAACACCCATAAATTCAAAAGCGCCTATATATCCGGGAGCGGTAGGCAGAATCGCGCCTATGCCTATTATTATCACTACAAATATTCCGCCAAGAATTGATATATTTATTCCGCAGGAATACGCGATTATTACAAGAAACAGGCTTTCCGTTACCCATATAACAACAGATACAAGAAAAATTACCGAAAAGATTGCCGGTTTTGTAAGTACGGCAAGCCCGCCGGTAAATTTATTAAAAAGTTCTGTAACAAGATTCTTGATTTTCAGCGGCATAGGAAGACTTGATATAAGTTTCAAGGCTTTATTCTCATGTCTCGATATTAAAAACAATGTTAATAATCCAGAACCGAAGACAACTGCGCATATATAAAAAGATTTTTTTATAAATTCCGGAAACGGAAATGCAAACATAATGATAAAAAAGAACAGCACAAACATTATTATGTCCATCAGCCTTTCTATCACAATAGTGCCTAAAACGCTGCTTCTTGAAATATGCAAACGTTCACCCGTAACTTTAGCCCTTATCAATTCCCCGAGCCTTAGCGGAATTATATTGTTCATAAAATAGCCAAGCATGGTATAAGGAAAATTTTCTAAAACTTTAGTTTTTTTTATTGGAAGTATCAAAAAATAATACCTAATGCTTCGTAAAACGTAGGTAAAAGCATAAATCAGAATACCAGGTATAAAAAGCCAGTAATTAGCATTTTTTATAAGGTCAAATGAATTTTTAAAATCTATCTGCCTGAGAGTTAAATATATAAGAACCGCGCTAAACAGAAAGCCTAAAAGTATTTTTAAAATATGTTTACGAAACATTTTATATTTATTCTCCGATTAAGTTTTTACAAAAACTCGCCGTAAGCATTTTGATATATCCTGTTAAATCTGTCTGCTCTGATCGCTTTTTCTATATTTGCAAAAGCCGCTTCTTTATCGCCTTTAAAATGATACAGCCAGGCCAGCTGATAATAATATCTGCCGTTATATCTGTTAAGTTTTGAAGCGCGTTCCGCAAAACCTATGGCATTATATAAAGACACCAGATTATCGTTCTGCTGATACATCGCAAAATACGTATCGGCAAGCCTGCTTGAATATTCGGGATTTATCGCGTCATTTTGTATTGCGACAAAATAGGAATCCATCGCAACAACATATTTTTGCGCCGCGAAAAAAGAAAGACCGGTTTTATACTGTCTGTAAGCATACATAGGCTTTGCCGCGCAAAAAATTAAAGCCGCCAAAAGCGGAATAGTCACATATACGCTTAATTGTTTTACCCTTGGCTTTAAATCAATAACATCTAACGGATATGCCAAAAGAATAAAAAATACAACCAAATTTGTCAGATAGAACAAAGACGTTTCAAAAAAGTTAAACATCAAAACCGCGCAAACGGCAATTAACACGTTAAACGGCAAAACTTTTTCCTCGGTGTTTTTAAGCTTTTTTATTATGAAATAAAAGAAAACAAAAACAATGCAGAGAAAAAGCGTAAACCCGATGATTCCTGTTTCGGCAATAAGCTGCAAAAACATATTTCCCGCGGATGAAACGTCAAAGTTTTCCGTTGTAGAATAGAATAATGAAACATTTTCATAGTTGCCAAGTCCGACTCCGAAAATAGGATTGCTCTTTATTATATCCGCGGCAGTCTGCCATAAAGTAAATTTTACAGAGAAAAAAGAATTTTGAAAAAGTTTATATAAGAAGAATCCCGCGCCGGCTAAAAAAGGCGTTACGGTAAAAATTGCTCTATATTTTATGCTTTCCCTAGCGAAAAACAAAAATACCGCAAAAATAAGACATGCTATAAGCGCCGCCCAGTCGGATTTTGCCATAATCACTGCAAAAAATATCATAAACGACGTAAAATAATATATTTTTCTGTCCGAACGCCAAAACGCAAAAGACAACGGCAAAACGGCTACAAGAAAGCCCGAAACGCGCGTCATATATTTTGTAAGTGCGCCGGGTTCAGGATGCGCCGAAACAGCAAAATATGACGCAAAAAGATAAATAGTAAGCCACAAACCGATTAAAACAGGAATCAGCATAACGCTGCGTTTTTCATACTCATTCATGCAAGCAGACAAAAAATACGCGGAAACCGAAGCTGACAAAAGTAAAACGCCGAATCTCAAATTGTATTGAAAATCGGAAATATAATATAAAAACCCGGCAAATCCTAAAAATAAAAATACAGGCAAGTAAAATTTATCAAGATTACATTTGTATTTGACAAAAACCAGAAAAAATGTCGAAAAATACAAAAGAAAAACTCCGTAATAAATCCCTGGTGTCATCAAAAACTGGGAAAAAACGGATAAGATTAACCCTAACGCCAAAATAAGAACAAGATAATTAAATTTTTCGTTTTTGTTTTCCATTTAATACCCCGCAAGTCTGTATAAAATATTTGTTTCCAGGAGAAAAAACGCGTTAACGATTTCCCCGGGTTTAGGCAAAAATAAAACAATAAATGACGCTGCCGACAAAAAAGGACCGAACGGCATATAACCGCGTCTTTCCATTTTTTCAAAAATTAAAAGAAAAATCCCGACAATACTTCCCAAAACCGCCGCTATAAATATCGCAAGAAGCGCCTTATCCCAGCCTATAATAGCGCCTATACCTGCCATAAGCTTTACGTCTCCTCCGCCCATAGCTTCTTTTTTATACATAAACTGACCGAGCATACCTATTAAAAACAAAACCCCGCCGCCGGCAACAAGACCGCAAACAGAATTAATAACGCGTTCTAGATAATCATTCCCGAGCGTAGTGTTAAATACAGCAAACAAAAGCCCTAAAGAAGCCAGAATCAAAGGAAAAATATCGGGAATAATATGGTATTTTTTGTCTATACCCGATACAATCACCAGAAGAAAAGTCATAGCGCAAAATAAAAAGAACTGAAGGGAAAATTGATATTTATAAAACAGCAAAGCAAAAAGAGCGCCGGTTATTATTTCCACAAAAGGATACATAAACGAAATTTTCGCTTTACAATGACGACATTTACCGCCGAGAATTATAAAACTTAAAACTGGAATATTGTCATGACTGAAAATAGGATTTTTACATTGAACGCATGACGAACGGGGCTTGATAATTGACAGTTCCAAAGGCAGTCTGTATATGCATACATTGGCAAAACTGCCGAATATCAAACCTAAAAGAAAAGAACCTAATATGCCGTAAACAAACAATGTCATTATTATAACTCGTTCCAGACATTTCCTTTAGAATCTTTATGCGTACAATTTATCCAAATTTGACCCTTTACCCTGCCGTTCTCGTCTTCGGTATCATCAGCTTTATAAATCCACTCGCCGGTATCATTGCTTATTTCGGTTCCGCTTATAACGATTTTATTAGATTTAGGATGGTAAGAAGAACCGGAAGCCGCGGGAATTGAAGCAATATATTTTGCGTCTTTAGTAAGTTCTTCCGCTATATTCGCGTCAGGATAATTTCCTTCGTGGTCGCCGTAATACATAGCTATGGCGCTTCTTAAAGATCCCAAAGAAGCTTTTGTAGCATTTTCATTAGATTTTTTTAAAGTATCAGCCATTTTAGGAACGGCAATAATAGCCAAAAGAATTATAACCGCAACAGCTATGACAATCTCTATCGCGCTAAATCCGTCGTCTTTTTTGTTCATGATATGCCCTCTGTCTTTATTTATATAGCAAAACTAAATTTTTTTCTTATTAAATTCTGCGGCAACGCATTGAGGAACAAACTCGTCTACTTTCCCGCCCAAAGCAGCAATTTCTTTAACCATACTTGAAGAAAGAAAGGTATACGACTGATCAGGCATTAAAAAAACTGTTTCAATTTCTTTGTCTAATTTTCTGTTCATCAAAGCCATTTGGAATTCGTATTCAAAATCGGATAAAGCTCTTAAACCTCTTATAAGAATAAACGAATCAATCTTTTTAAGATAGTTTGCCAAAAGACCTGAAAAAGCAACAACTTTTACGTTTTTAAGTTTTGAAACGGATTTTTTTAAAAGTTCTACTCTTTTTTCAAGAGGAAACATATGATGTTTGTTTGCATTTTCGGTTACAGCGACTATTATTTCCGGAAAAAGATGCGATGCTCTTGTTATTATGTCCAAATGACCGTTTGTCGGAGGGTCAAAACTGCCGGGATAAACAGCTGAAATTTTTTTATTCATAGTTCAAAAATACTATCAAATTTCAACGAAAAAGACAAATAACAATTTACAAATAATAATTGTCGCACGCGGCTATGCCGCGCTTATATAAAATACGCGCAAAGTGCGCCCAATAATTATTCATTGTTCATTGTTAATTATTAATTGCTGTTACCCGACTTTTATAAATTCTGTTTTTTTGGCAAAGCGCTGGTTGATCAACTGTTTTAATACTGCATTTTCTTTTTTGGAAAGTTTAGGGTCGGTTTCTACCAGCTGCCTTGCATGATTTTTCGCAAATTCTATTATATCAACATCTCTAATCAAATCCCCTGCTTTAAATTCGGGAAATCCGTGCTGGACTGTTCCCATAAGTTCTCCGGGACCTCTCATTCTAAGATCTTCTTCGGCAATTTCAAAACCATTGTTTGTTTTTGTCATTATATCAAGCCTTCTGCGCGCATTTTCACTTTTTGCGAGTCCTACAAGAAAACAGTATGACTGTTTTTGTCCGCGACCGACCCTTCCCCTTAACTGATGTAAAGCAGAAAGTCCGAATCTGTCCGCGTGCTGTATTATAATTACAGAAGCATTAGGAACATCTATTCCAACCTCTATAACCGTTGTGGCTATCAGAACATCAAAACCTTTGTTTTTAAACGATTTCATTATTTCATTTTTTTCAGACGGTTTCATTTTACCGTGCAAAAGACCGACTTTAAAATCTTTAAAAACAGTATGCGAAAGTTTTTCAGCTTCTGCAACTGCGGATTTTAGCTCAACTTTGTCGGATTCGTCTATAAGAGGATAAACTATATATGCCTGACCGCCGTTTTTCAGTTCGGCAATAGTCTTATTATATGCTCCGCTTTCGGAAATGTAATAAGTTTTTATAGGTATTCTGCCCGGCGGCAGTTCGTCAATAACAGTCATATCCATTTCGCCGTAAACCGTCATACTCAAAGCCCTTGGTATGGGCGTCGCGGTCATCATTAAAATATCCGGCGTCTGGGCTTTATCTAAAGCAGCGAACTTCTGCATAACTCCGAATCTGTGCTGTTCATCTACAACTATCAGAGAAAGATTTTTGAATTTTACCCTGTCTTCTATTAAAGCATGCGTTCCGATTGCGATTTTCGTCTCACCGCTTTCTATATCCGCAAGTATTTTAACCGCTTCACTTTTCTTTTTTAACGAAGAAGAAGTAACCAGAGATACTTTTACGTCAAGCCCGCTTAACATATTTGATATTGTAAGAAAATGCTGTTCGGCAAGAATTTCCGTAGGAGCGGCTATCATTGTTTGATACCCGTTTTCAACCGCAAATAAAATCGCGCTTAAAGCCGCGACGGTTTTACCCGAACCTACATCGCCCATAAGCATTCTGTTCATCGGATAAATGTTTTGCATGTCGGCAAAAATTTCGTTTATTGCTTTTTTTTGCGCGTGCGTAAATTCGAAAGTTAGGTTGTTTTTAAAAGGCGTTAAAAGATTTTTTTTAATTTCGTATTTTTGCGTTTTGGGTGATTTTTTATTTTTATTTCTCGTAATGGCAAGAGCCGATTCCAAAACAAAAAATTCTTGAAGCGCAAAAGAACGTCTCGCTGTTTCACGTTCTTCAAAACTTCCGGGATAGTGGATTTTTTTTAAAGACTGCCAAGCCGGCATTTTCGGCACGCCGTCAAAATCCGGTATTAAAGAAGATATGTCCGGATATAAATTCGCGGAAGAATCTAAAACTGTTTTGACGGTTTCCCTTGCAACTTTCTGCGTTATTCCTTCGGTAAGCGCGTAAACAGGCATTATTCTGTTAAAAAACAAAGGCTTGTCATTTATGTTTTGGACAATTTCATAATCGCTTACCAAAATATATCTCGCGCCGAATTCAGCTTTGGTTTCACCGCATATATAAGCGTAAAATCCGCGTTGAAAAGCATTTTTTAATGACGAAAAAATGTCTATTTTGGAATAAGGATTTTTCTTTCTGAAAAAACGCGCATACCCCATACCGGAATCGTCAAGAATTTCAACGTCTAACACGCTAAGCCCGCCATAAAAACTTTTCTGAAATGATTTTCCTATTTTTGCGAAAACACAAGAGTGGGGTTGTTTGTAGGATTCAACTATTTGAACGATCTTACTTCTGTCCTGATAATCAGCCGGAAAAAACGTTAGCAGGTCGCCGGCGTTTTTTATGCCTAGTTTGGCAAAATGCTGCGCGCGTTTAGGACCTATGCCTTTTATATACTGAATCTCACTGTCAAGATTTATCATAAAGCTATTTTTATTTTGAAGGATAAAATATTTTAAGCAGATTTCTGTTGATTCTTGTAATCTTTGGTATAAAACCTGCATTATGCTTCATAGCGAATAAAAAAAGATTGTTTTTTATTTTAAATATTTTCGAACGGTTTTCAGACAGTAACTCTTTAGGGAGCAATAGAGCGGAACTTTCTTTTATATGAACAAAAAGGTCTTTAAGTTCTTTTACGGACAATCTCGATGCGAGCCCGGTATTCCATTTATTAAAATATCCGACTAATATATCCGAAGCCGGAACGCATACGGCGGCAACAATGTCTTTATGAGGTATATTTCTTTTATCAAGCTCGGCGCGAAGCTCCGCTAACCCTTTAATCATTCCAAGAACCATCGGGAATAATTTTTTTGTAAAAGAATTTTTGGAATCAGTCCTATAATAATATGCGGCGTCTTTTTCATAAGCAATTTTTCGGGCATACACAAAAGAAAGCATTGTAAAAGCCAAATCCTCCGAAGCCCTTAGAGAATCAAAAAAAGTAATATTATTCTCGCTTAAAAAAGACCTTTTTATAATACGGCCCCAAATCACTACAGCATGGAGATAAGTTTTATTCAGAACTTCTTTTCTGTTTTCCGGGGTTATAAGCAAATTATCGCCGTTATAATCCCATACTTTGTAAAAAATTTCTTTACCGGAATCTCTGCGATTATATCTTGAAGAAAAAACCACGTCGTAATCTCCGCCTTCTGCTTTAAGATACAATTTTTCAAGATATTCGGGATTTATAGAATCGTCGCTGTCGATAAAGGCGACATATTTTCCCGAAGCGGCTTTTAAAGACCGGCTTCTTGATTCAGCTATTGTATTTACTTTATCGCTTGGCAAATACTTAATTTCAATTTGAGGGTACTTTTTTATGTAGTCTTTTATAATATCCGAAGTAGAATCTGTCGATGCGGAATCAACAATAATAATTTCAATATCTTTAAGCGTCTGGCTTAAAACCGAATCCAAAGATTCTTTAATATGCCTTCCTGCGTTATATACGGAAATAAGAACTGATACTTTTTTCATTTCTGAACCTTAAAAATGTCTATCCTCTGTGATTTTTAAACTGCATATTGTAAAGAGTCGCGTAATATCCGTTTAAAGCAAGCAATTCAGCGTGAGTTCCCTGCTCTACTATTTTTCCTGAATCAAATACGCATATTTTATTAGCGTTAATTATAGTGGACAAGCGGTGGGCTATCACAATCGACGTTCTGCCTTTCATAAGTTTTTCAAGCCCTTCCTGTACCATTCTTTCGGATTTGGTATCTAAAGAACTCGTAGCTTCGTCAAGAAGAAGAATAGGAGCGTTTTTAAGCATGGCGCGCGCTATGGAAACCATCTGCTTTTGACCGCCGGAAAGATTCCCGCCGCGTTCGCCGACCACGGTTTTATATCCGTCTTTCTGCTTCGTTATAAAATTATCAGCGGCGGCATTTTTAGCGGCGGCTACGGCTTCTTCATCTGTCGCCTGCTGATTTCCCATTTTAATATTGTTTTCTATAGTATCGTCAAAAAGGACTACGTCCTGCGAAACAAAAGCTATTTTGCTTCTTAAAGATTGCAAAGTAACATCCCTGATGTCCTGTCCGTCTATTTCAACAGACCCCGATTTAACATCGTAAAATCTCAATAATAAATTTATGATGGTAGATTTTCCTGAACCCGCGGCGCCGACAATAGCCACAGTCTCGCCCTCATTTATATTCATTGAAATTCCGTGCAATACATCAAGTTCAGGATTATATCCGAATACTACATCTTTAATTTTTATTGATCCGCGCTTTACTTCCAGTTCACCCGCGCCGGGTTTATTCTTTATACCGGGCTGCTTATCCATAACGGTAAAAATACGTTCTACAGCGATTACTCCCATCTGAACAGTCATATTAAAACCCGACAAAGATTTAAGAGGCTTATAAGCCGCTACTATGGCAACCAAAAATACTATAAACGAACCGGGCGTCAAAGTTCCGTTCATAATTTTAATTCCGCCGATAACAAGAGTTGCGGCAGCGGCAATTCCCCCGAAAAACTCCATAAGAGGGCTTAAAATATTATTGTTTCTCGCCATTTTCATCTGAATCGCGGCTATGGCGTCGGCATTCTTTTTGACTTTTACGGTTTCCGATCCTTCAAGATTATAAGATTTTAATATTTTTACGCCTTGAAAAGCCTGCATCAGCGTGCTGTACAAAGACGCAAAAGACAGCTGCTGCCCGGCAAATATTTTCTTTATTTTTTTCCCGTAATAAACTATAGGATAAAACGCTACCGGCAAAATAAAAAATGTAATGGCAGCCATCTCAAAATTTACCCAAAACATCACAACAACCAAGGCAACCACCGTGCAAACGTCTTTCACCAGAGAAGTAAGCCCTTTAACGACGGCTTCTCTTACCATATTTATGTCATTAATAAAATGAGTTATTAAAGCTCCGGAATTATTATAATGGAAGAAATCCATATCCTGCGCTATAACTTTTTCAAAAAGATCTCCCTGAAGATTTCTTGTGAAATTCACGCCTACTTTAGTCATTGTTACCGACTGAATATAATTCGCTAACCCTTTCACTGCGAATATAATAATTATCTTTATGGAAATTACCCAAAGAACCTCTCTGCTTTTATCTATAAATACTTCATCAAACACCGGTTTAAGAAGCTTTACCGAATAAGCTTCAAGCGCTCCGAAAAGAAGCATAAAGACCATGGAAATAATAACAAGTTTCCACTGCGGCAGAATATAAGCAACCCACACTCTCTTCATCTTTGAAAAATATTTTAAAGAGAGAACGTCTTTTACTTTGGCAATGATATTTTTTATTTTATTAAACATTTCCGCATATTTTATAATAAAATTTACATATTTGCAAAAATAAATAAAATATTATATACTTTGCGAGTCGTTTACAGATTACGGAGGAAAAAAATGTCTTACAAATGCGTCGTTTGCGGAAAAGGTTCATCGTCGGGAAACACAATAAGCCACTCTAATAAAGCTTCCAAAAGACTCTTTAGACCAAATCTTCAGAGTTTGAATATAGTTTTAGAAGGCAAAAAGACCCGCGAATATGTTTGCACTTCATGCATAAAGTCAAACAAAGTAAAAAAAGCGATATAATTTTTTTCACTTATAAAAAAACGGCGTTCCATTAAAGGGACGCCGTTTTTTTATTTTATTAGTATTTGCATTCGTAATTCGTAATTGTCGTTTAAGACTACCATTTAATCTTACTTATTCTTTCCAAAGCTTCTTTTATTCTGGGAACTCCTACTGTCAATGCAAATCTCACATAACCTTCTCCGCTTTTTCCCATACCGTTGCCGGGAGTACATACTATCGCCGCTTCATCCAATAATTTCCCGACTATATCAGAAGAAGTATATCCTTTAGGTACTTTTGCCCAGACATAAAAAGTCGCCTGAGGAACTTTTACGTCCCAGCCTAGCTTTTGTAATCCGTCAACTAAAACATCCCTGCGCGCTTTGTATATTTCTCTGGCGTCTTCAACGCATTTTTGAGATGATGTTAAAGCGGTGATTGCCGCTTCCTGAACTGCCTGAAAAGCGCCGGAATCATAATTATCTTTAACTTTGGCGATTCCCGCGACAACATCTTTATTTCCGCAAACCCAGGCTATACGCCAGCCTGTCATATTATAAGTTTTTGAAAGAGAATGAAATTCAACACCGACTTCTTTCGCTCCTTCAATTTCTAAAAAACTTAACGGCTTTTCCCCGTAATAAACTTCAGAATACGCCGCGTCCGCAGCTACAATAATATTATTTTTCTTTGCAAATTCTATAAGTTTTACATAAAATTCTTTAGGAGCAACCGCTGCAGTCGGGTTGTTCGGATAATTTACAAAAATCAACTTAGCTTTTTTAAGTATATCGGCGGGTATCGCGTCTAAATCCGGCAAATAATTATTTTCTTCAAGAAGCGGCATAAAATAAGGAATGCCGTCTGAAAAAATAGTTCCGGTATTATAAACGGGATAGCCGGGTTCAGGCACCAAAACAACATCGCCGGGGTTTATAAAACCCAAATGAATATGACCTATACCTTCTTTAGAACCTATCAAAGCGCATACTTCGTTGTCCGGATTAAGTTCAACATTAAACCTTTCTTTATACCAGCCTGAAACTGCTTTTCTGAATGAAATGAGACCCGCGCCAAAAGGGTACTGATGGTTGGCAGGTTTTGCAACCGCTTCCTGCATGGATTTTACAATATGTTCGGGAGTAGGCAAATCAGGATCGCCTACGCCTAAAGAAATTATATCCGCGCCTTTTTCAATAGCGGCTTTTTTCTTTTTGTCTATTTCGATAAAAAGGTACGGCGGAAGTTTCTTTAATTTTTCATTGTAACGGATTTCCATTGCTCTCCCCTTAACATTTAATAATTAATTATATTTCGGTATCATCCCTTGCCGTCATTCTGCGCAAAGTCGCAGAATCTATGAATTTTATAGACCCTGCAACTTCGTGCAGGGTGACAACCTGAGGCAACTGGATAATTCCGTTAATTTTTATTTAAGTTCCAAAACATCCTGCATGTCATAAAGCCCGGGCTTTTTTCCGGCAAGCCATTTAGCGGCGCGTACTGAGCCCGCGGCAAAAGTATCGCGCGACTGCGCCCTGTGCGTAAGCTCAAGCCTTTCGCCCATACCTATATAATAGACTGTATGTTCGCCGACAATGTCTCCGCCTCGTACAGACATCACGCCTATTTCTTCTTTTGTCCTTTCGCCTATTATTCCTTCTCTTCCGTAAATTCCGACATCTTTCATATTTTTGCCGACCGCTTCGGCAGCGACATCCGCAAGTTTTACGGCAGTGCCTGAAGGAGCGTCTTTCTTTTTATTATGATGAAGCTCTACTATTTCAATATCGTAACCTTTCATTTTTTTTGCCGCTTCTTCCACAAGTTTAAACAAAACGTTTACGCCTATGGACATATTCGGCGAAAAAACTACCGGAATGAATTTTGAAACTTCGGCTATTTTATCTTTTTGTTCCTGACTAAAACCTGTGGTGCCTATAACAACAGCAACATTATGTTTTTTTGCAAACTCTAAATTTTTTAAAGTACTCTCAGGATTGGTAAAATCTATAATCACGTCGGTTTTCTGCAAAATTTTTTCAATTTCCGAAGCTTTGGTTATAACAGGAACGCCTGTTCCCAAAGCAGGGCTTTCATCATATTCAACCGCGCCGGCTATTTTTATATTTTCATCGGACTTGGCTATTCTAAGTATTGCCTGCCCCATTCTTCCGGCAGCTCCGCATACTGTTATTCTCATTTGTTCTCCAATTTGTCACACTGCGCAAAGTCGCAGGGTCTATGAATTTATAGATTCTGCGAGAGGCATAGCCTCCGCAGAATGACATACTTTATTTGTCTTTAAATCAGTCCGAAATCTTTCATCGCTTTTTCAAGTTTTGTTTTATTTGATTCTTCCATTTCGCACATCGGCATTCTCAATTCAGAACCGCACATCCCGAGAATTGAAGCAGCCGTCTTAACCGGTATCGGATTAGTTTCTAAAAACATAGACTTTACCAAAGGCAAAAGCTTATAGTGTATTCTTTGCGCTTCTTTTATATTTCCGCTTTCAAAAGCTCTTACCAAAGCCACTACTTCCCCGGGAACAATATTTGATAAAACCGATATCACACCGCAGCCGCCTATTGAAAGCAACGGAAGCGTAAGCGCGTCATCTCCGGAAAGAAGTTCTATTTCGGGAACAGCGGATTTTACCGCGCTCATCTGGTCAAGCGATCCCGACGCTTCTTTTACTCCTATAATATTTCTGCAGTCTTTGCACAGCTTAGCGACAGTCGCGGTTTCTATATTTACGGCAGTTCTGCCCGCAATATTATAAAGCACTATCGGAATATCTATAGTATCGGCAATTTTCTTAAAGTGAAGATACAAACCTTTTTGCGTAGGCTTATTGTAATAAGGCGAAACTATCAAAGCGCCGTCACAGCCGACTTTTTTAGCAAAGCTTGTAAAACGCAGAGCTTCGTCGGTAGAGTTTGAGCCGGTACCGGCAAGAACTTTCATTTTGCCTTTTGCCGCTTTAACGGCAAATTCTATAACGACTTCGTGCTCTTCATGAGACAATGTAGGCGATTCGCCGGTAGTACCGCAAGGCAAAATCCCGTCAACACCGTGTTTTGCCTGATTTTCAATTATCGCGCCAAACGAGTCATAGTCAACTTTTTCATTTTTAAAAGGCGTAATCAACGCCGTATAAACACCCTTAAACATACTTCCCCCATTTAACGACAATTAATAATGAATAATTAATAATTTATGAACGACTCTGCCACAGTATTTAATTGCGCACTTAGTGCGCTCAATAATTATTATTTGCTAATTGTTATTTATTAATTTGTCTCTTTATATTTTTACTGTTCCTTTAAATGCTATTACTGCAGGTCCTTCCAAAACCACATCAGTTATTTTGTCGTTTTCATTTTTAAACGCTACGGAAAGTTTGTCTCCGCCTCTGGCAATAACTTTAACCGGAGATTCAGTAAAACCTTTAAGTCCCGATATTATCGCTGAAGCCGTAATGCCGGTTCCGCAGGCAAGAGTTTCTCCCTCTACGCCTCTTTCATAAGTACGGACTAAAATCGTATTATTTTCTAGTATCTGAACAAAATTTACGTTTGTCCCCGCAGGTTCAAATTCTTTATGGTTTCTTATCGCTCTTCCGTACTTAAAAACATCAATTTTTGCAATATCTCCAACAAAAATAACAGAATGAGGAACGCCGGTATTTATAAAATCAATATCAAACTTTTGCCCGGCAGCTTCAATTTTAATATCACGTTTTAAATCTTTAGGCTCATATAAATCAAGCTTAACCCTGCTTTCAGGCATAATTTCCGCGCTAATAAATCCTGCGTCGGTTTCAAAAATCATTTTTTCTTTTGCCGCACCGATTTCATACGCAAACATCGCTATAGAACGACCGCCGTTTCCGCACATAGAAGCATGCGAACCGTCGGAATTAAAATATTTCATTTTAAAATCTTTATTTTCGCTTTTTTCAAGAAAAATAATACCGTCCGCGCCGACAGAATATTTTCTGTCGCACAGTTTTATTGCAAGACTTTCATAATCTTTTTTATTTATTATATTTTCGCGGTTATCGACAAGAACAAAATCGTTTCCGGCCGCGGTAAGTTTTGAAAAATTTATTTCCATTTCAACCTCGTATATTCTCTGTCATTGCGAGGAGTAAACAATGTTTCCGACGAAGCAATCCATTTTTTAAAACGACAACGTGGATTGCCGCGCTTCGCTCGCAATGACGGCAAAAGCATTAAATCTCATTTAACAACAAATCCGTATATGAAGATCTTCTTCTTATAAGTTCCATTTTAGAACCATCAACCAATATTTCGGGAAGAAGTCTTCTCGAATTATATTCCGATGACATCGCCGCTCCGTAAGCGCCGGCGTCTTTTATAAGCAAATATTCGCCCTGTTCTAAAACAGGCAGCTGCCTGTCTTTACCCATAAAATCGGAACTTTCGCAAATAGGACCGACAACATCCGTTTTAACGGTTTTCTTTTTACTTTTGTTCACGGGAATTATATCGTGATAAGACCCGTATAAAGCAGGTCTTATTAAATCGTTCATTCCGGCGTCGGTTATAAGAAAACTTTTTCCGCCGGATTTTTTTCTGTAAATAACTTTTGCGATAAGATGCCCGGCGTTTGCGCTGATAGAACGCCCCGGCTCAAAAATAAATTTTTTATCTTTATCAAAAACCGGAAAAATCCCGGATAAAAGCTGTTTAGGGGTATTGGCTTTGTCGGATTTTGCATATTCTATTCCAAGACCGCCGCCGCAGTTAATATACTCAAGTTTTATGCCGTTTTTTTCTATTTCATCAACTATTTTTTTAGCTTTTTTAGCGGCAAGTTCAAACGGAGCAACATCCAAAATCTGCGAACCTATGTGGTAATGAATACCCGCCAAAATTATATTTTTCATCTTTTTGGCAGCCAAATACGCTTTTACGGCTTCTTCATAAGGAATACCGAACTTAGTTCCCTTTTTACCCGTAACAACATAAGAATGCGTATCCGGATCAACATTCGGATTAATTCTGAAAGCAATTTTAGCTTTGGTTTTAAGCTTGCCGGCTATTTTGTCTATTGCAACAAGTTCTTCAAAAGATTCCACATTAAACATCAAAATTTTATTTTTAAGCGCGTATTCTATTTCTTCGCTTGTTTTGCCTACACCCGCGTAAACTATTTTTGAAGGGTCAAACCCTGCTTGAAGGCATCTGAATATTTCCCCGCCGGAAGTTGTATCCGCGCCGGCTCCAAGTTTTGAAAGAACGCTTAAAATCCGCCCGCTTGAATTTGTTTTACAGGCAAAACATATCAGCCCTTCTTTGTTTCCCAAGGCATCTTTATAAGCTAAAAAATTATAGGTAAGCTGCTTTTTTGAATAAACAAAAGCGGCCGTGCCAAACTTTTTCGCAATATTTTCCAATCTTACGTTTTCAATATATAAATCATTCTTAATATAATGCAGCATCTATACTCCCTTTTTTAACAATGTTATCATATAGCGTATATGGTGTCAAAACTGACAAAAGCAAGTCGTGCTTCCGATCTTTTGTCATACCGACGAAAGTCGGTACCCACGCGCTTGACCCACATTACGTTTTAAGGTTAACGTGGATTCCGTTTTTCAACGGAATGACAAACAATACATATTTAAAGCTCGTTTACGCCTGGAACATTTTTTTCTTTTATAAGATTTATAAAATCATCTATTTTAATAGCTCCCAAGTCTTTGTTCCCTCTTGCTCTTACCGCCACTGCGCCCGCTTCTTTTTCTTTATTTCCTACAACCGCTATATAAGGTACTTTTTGCATCGCGTTTTCTCTGATTTTATGACCGATTTTTTCGTTTCTATCGTCAAAAACAGTCCTTATACCTAAGCTTTTCAATTTGGCAAGCAATTCTTTGCAGTATTCGCTTTGCTCATCATTGATATTAGCGACAACAACCTGTACGGGTGAAAGCCACAACGGAAGAGCGCCGGAATACTGTTCAAGAAGAACGCCTATAAATCTTTCAAGCGAACCCATCAAAGCTCTGTGAATCATATAAGGTCTTGCTTTCTTTCCGGAAGATTCAATGTAAGAAATATCAAATCTTTCAGGCAGATTAAAATCAAACTGTATAGTAGAACACTGCCATAGCCTGCCTATGGCGTCTTTTATTTTTATGTCTATTTTGGGACCGTAAAAAGCTCCGCCGCCTTCGTCAACTTCATATTCATAGCCCGTTTTTTTCAAAGCGTTTTCTATAGACTTTTGCGCATTATCCCAGTCCGCAATCTCTCCGACATATTTTTTTTCGGGTCTTGTGGCAAGATAAATTTTATAATCGCTAAAACCGAAAGTTTTAAGCATATTTACTGCCATATTAAAAATAGTAAGCATTTCTTCTTCAAGCTGCTCCGGCGAAACTATTACGTGCCCGTCATCCTGGGTAAATCCTCTTACGCGTAAAAGACCGTGCAAAACGCCGGACTTTTCATATCTGTAAACCGTGCCGAGCTCGGCGTATCTTATCGGAAGATCCCTGTAAGAATGAAGTTTCCTTTTATAAACCATCAAATGCATGGGACAGTTCATCGGTTTCGCGCGAAAAGGCTTGCCTTCTATATCCATAGACGCATACATATTTTCGGAATAAGTCTGCAAATGACCGCTTATATCGAAAAGTTCTTCGCTTGCTATATGCGGCGTAAGCAGAAGCTCATAGCCGTTATTAAGATGAAACTGTTTCCAGTAATTTTCAATTACGTCTCTTAAAATAGCTCCTTTAGGGTGCCATAAAACAAGACCGCCGCCGACAGAATCGTGAATGCTGAAAAGATCCAAATCTTTTCCGAGCTTCCTGTGATCTCTTTTTTGTATTTCTTCAAGTTTTTTCAAATAATCGTCCAGCTCTTCTTTTGTAAAAAAAGCCGTACCGTAAATTCTTTGCAGCATCTCTCTTGACGAATCGCCTCTCCAATACGCGCCAGCTAAAGAAAGAAGTTTAAAATTTTGGACTTCTCCCGTAGAACTTACATGAGGACCTTTGCAAAGATCTGTAAAATCTCCTGATTTATAAATATTTACATTATCATCCTCAATTTCGGAAGCGATTTCAGCTTTATACTTTTCGCCTTTCGCGTTAAAATCTTTTACCGCATCTTCTTTTGGCATTGAAGAACACACAAATGAATGATTTTCTTTTATAATCTCTTTCATTTTTTCTTCTATTTTTATCAAATCTTCAGGTGTAAACGGTTCCGGTCTGTAAAAATCGTAATAAAAGCCTTCCTCTATGGAGGGACCTATTGCAACTTTTGTTCCGGGAAAAAGCTCGAGAACCGCCGCTGCCATAACATGAGCCGCCGAATGTCTTAAAGTATCTAATGATTTTTGTTCTTTCATTTTTTTATCCTGTTCAATTTATCTAAAATTATACGTCAATTTTGTTATTATACAACATTTTTAGTCGGAATTCTTTAATACCGCTCTAACATCTATTGCTTTGCAACCGTCGCATTATATCCGGCATCTTGAAATGCTTTTATTATCTCCGGATTTTCACATTTATTTAAATGCGCATAAAACACTAAATTATTTTCATCAACATTTCTTATTGCTCCTTTTGCAAGAAGCATTTTAATGACATCTAAATTTTCTTTTAGCAGCGCATAAAACAAGATATTTGAATCAGCATTCACATCTGCACCTTCATTAATTAACGTTTCGACAAATACAACATTTCCTGCCGATACCGCAAAACTTAGAGGAGTCATAGTAGGGTTTACATTATAATCTGCTTTTGCGTTAATATCCGAACCTGCCGCAATCAGCTTGTCTAATATTTTAGTATCTTTTCCAGAAAAAGCATACATATGAAGAGCAGTAATTTTTCCGGCTTTTGATTTAACTGTTACATCTGCGCCTTTATCAATTAGTCTTTCCACAAACTCATCCTTTCCTAAAGATGCCGCATAAATAAGAGGAGTCATATTATCACTTGTCTTTACATTAATGTCTGCTCCGGCAAAAATCAACTTATCCAATATTTTAATATCTTTTCCTCCCTCGGCATATATGTGAAGAATAGTAGTTTTTTTGTCAAACCAGTTAAATGTCATAGTTACATCTGCACCGTTATCTATAAGCATTTCAAAAATTTTTGGATTCTTATTACCTATGGCACATAATAAAGCCGTAAAATCTTTTTCTGTTCTAAAGTTTATATCAGCCCCGGCAGATAATAATATATTTATTGCTTCGGGATTTTCGTTATCCAAAGAAGCTAGAATCAAAGCAGTCATTGTTTCATCCTCGATTTTTCCAATAGCATTTACATTTGCGCCTGCCTTAATAAGAAATTTAATAATATCAATATTATCTCTAGTAGCGGCAATCATCAAAGGATACATAAAATCTTCGTATTGTTCGATTTTGGAATTTACACCTGCGCGGTTATTAATCAGAGCAGCTGTAATATCAGTACGAGCATTATTATCCTTAATTGCCCGAATTAAAGCAGTAGCACCCTTATTATCTTTTGCTTCAATATCTGCTCCTTTCAATACAAGAACATCAATAATTTTTGGATTAGACACATATTTTGCTGCATAAATAAGCAACGTTTCTCCTTCTCTGTTTTTAGTATTTACATTACCTATATTTATTTTATTTTGAATTTCTTCAATATTTCCATTGTCTATTACGTCAAATAAATCATTTTCGTCAGAAAATGAATAAACGGATATTAACATCAATAAGGCTAATACAACAAGCATGGCTGATATATACTTTGATATCTTCATAATTCCTCTAATTCATTTTAAAAACTTTTTCTTATACGATATCCGTTTAGATTTTGGTATTTCTTAATGATCTATACTGTTTTTACGCATCTTATTAAGGGCTATTTTTGCCTTTTGGTGATTGGGATTTAATCTAAGCGTAAGTTCCCATGTGCGCTCCGCTTCAAAATAACGGCCTTGGGCATAAAGTATAAGACCCTCATTATACTTTTTGTCCGCGCTCTCTTCGTCTATTTCCCGCGGCGCCTCTTCACGCTTTTCATCTTGGACTTTCGGCTCCGTAACTTCAATCTTTATTGTTTTTGAAAGTTCCAAAACAGATTGATTTATATATTGTTTCGCTTTAGCGTAATATTCAACTGACTTTGAAAAATTGTTGTCGCTTACAAATTTCTGGAGTTTTTCCATGGTTTTAATGCAACTGACCCATTTTGCAGCATTATAACTTACTATGCCGGACTGTAAAATTTCTTCCGCTTCGGCAGTAAGTTCCGCTTCGCGTTTTTTCATCTGCTCAAGCTTTAAGGCATTATCAATTCTGTTTTTATATTCGTTTATTTCTTCGTTTCCGCCGTTAAAATGAATAAATTTATTCCACTCGTTTAAAGCTTCTTTGTATTCGGCATTATAATAGAAACTGTAAGCTCTGGCATAAGTAAGTTTTGCAAAATCAAGTTCATCGTTTGAATACGCGGTTTTACGCATATCATCATTAATTTTTGTATAAAAATGCATAGGGGACTCAAAAGACGGGTAAGAAAGTACTATTGCGCTAAGCATATCCGTTGCTCTTAAATATTCTTTTTTATCATAAAACTTTTTGGCTTCCTTAAAGCGTTTTTCTGCCTCGTTCAAAGTTATTTTTTCTTTACTCAAAGCCTCTTTGGCTTCTTTTGCAAGTTCGGGATTTTTTACTTTTCCCCATCTGAAAGTCAAACCAAACCTGTTTACCAAATCAACCGACCCGAAATCCGCAGAATAATCAAACGTAATAAAATAGAAATCTACCCCAAAGCCAAAAGTAAAATGCCCGGGGTAATATCCTGCCCTAACGCTATATTTATCCGCAATAGTATAAGAAGCGCCCGCGTAAATATCTAAAAACTCGTCTTCGTATCTTAAATCGGCGTAAAGACTTACGGAATCCTGCGATTGAAATCTGTAATAAACCGGAATGGTAATTGCGGAACTTAATTTATAAATTGCAGGAATTTCATCGACTTCGGAATCCATTTTTACTTCGCCCGAAACAAAATTCTGCGCGGAAAAACCCAATTTTATTTTTGACAAATTACTAAAAATTTCAGGACCGGCAAAAAATTTCGAAACGCCCGCGTCAACCGCGAAAGTTCCGGTTTTATTAAGATAAAAATCATAATAAAGGTATTTAACGCTCAAGCCGTAAGCAAGATCCAAAGAATCTATATACCCCGCACCGGACAAAACATAATTCCACGTGTTTATTGATATCTCATCTTTCAAATGATAAATATCATCCCTTATTTCAATATTACCGCTGGATAAATTAGAAGCGGAAAGACCTATAAAATAATTGCCGCCCAAAGATATAACCGCTGAACCGGCGTTATACCCGCTGCCCTCATGCAGATTGAATCTTGAAATATTTACCGCGTTTTCCTGAAAAAACGCCATAGCGGACGGATTATATTGTATTATTGATGGGTCTTTATATCCGGAAAAAACAGTTTCGCCCGCGCCGAAAGAAGCGACTCCCGGACCATGCGACAAAAAGTGTTTTCTTCTGCCGGACGCGCCGAAAGAAAACTGGGTAGTTAGAATTAAAACAAAAATAAGGATTATTCTTATTTTACTAAAGGTATTTTGCATTTATTTTGAGTATTAAATTATTTAATTTACGAATGGTTAATGTTATCAAAATCACGGAGAAAAATCAAAAAACTGCAGAAGATGAGATGATTAGATGCTGAGAAGTTGAGTAACGACACTGTCAGGACTTGCAAAGCAAAGGGATGAAATACTGCCATTGTTGTCATTTGACCACAACGTTGCCGCTATTTCGCTTTAAAATTGCCGTATACTATTTATCTAACTCGTTTAATTTACTTTGTACATTTGCTATTCTATTATCAATTTCTCTAATAAATTCAATCGCTTCTTTATCTCCGAGTACAGCTTTACGTAAAAGTTCATTAGATATTTGACTTTCTAATTCCCATATCTGCATTTGTATCTTTTCTTTTTCTGTGGGTTCATAAGGTTTTGAGGATTCGGATTTTTTAATTTCAGCATATTCCCAATTGTTTTTTGCCGGAATAAAAACCCTGTCAAAATCTGCTTTTTCTTCAGGCGGCTGTATAGTTGTAGAATTTGCCGGCATCAAATAAATATTTTGTTTTTTTAAACTAGTTTCTAAGGGGTCTAAATGCGCTATTTCTTCTCCTATAAATTTCCCCTCACTATCATAATTATAAATTTTCATACTTTTATCCTTTTAATATTTAATAAAATAATTTACTGCCCTATTTAGAGGTCTATTTTCTGTCGCTGTTGGAACCTGTCTTGACGCATTAAAATTTGCGCCCGTTATATTTGCGGTAACAACACTGCCTGCATAAGCTGCGCGCCATTGACTGCCTAAATTTGCCAAAGCAAAAATTCCCGTAGCCAGATTAAATCCCGAATTTCCTGTATCCGTAATTGAAGCATTCAAATCTCCTGTCATATTTCTAATTGCATCGCCCTGCGCCACATTAAGCGCCGCAGAATTGCCGCCTTGTCCTCTTAAAAAATACCCTCTATAATCGGGCAAATTAAAAGTAGTGCTTCCGTCACCCGCGCCGTATAAAGTTCCAACCGTAGTAAACAAAGCGGCATAAGTTATTCGACTTACCGCCGCGCCTTGGCAAATTAAATATCCCTCAGGAGCGGTGGCAATTGAACCACCGCATATAATCATTCCCGGAGGAATTGAAGCAACGCTTGCTATTTTTGCTAATCCATATGAACTCAAATTACTTAAATTAATATCTGCTAAATTTTCTGTTGCCATTCTTTCAACTAAAATTCTAAATGCTTGACTTAATTGGGTTACATCATTTTCATTTAATTCAATTCCCGCTTCAATTATTGTATTTTGCATTTCGTCAA
>WRFE01000033.1 GCA_009778965.1 Candidatus Endomicrobium labiotermitis
AAACTTATTTGAAAAACGGAAATTATTACAAATATTCTTACAAAGATAATAAGCTTAACGGAATATCGTATTTATATGATAAAAACAACAGGCTTCTTGAAAGTTCTACGTATAAAAACAATATTTTGGAAGGCTCTACAAAAAAATATTATCTTTCGGGAGCGCTGAAATCCGAGATGGAATACGTCAAAGGCAACATTGAGGGATATGTCCGATATTTTGATGAAAAAGGACATGAGATAAACACGCTGCTTTATAAAGACGGAAAAGAAATAAGCAATATGCGCGACGAGAGAGTATCCCAGAAAACCGCTTCAAAGCAAAAACAAGGCGAACAAGCGGTAGTTTGGCAGGGTCCTGCCCAAATGCATATGGCGGAAAGCGACAAAATGTTAAATGAAATAAGATTTTTTGCCAAAAGTAAAAACCTGAACGGCAAACACAGTGCCAACTATAGAAACGGACAAATTCATTACGAGGGAAGCTTTGTAAATAACATGCCTCACGGTATTTTTAAAACTTATTCTCTGGATGGGAAACTTGTTGCCGTTGATAATTATTCCAACGGAAAACTTAACGGCAAGTCTGAAATGTATTATGTAAGCGGGGAAAAGTTCGCGGAGTTCAGATATGATAAAGGAAAGCTTGAGGGCAAGTCCGGAGTTTATAAAAAAGACGGTTCTCTTATAACCGAAGTCAGATATAGAAACGGACTGATGCACGGCACTCTTGAAGTTTTTTACGAGACGGGCGATTTATGCTTTGAAGCTTATTTTTCTGACGGCATTCCCGTGGGGCAGTTAAGATATTATTTTCCCGAAGATAAAAAGCTTAATTATTTAATAGATTTTCAAAAAGGCAAAATCAGTAAAAGCATAAAATATTCCATAGATGGTTTTGTAGAGTTTGAAGCTGCGTATGACAATTAACAAAGAATAATTAATAAATAATAATTAAAAGTCGAAAAAGTAATTTTGTTGTTGTCGTTATTTATTCTTTATTAATTATTAATTGTTTCTTTCCATACTTCCTTCTCTTCCATACACAAATAAACCGCAGTTTTTGTTTTCTTGGATTTTATTGCTTCAATAATCGTTTTATACATTTCTATACGCAAATCTTTGTGGTACCTCAATTTATAATCTTGACCCAAAATAAGTTCACCGTCAAGCAAAGAATTTTCCGGAAAACGGTTTTCTATAACGGTTTTTTGCGCGGCAGGCATCCTTAATGTCCCTATGCTTATCCATTTTATGCTTTTTTCAGGGACAGTATCAAAAATCATATCCACTGTTTCTTTGTAACCATTTTTCCAATCATCATAAAAAATCACGGGATCAAAATGAAATGCCGTGCTAAAGCCGGCATCCGCGCATTTTTTTGCCGCGTTTAATCTTTCATGCATAGAGGCCGCTTTAAATTCATTTTCTTCTGCCATTTTTAATGAATTGACGCTCCATGCGGCAACAATGTTTTCCTGCCCGCCGCTTTCAATAAGATTTTTAATATTCACGCTTTTTGTTTTAAACTCAAACATAATATCATTATGCTTCTTGAAAAAATCCGTAATCTGTTTTGAAAAACCGGTTATATGGTCAAACACCAAAGAATCGGTAAACTCGCCGCTTCCGATTCTTTTATAATCGAAGAACCCTTTTGTATTGCTTACTATTTTTTCTTCTGTTAAATAATCGTCTATATTATAAGGTATAACAATGCCCGGAATGTTTTGATACCCTTGCAAAAAACAATAAGAACATTCATAAGGGCAGCCCATACCAAGATTCATAATGGAGTATCCGCAGTTAACCACACCCGAAGTGCACGGGCATTTTTTGAAAAAATCGTATTTTTCTTTTACAAGAAATAAATTATCATTGCGGTTGTTGTAGCCTTTAATGCCGACCCGCAGGTTCCGCATAAAGTCTTTTAAAGAAAGAATTTCCGTAAAAACAGCGCTCGGGAAAAGGCTTTCCAGATTATCATATACAAAACTATTTTGCGCTTCTTTTTCAAAATATATATTTTTTGGATAAAAATTCCGGTTTGTATTATCGGCTTTTAACTCGGGATTTATATCATATTTGGGAAGATAAAATGAATTTAAAGAAGTTTTTTGAAAAGTCTGAGGATATCTTCTTTTAAGCAAAGCATTTTTTACGCTTTCATAATCGGTTTCTTTAATTGAAGAAAGGATTGCCTCGGGCGAAAGTCCGTCTCTTTTTGCAGTTTCAAATATAAGACGTATAATTTCTCTTGATTTATTTACCCCGAACTTAGGAAAGCGGTTAAGAAAAGCAGTTTCAAAAGATTCCCCTTTAGTAGCAGTTTCCCTCGCCCCTTGCGGGAGAGGGCAGGGTGAGGGGTTGTCTTTGAGATTATTATTTCGCATCGGTAAAATCCAGAATCATTTTCGCAAGATTTTTTCTTGCCGTTGAAATTTTTGATTTTACTTGTTCATTAAGTTCGCTGCCAACAGGGCTTTTTTCTATATGATCCGCTACATACATAAGGCAAAGGGATTGCGCCTCTATTTTTTCCGCAGCTGAAAGAACTATTGACGATTCCATATCAACCGCACAAATTCCGTTTGCTTTAAAAAAGTTTATCCAATCGGATTCTAAAAGTATAGAACTTACGCATGCCGAATTTGTTTTTATCAAGTCTTCATAGGGATATTTGGCGTAAAAAGATGCGGATAATTCTTCTGAAAATGTTTTATAACTTACGTTGTTTTCAAGAAAAAGCATAGAAGAAAAACTTTCCAGATTGTAGGCTTTGTCTATAATCAGCAAATCTCCGGACTCAACGTCCCCGCATCCTCCGCAGCTGCCGAACAATATAATTCTTTTGCATTTAGTGTCTTTAAGGTATAAAACCGTATCTCCAGCCAGAAAATTATTTTTCAAAGCGATTATCGTGGCGTTTTCGGTTTGAGCCGTTTTTACAAAAAAGCCGTTGTTAGAATCCTGCGAAAAAAGCCCTAAGTCAAAGCTTTGGCATATTACGCAGGTTTCTTTTATGTCTTTTTTATCAATGGCAAAAAATTTTTCAAATTCCATAACGTTATTTTATCAAATAATAATGAAATTATCTTTTGGGTGTTATTCTGCGTTGTATAGTAATCGCAGAAACTATTTTATTTGTCGGTAATAAACTTTACAAACTTTCAACGCTTGTAAGGTTTAATGCATTATAGTTTACAAGCGTTATTGACTTGTAAAGGGTAAAAAGGTATAGTGTGTATACCATGAAAACAAAAATTCAGGGAACATTAACTACAATAAAAACCGGGGAAGAAAAGTATTCAACATACTTTCCTAACTCTTTGCCGCCTGCGATAAATTATGATTCTATTGTTTCTTTGCTTGAAAAAGCAAATCAGGCAATTGGGGAATTAAATGGAATTGTAGACGTTACGCCGGACCCTGCAATAATCAATTATATGTATGTTCGCAAAGAAGCAGTTTTGTCTTCACAAATAGAGGGCACACAGTCAACGCTTGATGATTTACTAAAGTATGAGGTTGACAGGACAACCGGAATTCCGATAAATGATGTTGAAGAAGTCTCTTCTTATGTCAACGCTCTGCAATACGGCCTAAAAAGATTAAAAACATTGCCGTTATCGTTAAGATTAATAAAAGAAGTTCATGCTTTGCTTTTAAAGAATTCAAGAGGAAAAACAAAAAGTCCTGGAGAATTTAGAAAGTCGCAAAACTGGATAGGCGGAACAAGACCCGGCAATGCAAAATTTGTGCCTGTTAGCGTTGAAAAATTACAAGATACGCTTAATTCTTTTGAAATGTTTATGAACGGGGAAGACGATATTCCTGTATTGATAAAAGCCGCTTTATTGCATTATCAATTTGAAACTATTCATCCCTTTCTTGACGGTAATGGCAGAATAGGAAGATTGCTTATTACTTTATATCTTTACGATAAAGGATTTTTGAGAACACCGTGTTTATATATAAGCTTGTTCTTCAAAAAACATCGTTCTTTGTATTATGAGTACTTAACTGATGTCCGTTTCAACGGCGATTGGGAACAATGGATAAAATTCTTTTTGGAAGCGATATATGAAACAGCGGGTAATGCGCGGGATATATTAAAATCAATACAGAAAATCTTTAACAAAGATTTAGAAAAGATATTGCCTTTAAAACGGGCAAAAGATTCTGCCGTTTTAGTTTTTGAATGTTTTAAACAAAAACCCATACTCACCATAGCCGAGCTTGTAAAGCTTACAAAATTGTCAAAACCTACTATATCTAAAACTATAGAACACCTTATAAAACTTGATATTGTAAAACCAGCCACCGATAAGTCTTGGGGACAAATCTACTCTTACCAAAAGTATATTGACGAATTGAATAGTTCGGAAGACTAAAGAAGATTTTAACCGTTATTAGAATCCTGCGAAAAAAGCCCTAAGTCAAAACTTTGGTATATTACACAGGTTTCTTTTATGTCTTTTTTATCAAGTGCAAAAAATTTTTCAAATTCCATGGCGTTATTCTATCAAATAGTAATGAAAATATCCTTTGGTTGTCATTTTGCGTTACATGGCAAATGCAGAGTTTATTTGCTTGCGAGAATTATGTTGGACTGTCGGCAAAGTATAAAAAATTCGCTAATAATCCTTGTTCGAACAGATTCCGCTTCCCCTATATTTTATGTAAATATGCAATTAAATTGCATATTTACATATGTCATTAGCGAAATTATAAAATCATATTACAATAACGGATACAATCCAACGCTATATTATTTTAGAGACAGTAATGGCAACGAAATAGATTTGCTTATAGAGCAAGATAACAAGTTCTATCCCATAGAAATTAAGAAAACATCCACCCCGAGATACGCGGACATCAAAGCTTTTGATTCTTTTGCCGGAATAGAAAAATTAGGCTATGGGAATCTTATTTGTTTAACTGATAAACAACAGCCGCTATCAGCAGGAGCAACGGCAATATCAGTTTGGGATATTTAATGATTTGGATAATGCTTAAACGCTATGCGCCGGTGTATCGTTGAATCCCATTCGGCGAAGTTTCGTGCCGGAATAATAATCTAGTTTAAATTTTTATCTTATATTTTCCAATTTCACATACATATATTATTATTCGTATGTTGAATTGTTATTATTCTATTTGATAAAATCTTTCAATAAGCCTCATAGCAAAGCACAAAGTGTCAAGTTAAAAGAAAATCAGACTTATTAAGAAAGCATAAAACCCAGTGTTGTTCTCAAAATGGAAGAACAGGAACTTATCGGTATGCATGCAAATGACCTTTTGTTGTTTTCTTTAAATAAATATGCTTTTCATTTAACGGCAAGCGAAGATATGCTGTTGCCTTCTTACAAATCCTCTATGTTCAGGGGCGGTTTCGGAAGAGTTTTTAAATCTCTGAACTGCGTTAACCGTATTTCAAAAGATTGCCAAACCTGCCCCATAAAAAATTCTTGTTCGTATTTTTATATTTTCGAAGAAAAAACCTATATACCTATGCCGTATATAATTTCTTCCGAATTTAATGACAAACGAAAGTATTCCAAAGGAGAAATAATTACGTTTGAGCTTACCCTTTTCGGGAAAGCCCGCGAGTATTTGCCTCATTTTATTTTTTCTTTTATAGAACTAGGCGTATCAACGGGCTTGGCGAAAAAACAATATAAGTATAAATTAACGCAGGTATCGGGAGAAACCGGAAATATAATTTTCGACGGTGAAAAATTCGTTAATAACGCATTTGAAGAAAATCAGCGCGATGCAGCGAAAAAAAACACCGCCGCTGCCGAAGATAATCCGGCAAATACGGTAACCCTTTCTTTTAAAACTCCTCTGCGCCTTTCCGTTAAGCACGTTTTGACTCCCGCAAATAAAATAAATTTTGAACTTATAGTAAAAGCTTTGACAAGCAGGATAAACGCAATAGCGAAAGCGCATTGCGGATATGATCCCATGCTGAACCCCGTTCCGTTGATAAAAAAAGCAAAAGACATAAAAATAAAACAAAACGGTTTGGTTTGGACAGACTGGACAAGATACTCCAACAAACAAAAGACTCAAATGGATTTCGGCGGTCTCTTGGGGGACATAATTTTTGAGGGTGACTTTTCGGACTTCATGCCGTATTTAAATCTCGGGCAGAAAATTCACATAGGCAAAAACACAACGTTCGGGCTTGGAAAATACTTGTTAAAATAATTGTTAAGTTTGCATATAAGGTATTGGGGGAATAAATGGCAACAGACAAAGATGTTTTGATAATCGCGTTAGCGGGATTTCTGCACGATATAGGGAAATTCGCGCAAAGAGCGGCTGCAAGCGGATATGAAAATATAAAATTGCCGGCGGATTTTGACAAATCAAAATATCAGCCGTCAGGCAGAGACGGCAATTATTCTCATATTCACGCTTCATATTCCGCGTATTTTATAGAGCAGCTGTTAAAGTCGGTTGATATCGGTGCGGATAAAAACGCTTTTGTAAATCTTTCCGCGCGGCATCATATTCCGGGTAATGACTGGCAGGAAAAAATAATAACCGTTGCCGACAGGCTTTCTTCCGGCATGGACAGACAGAGTTTTGACGACGCTGCCGAAAGGATTGAATATAAAGACTGGGATAAAACAAGGCTGATCAGCATTTTTGACGAAATAAAAGGAGATATTAAAGAATACGGCGACAGGCGCTGCCAGTATTCTTTGTCGCCTTTAAGCGCGGAAAGCCTGTTTCCTAAATCCAAGGACGAGTTTTCCGGAAGTTATAAAGAGCTTTTTGAAAAGTTTTGGAAAAATTTAGGCAGCTTAGCGCATAAAGATGATTTAGAATTATGGTTTGAAAATTTTGCCGCTTTAAATAAAGTGTATTGTTCGTGTATTCCGTCGGCTTCCGTAGATAAAACAATTCCGGACATCTCTCTTTACGATCACGCGAGAACCACGTCGGCGTTCGCGTCGGCATTATACATCTATCACAAAAATGACGAAAAAGAAAACAAAGCCGCTATAGCCGACAATGACGGCGCTGAAAAATTCATATTTTTGAAAACAAAATTTAACGGTATTCAAAACTTTATTTTTTCACAAGGCGGACAAACAAATAAAAAAGCCGCCGCAATTTTAAGAGGGCGTTCTTTTTATGTTTCTTTGCTTTCCGAACTTGCCGGAGATTTGCTTTTAGAGAATTGCGGACTGCCGCATACGTCCATAATAATGAACGCCGCCGGCTCCATTACCGCTATTTTGCCGAATACGGAAGATATTAAGAAAAAAATTGACGATACCGAGAAGCAAATAAACAAATGGCTTATAGAAGAATTTTACGGCGAAGTGTCCGTAGGCTTCGCGTATATGCCTTTTTCCGGAAACGATTTAACTAAACGCGACGAGAAAACAAAAAAAGCCGCCGGACTTGAAAAAATAGGCAGGCTAATCGCGGCAAAACTCGACGAAAAGAAATTCAATAAATTCAACATTGATAATTTAGGCGTAATTGAAAATTATAAAGCCGAAACCGTTTGCGTTTACTGCGGTAAAAGACCGGTCGTTAAAACGAAAGAAATTCAATGTCCCGTATGCGCCGACTTGGCGGATATAGGCAGAGATCTGGTAAAAAACACAAAACTTGTTATAAAAAAAGCCGTTCAAAACAGCGGACTGTCCTGCCCCATATTCGGCATATACGATTTGAGATTTTCAAACGAAGAGAATTTTTATGAAGACAGAAAAGACGGCGTTAAGTATTGGGATTTGGACATTTCGTCTGAAAATTTAGAAAAAATCAAAACTTCTTTCAGAGAATTCTCCGCGTATGTTCCGTTAAAAAATAACGGGGACATAAAGCCTTTTGACAGCGCGGACGGAGATGACATTGTGCATTCGTCGCAAGGCGTTCGGGCTCTCGGCGTTTTAAAAGCCGACATTGATCGTCTGGGGCAGCTTTTTATGGAAGGAATAGCAAAGCCGGACACAAGTTTGTCTAAACAAGCAACGTTTAGCCGCCAGTTAAACGCGTTTTTTACAATCTGGCTGCCTAATGAATTGAAAGAAAAATTTCCGGACATATATACGGTATTTGCCGGCGGCGACGATTTGTTTTTAATAGGTCCGTGGGACAAAATAATAGGCTTGTCATTTCATCTGCGCGAAAAATTTAAATATTATTCCTGCGGTAACGCGGCTTTCAGCGCGGGCATAGCCGTTCTTAAACCCGGCGAGCCTGTCAGTACTTTTTACAGATTGTCGGAAGACTCGTTAAAAAAATCAAAATATCCGAGAAACGCTCTGACTCTTTTTGAGGAAACGATGTCCTGGAACAACGCGGAAATCTATAAGGAAACGTATGAAAAACTGAAAGATTTGCGGGAAAACAATAAAATAAATTCGGCGGGATTTGTAAAGCTTATGCAATTTATTGATATGGCGAAAGCTTCCGAAAAAGCCGAAAATTATAAAGAAATGCAAAACTTCAAATGGCGCGCGCTGCTGGTGTATTTTATAAGCCGTAATACTGCCGTTAAACAGCAGGATGACGCAGGCAGACAAGAGTTGATAAATTATTTTACGGAAGCTATTTCCGATAAAACAAAAAGGAGCGTCTTAAAAATAGCGTTGTGGAAAATTATATATGAAAAAAGGGCAAGGGGGTAAAATGGCAGATTCATTTTTTTACGAAGGCGGTAAACTGAAAGTAAATTTGTTCTCAGACATCGCGGAAAACCAGGCGAAGGATATATCCGACAATAAGATGGGACCTTCTTATACGCAGATGAGAAAGTTTTTTGACGAGGTAATAGGATATAAAACGCAGTTTCTTGCCAACGGCAGTCTTTTTGATGAAAAACTTCCGTATATAAAGATGCTGAATGCGAAGTTCGCGTATTCATTTGCAAGGGCAAAAACTACAAAAATGAGCGATAAATGCAAACGGTTTTTTGTCGACAGAGTAAACGCGGTTAATACAAAAGACGATTTTATGGTGTTCGCGGACTTTTTTGAAGCGTTTATGGCGTTTTACAAATTCCACAGGGGAGATAATAAATGAAGTTAAATTCGATAAAACAGTTAAAAGGGACAATCGTTTTAAAAACAGGTCTGCACATCGGATCCGGCGACACGGAAATGCATATAGGCGGAACGGACAGCCAGGTCGTTAAACATCCGAAAACTTTACAGCCCTATATACCGGGTTCGTCGCTTAAAGGTAAAATTCGTTCTCTGCTGGAATTATATTTCGGGCTGACGAATTTTACCCTCGGTAAAGTTTTTACAAGCAAGTATTTGAAAGACATACAGGATGATAAAACCAAAAAAGACGCTGTTTCTCTGCTGCAATTGTTCGGCGACAGCGCCGGCGCCGACAGCGGTAATGTTGAAATCGGGCAAACCCGCCTGTCTTTTTCGGATTGTTATGTAAACGATGAAACTAAAGACTATGTGTTGAGCGAGATAAAATCCGAAAATTCCATAAACCGTAGAAACTCAAAAGCCGAAAGTCCGAGATTTATAGAAAGGGTGCCTGAAGGCGTCAAATTTGATTTTGTCGTAAGCATAAAAGATTTTGACGGCGACGGCGGTAATTTGCTTGCGGCTTTTTATAAAGGTTTAAAACTTTTAGAGCTTGACGCTCTCGGCGGCAGCGGAAGCCGCGGATACGGTAAAATAAAGTTTGAAAATTTAAATCTTGTGGGAGCCGGCGTTTCTTTGCCTGAAAATCTCGATTAAGGAAATTATATGAAATTATATGAAATAGTAATAAAACCAAAATCCGCTTTCTATACTTCTTTGCAAGGCGACACTATTTTCGGCAATCTCTGCTGGCAAATAGAAAACGCGGGGTTTAACCTGCCGGACTTGCTTTCGGACTACGCCGAAAAACCGTTTATGATAGTCTCGTCTGCGTTTTATAAAAACGATAAAGGCGGATATCTTTTTAACAGACCGTTATTGCCGTCTCATTTTTTATTTCCGGATCAAACGGCTGCAAACCGCAAAGAAAACGATGATAAGAAAAATTTTATTTATGACGGTTCAAATACGTTAAAGCTGAACGGTTTAAATTGGTATAACGATTTTACGCCCGTAAAGCGTACGAATGCCCAGCATAACACGATTAACCGTCAGACCGGGACAACCGGCGAAGGCGAATTCGCTCCTTTTTCACAGGAAGTATATTTTTTCGATGAATCCGTTAACCTCGTAATTTTTGCCGCGATAGACGAAAGCCGCTTTTCAAAAGAAAAATTAGAAATAATTTTTGAAAATTTAGGCAAAACGGGCTACGGCAAAAAAGCAAGCATAGGTTACGGTCAGTTTGAAGTCTTGGAAGTTAAAGAGTCTGTCATTCTGCGCGAAGCGGCGGAAGCTATTAAAAATTCCGGAAAATACAACAGCCTTTACGCTTTATCTCCTTTTGTTCCATCCGAAGATAATAAGCGCGATTACAAAATTTATTTTGATCCCATAACAAAATACGGCAAACACGGCGCCGGTTTGGCAAAAAGCTCAAACCCTTTCAAGAAGCCCGTAATTATGGCAAATACCGCGAGCGTTTTATCTTTTCAGAATGCTTCTGCAGAAAAATTTCCGTTATATGTCGGCGCGGCTGTAAAAAATGTTTCGGATGCCAATCCCGAAACCGTCGTTCAAGGCTATTCTCTTGTATTGCCGTGTTATTTGGAGGTTAAATGAAATCCGAAATCAAAAATATCCGCGTTCATACTTTAACGCCGGTCCATATCGGCGACGGAACCGAATACCAGCCTTCAAATTTTTATATCGATAACGGCGAACTTTGCGAGTTTGAAGTTTCCGAATTGTTTAAAACGTTTAACGACGCAGAAAAAAAAGAATTTTATAATGTCTGCCAAAACCCGGACAGTTTTTCTTTGCAGAAATTAATGAAACTTTCTTTTAATAAAAAACCCGAAAGTTTTAAAAAAACAAAAGTCGCTTCAAGCATCGCCCAGACTTACCGGAAATGTCTGGAAAACAAAAAAGAAAATGAAATAAGCCAATTCGGCATAAAAAAAACCGTTCAAAACCCGAATACCCGCAGAGCCTATATACCCGGTTCTTCTCTTAAAGGCGCGGTACGCACCGGTTTTATATCGTCTCTTACGAAAAACAAACATAATTTTATAGACGAAAAAAAACTTCTCGGCGAGTTTCACGAAGATGTTTTTACGACTTTTAAAGTCTCGGATTTTGTTCCGCCGCAGGATATAAAAACAAGCGCTCATTGGGCTATAAGGGTGAGAAAGAAAGAACGCAAGGATGGAAAGAACGGCGGTGTTCCCGTCATGCTTGAAAGTATAAATCCGGGTTCTGTTTTTGAAGGCAGTATTTCTTTGATCGGCGGTATGGACACAAAAATTAAAATTACAGCCATTGAAGACATATTAAATAAATTGGAAGAGTACTCTAAATCCGTGCTGGGAGAATATCCGTTAATAACGGATATAGGCAAAATACAAAAAAGTTTTAATAACAAAACGTATCTTTGCCGTTTAGGGGGATATATCGGAGCGGAGAGCCATACCATAGAAGGTTATCGCGAAATAGAAATAAGAAATCCAAAAAAGCCGAGAGATATACGAGCTGAAAGTACAATGAACTTATACGCAAGCCAAGCCAAAGACAGTTTATCTACAAAAAAGATTCCTTTCGGTTGGTGCTTAATTGAAGTTTTGGGCGGCGACAGCGCAGTCCTTGAAAATGCCGAATTGAAAAATTTTATCGCGGATCAAGCTTCTGTGTCTTCTTCTAATCCAGTTTCTCCGAATGTTGCAGCTCCGCAAACAGCAAGGTCTTCCGTAAGCGCCGCTGCTCCTGTTGTTCAAGCGCCGAGATCAATAATCGTTAAAATAGATAAAATTCAAAAAGCCGGCGCAAAATACGGCGTATGCAAAGAAGATTTTTCGGGTTCTGGCTTTATGGAAACGACAGTTATTTTACAGACAGGCGATAAATGCGAAGTCCAATTTCTGGGTAAGTCGGGCATTCATTGCAAATACAAATTTCTCAAAAAACTATAGCGGAGCATAAAATGCCTAGAAAGATATTTATATCCGTTTTGGGAACAAATCTATACGCTAAATGCAAATACGCGTCCGGTAATTTTACTTCTTCCGAGACCTGCTTTATCCAGCACGCTACGCTTGAATATATCAATGCGAAAAATTGGACACAAAGCGACACGGCCTTGTTTTTGCTTACCGAAAAAGCAAAAAAAGAAAACTGGAATAAAGACATAACTTCGCGTAAAGATTTTAAAGGCGTTGAATGCGCGTATAAAGGTTTAGCGAAAGTTTTAGAAGATATGCGCCTGCCTTGCGAAATGCGGAACATATCCATTCCGGACGGCAAAGACGAAAAAGAAATTTGGGAGATATTTAATTTGATGTACTGGCAAATTAAAGAAGGCGATGAGATTTATCTTGATATAACTCACGGCTTTAGATTGCTGCCTATGCTGATAATGGTTTTTTGCGACTATATTAAATTTTTAAAAAACGCGGCGGTTAAATATATTTCTTACGGCAATTACGAAGCAAGAGATATAACTTCAAATACTGCGCCTTTAATAGATTTAATGCCTTTTATATCTTTGCAAAACTGGACCGTCGCTGCGGCAAGTTTTTTTAAAAACGGCGATATCCGGCAGTTGAACGAACTGACCAAAACCGAAACGCTTGATATGGCAAAAGACAGAACTCATGAAAAATCGCAATTCGCCATAGCATTAAAAGAGTATGTTTGTAATTTGGAAAGAATTGTTTTGGATATGCAAATGTGCAGGGGAAATTCTATTTACAACGGCAGCGAAATAAAAAAACTGAAAGAGCGTAAAGATCTGGAAGAAATCGTTATCGCGCCTTTAAAACCGATTATTGAAAAAGCCAACCAATCGTTGAAAGATTTTTCCGAAACGCCGAATATAAAAAACGGCTATTTTGCCGCGAAATGGTGCGCGGAGCATAATTTATACCAGCAGGCGGTTACCATAATTGAAGAAAATATGATTTCGGATTTATGCCTTGAAATGAGCTATAACTATAATGATAAAGAAAGCCGCAAATTTGTAAGCAAATCGTTGTCTTTCGGAGCTAAAACAATATGTGATAACGAAGCCGAACAATCAGAACTTAAAAAAATTCAAAAACTGGACAAATATAATAAACTCAAGACTATATTTAACAATATCAGGAGTTTCCGCAACGATTATAATCATGCCGGCATAAGCGATAATCCAAGCGGAGCTTCTGCGCTGAGAAAAAATATCTGCAAAAACATTGACGATGCTTTGAAAATCATAGGGGATTAGATATCTGCATTTTTTGTGTCGTCATTGCGGCCGCTGAGCCGCAATCTCATCGTGAGCTATAGATTGCGGGTCTAAGCCCGCAATGACAAACAGAAGCTTTTTAAGAAATCCGATCAGTTATATTTCGTATAGGAGGTTTTTATGCAAGCCGACTATATCAGAAAACCTCAGGTTTATATTCAGCAGGATTTGTTTTCTTCTAATGACACGATATATTCTTCACTTTCTTCAGACTTGTTCTTTGACACCTTAATACGCTGGCAGTTCAGCGAAGACATCATTTATCTTGTTTCTAAAGATATGTCATACCTTTTGGTTTCGGGATACGGTGTTAAAATTTCAAAAAAATCCGAGAGACTGGTAATAAAAGACAGCGGAAAGTTTGTTTTTGAGCTTCCGTTCTTTAAGGTCCGCAGCATAGCCGTAATGTCAAAAGGCGTTGCTTTGTCTTCGGACTTAATAGAGCAGTTTTGCAGAAACGACATTAATTTGTCTTTTCACGATTTCGGCGGAAAGCCTTACGCTTTAATGCAGCCTCTTTCAGCTCCGTTTATCGGCAATATCAAACGGCTGCAAATTTTGGCGCAAAATTCTTTACGCGGGTTAAAAATCGCTTCTCAAATAGCGCGCGGCAAAATTATCAATCAGCAGGCGGTTTTAAAGTATTTCGTTAAAAATTTAAAGCCCGACACGCCGCAGTCTTTTTCCAAAATTCAGTCGGTAAAAAACGCGTGCGCCAAAATGCAGGTTTTTTGTGAAAAAATTTTGCAAACGGCTTCCGGCGAAACTCGGGAAGATTTTGAAAAAAGCCGTTCTTCTGTAATGGGTTACGAAGGTACGGCAGCCCGCGTTTATTGGCAAAGCGTGTCCGAAATTTTATCCGATAAAGTCGCTTTTTCCGGGCGTGAAAGTAAAATACCGAAAGACGCCGTAAACACGCTTTTAAACTACGGCTACGGAATTTTATATTCAAAAATTTGGAACGCTTTAATTCTTGCCGGACTTGATCCGTATCTGGGCTTTTTACACAGCGAACAGTCCGGAAAGCCGTCTTTGGTGTTTGATATGATAGAAGAATTCCGCGCGCCCGTTGTTGACAGAACCGTTATCGCCTATATTGCGTTAAACCGTTCCGTAAAAATAGAACAAGGTTTATTAAGCATTGAAACAAGGCAGGCGTTCAGCGAAAAAATCCTTGACAGGCTGACCTCTTCCGAATACTATGAAGGCAAAAAAATAATGTTATCGGATATTATTTTAAGCCAGGCGAGAAAATTTACCGCGCATTTGGAAAGCCGCAGCGAAGAGTATGAAGCATATTCTTTTAAATGGTGATTTTATGCGGGAATTAAACGTTTTGGTGGTATATGATATCCCGGATGACAAAGTAAGAAACAAAATCGGGGAAAAATGTAAAGATTACGGGCTTTCCCGCGTACAATTTACGGCTTTTGCCGGTAAATTAAACAAAGAAAGAAGAGATTTGCTTGCGAAAAAGCTAAAAGAAATCATCGGCGGAAAAATTGCCAAACTTATAATTCAGCCTTTTTGCGAAACTTGTTCCACGCAGGCATTTGAATATATAGAAGAATCCAAAAAAGGAGAGTTGCAAAAACCTAAAATTTATTTTGGAATGAAAGTTAATAAGGCGTACAGGGATTTTGAGGATTAGCATTGTCGTTGCCGTTCTTGCGAGGAAAGGATAAATATCCTTGACGAAGCAATCCGGAGTAGTTGCTTTTGTTCGTCATGTTGAGCGAAGCAACGAAGTTGCGTAGTCGAAACATCTGACTTTTTTGTCATTCCGTGCTTGACACGGAATCTACTTTTTTCTCAAATGTTCTTGGTTTTTGAGCCTTTTGAGATATTAGAAAAAATTTAAGAGTAAATTGTTAGAATTTTGTCAGAGAGAAAATAGTATATGAGAAAAAAATTAAAAAAGTATAAGAATTCTGTTTGATAAATAAAGAGAATTTATGTATATAAGCAAGCGCCCCGGACCGTTGGGGATTGAGACCAAATAATGTATGAATATAAAGTAGATGCTTTACTATATAAGCAAGCGCCCCGGACCGTTGGGGATTGAGACTTTGCCAAATGCTCTACAGAGTTAAACGCTGCCCTGATATAAGCAAGCGCCCCGGACCGTTGGGGATTGAGACGCGCCGGTCAAGTCCTCAATATACCGGTTCTCGTTATATAAGCAAGCGCCCCGGACCGTTGGGGATTGAGACTCTCTCTCCCCCGCTCCCCTGTTAAAGTTATACACAAATATAAGCAAGCGCCCCGGACCGTTGGGGATTGAGACCCAAATTCCCTTGTACTTTATTTCCATTTTTTTTCATATAAGCAAGCGCCCCGGACCGTTGGGGATTGAGACTCTGCTTCTTCTTCCGTATATTTATTTTTGTAAATTATATAAGCAAGCGCCCCGGACCGTTGGGGATTGAGACGTCGGTCTCCAAGCTGAATATTTTGCTTCTCCCATATATAAGCAAGCGCCCCGGACCGTTGGGGATTGAGACTTACCTTCAAGCTTTAATTGTTCTTGCATAAAATCATATAAGCAAGCGCCCCGGACCGTTGGGGATTGAGACTATTATCCTGATGGTGTACCCATACACTTTCACAATATAAGCAAGCGCCCCGGACCGTTGGGGATTGAGACCTGACTATCTCTTTATTATTAACTCTCTTCTGATATATATAAGCAAGCGCCCCGGACCGTTGGGGATTGAGACATCGTATCTTTCTCGTATGTAATATCTCTCTTTTCATATAAGCAAGCGCCCCGGACCGTTGGGGATTGAGACTTGTATACCTATCTCCAGCAAGGAACAAGTTTTTCTTATATAAGCAAGCGCCCCGGACCGTTGGGGATTGAGACGCAAGGCATTTTGCTTCTTCAAGCTCAAATCTCTCTATATAAGCAAGCGCCCCGGACCGTTGGGGATTGAGACAAATCGTCCGGAAATTTGTTTGCTTCGCTATTTTCGATATAAGCAAGCGCCCCGGACCGTTGGGGATTGAGACAACCGCAATGTTGTTTTCTATCTATATTTTGAATTATATAAGCAAGCGCCCCGGACCGTTGGGGATTGAGACTTGTTATCAGTATTATATTTATCATAGTTTTCTCCGATATAAGCAAGCGCCCCGGACCGTTGGGGATTGAGACAACACTAAAGCACCTTTCTTACGCATTGTTATCCTATATAAGCAAGCGCCCTGTTAAATTGGGGATTGAGACTTAGTCATAATAGAACTCCTTTGATAATGTATTTAATATAAGCGAGTGCCCTGGTTACTTGGGGATTTGAAAAGGGAATTTAGTCCCATCCTGAGCGAAGCCGAAGGATCTGCCGTTAAAAGGCAGATGTTTCGACTACACAACTGCGTTGTTCCGCTCAACATGACAACACAAGTCATACCCCGATTGTTTGGGGATTGAAACTGGCATCTTTTAGGTGCACACCAACAGAAGAGATTCAATTATAAACCCCGCCCCGAAATTTTGGGGATTTATGAAAATGCTACAATTTATAAAGAGTTAAAGTGTCAAGTTTTAATTTTTTCAGGACTATCTTTTATTACAGCAATAAAAGGTATGCAAAAGGAGAAGTAAAATGAGAAAAATTATTTTTATGAACCTTCCGACCACACAAAAGCCCGAAAAACTGCGCTACAACGCGCTTGGCAATAAGGCTCTTGAATATGAAGAGGAAGTAATGTTCGCGATAAATGTATTTTTGGCTAAAAATATGAAAAAAGAAGACAGTATTAAAGTTGTTATGTTAAAAGAAAAACAGAAAGATGATAAGCATTATGAAAAGGATTTTATTGAAGAGCTTGATAAGGTTAACAAAAATATAGGCGCTTCAATTCAATATGTTCTTCTTGATAAGTATTCCGAAGAAACACGTAAAGCTAATGAAGAATTTCTCGGAAATATGTTTGCCGAAATTGAAGACGGCGTTGAAGTTTATGCCGATATTTCGTTCGGGACAAAACCTTTGCCCTTTTTGGTGTTTAATGCTTTAACCTTTGCCGAAAAGTATTGCAACGCGAAAATATGCAATGTGATTTACGGAAAAAAAGATTGGAACGACAGCAAACATCATGCCATTTATGATTTAACCTATTTGTATTACTTAAATTCTTTAAGCAATACGATTACTTGCAAAAACAGCCAAGAAGCCAAAGAAATGTTTAATAAAATTTTACAGGTTGATAAAAAAGTAAAGCCCGAATAAAAAACAAAATGTTACGCAATGTTTGTAAACAGGGTTTAAAATGAATAAAAAAGATATTCAGCGTGAAGTAAATATAATAGAACAAAGTAATGATTATAAACGGTATAATATCCGTCTTATAAAGCTTTTTTATGATTACGCGACACAATATCGTTTTCGGGCAAAAGAGTATTTTGACGGCGATAGTTTTAAATATAACAACGAAGTGATTGACGCGGTGAATAATTCTATAGAAACATTCCTGCCCGAAGAAGGAAAATTGTTTGATTATATTAAAAAATCGGTTGAAAATAACATTAACCGGATGCACGGAAAGGAAACAACGGCTAAAGCCAGGGGCGGGATGAGCGTCAGCCGTTCAAATCAGAAACTGATTAGAGCTATTATAGCGTTCTCAAAAACGCGTCAGGATGATGAAAGCGAAGCAAAATCTCCGCAAACACTTAATGAAAAAGAAATAGAAGAAGTTGCCGGATATCTTAAAATTTCGGTTAGAAAAGTAAAAGAATTAATCAGAATGAATAATCCCGTTGCGTCTTTAAATTACAAGCAAGAGTTTCAAGACGGAGATGAAGCGGAGTATGGCGATGATGCGGAAGATAAATCGATCGATATAGATTCTGACAGCGAATTTATATTTTTGATACAAGAAAAAATAAAACAAATAGCCGGTATTTATGACAAAAGCCAAGAAAGAACAAAACAATACGATTCCGCCTTGTTTACAGGCGCTTGTTTGAAATTTCTTAATAAATGCCGTTTTGACGATAAAACAATCTGCAATCTGCTGGAAAATGAAAATTTTATTGACCGCGATATTTTTAACAATTTTAAAACAAATCATAAAGTTCCGTATATTGTAGAAACAGCAAAGCGTTTCGGCAGATGCTTTACCGACGCAAGCCGCAGATTAAGAGAGACAGGCGTATCAAATGTTTTAAAATCTAAAAATTAGATTTAAAAAAGTGTCAAGTTTTTAATAATAAACTCCTATATACTTACTGTAAGGGCAGAGCCTTTGCGAAAGTATATGGGAGTTTTTCTTTTTTTGCCGTTATAAGTAGCAAAAAGTGTCAAGTTTTTGTTTGGTCAGCACTATTGAATAGCAGAAATGTAAGAAAACAAAAGGAGGCAAAGTATGATGGATAAGCTTATTAAGACGATATTTAATCCGCCTGTAATTTTTTAGGTTTAGCAGAGAAAGTAAATAAAAAAAGGAGGAACAAAATTATGCCGCAAATTATTCTGGCAGCAATAGGTTTGGCAATAGCAATAGCAAAACATGCAAGAAAAGTTCGTTAAAAAAGCAAAAATGAAAAGGAGGAACAAAAAATGAACCAAGAAGATATTATAAAAATTATTGAAGAAGCCGTGAAGCTGGTTGAAATTCTTACAAGAAAGTAAGCAGCAAAACTCGGTCGCGATTACAGGGGTTGCGCGTAAAGTAACCCTTAAAATTTAAAAAAAGGTGGGCAGATATTATGAAAAAAAGAGTTTACAATAAGGAAAAACATATTAAAAACGGAGTTTATTGTTTGTACAAAGGAAAATCGTGTTTGCATTATGAAACCCAAAAACAAGCCGAACATGCTTTAAAATTTGTGGAATCCGGAAATTACGAAAATATAAATTATGTTCCGATTCGCGCTTATCTTTGCGGCTGCGGTTCATGGCATTTAACAAGCAAACCGCTGAATTGTAATAATTCGGCGGTTCAGCTTCATGATTCGTATTCCGATGTTGCGTAGTATTTAAAATTAAATAAGTTATGGTCAATACTCTTGAATTCTTGATAGCATAATGGTTTAAAAAAGATTGTTTTTTTGTCTTCTCACTGCGAAAATAATAACTTTTTTAAACCATTATTTTTTTATTCACTGTTCCTTCTGTTTTTTGTATAATAAGCGTTATATATTTTTGTCGTAAATCTAAGCAAGCGAGGCATTATGAAATTAAGAATTTATTTGTGCGCAATTGCGTTTTTTTCCTTTTTGTTTTTTTCATGCGGCAAGGGCATAGAAAAAATACCTGCTGTTCCGAAAGTTATAGGCATACAAAGTATAAAAAGCGATATTCCGTGGGATATTGAATATCCGGCGCAGGTCGCGGGTTCGCTTGAAGTTGAAGTACGCGCGCAGGTCAGCGGAATTTTAAAAGCAAAAATGTTTCAGGAAGGGGAATTTGTAGAAGCGGGAAAACAGCTGTTTCTTATAGACCCGGAACCGTTTCAAGTGGCTTTTGATAAAGCAAAAGCCGGACTTGCAAAAGCGAACGCCGCGCTGACAAAAGCGCAAGCCGACTATTCCAGAATGAAAAAACTTTTAGCGCAGGAAGCCGTAAGCAGAAAAGAGTATGACGACGCCAATGCCGCTTATGAAAGCGCTAAAGCGGAAGTTGAAGCCGCCAAAGCTAATCTTAAAGATGCGGAAATCAATTTAAAATATACAAAAGTTGTTGCTCCGATTTCGGGAATAACCGGCGCTTCAATGCAGGATATAGGCAGTCTTATTTCCGCGGCCGGCGACAAAGGGCTTCTTACAACCATAATACAGATTAATCCTTTGCAGGCGGCTTTTTCAATACCGGGTTCTCACGCGGACAGCGCTAAAAAAGGATTTTTTACAGGCAAACTTACAACGGAAAAACCTATAGGACAGCAAGCCGTAAAAGTGAAAGCAATACTTGATGATAACGTAGTTTATCCTTTTGACGGCAAACTTATTTTTCTTGATAACAAGCAGGATGCAAATACCGGCTCTATAGCAGTGAAAGCGGAGTTTCCGAATCCGGAAGGCAAAAGAACTATGATGCCCGGGCGGTTTATAAGAGTTAAACTTGAAGGAGTAACATACAAAAATGCGGTAATAGTTCCGCAAACCGCAATTTTGGAAACGGCTTTAGGTCCCGCTGTGTACATAGTTGGCGATGACAACATAGTAAAATCGGTTCCGGTAACTTACACAAATGTCGGTAACCTTGCAATAATTACTTCGGGGATTGAGGGCGGAGAAACGGTTGTTTCGGAAGGCGTAATAAAAGTTGTTCCTGGAAAACCCGTAGAATTAGAGATGAAAGAGTTTGATCTGCCTGAACAATATAAAACAAAAGATAACAGATAAGATGATGGGAAGGGGAGAAGGTGGGAAGTTGAGTAAAAACAAAGACAAACCGGTTGCCCAACATCTCATCTTCTCACCATCTCATCTTCTGATTTTGGAGGATTGATGTTTTCAAAATTTTTTATTGAAAGACCCATATTTGCAACGGTAATTTCGCTTGTAATTTTTATAGCGGGCATTATTGCTATGCGAAGCCTGCCTATAGAACAATATCCGGATTTAACGCCGCCGTCTATTTCGGTGCAGGCGCAATATCCCGGAGCAAGCGCGGAAATTATAGCCGAAACAGTCGCCACTCCTTTGGAAAACCAGATAAACGGCGTTCAGGATCTTATATATATGAACTCTGTTTCCGACAGCAACGGTTATTTAAACCTTATGGTGTATTTTAATATCGGCACAAATCCCGATATGGCGATGATAAACGTAAACAACAGAGTTCAGGCTGCTATGAACCTTTTGCCTGAAGAAGTGCGTAAGTACGGCGTCAGCGTAAACAAAAAATCTTCAACAATGCTGCAGCTTATGGCGTTTACTTCGCCCAACAATACTTACGATTTGGTTTATATAGCAAACTATGTTCTTATAAACATTATTGACGAACTAAAAAGAATTGAGGGCGTCGGCGACGCGACTCTTATGAGTAAAAGCGATTATGCCGTAAGAATATGGCTGCGCCCTGACAAACTTAAACAGTTTAACCTTACACCAGCCGATGTTTACTCGGCTGTCGCGGAACAAAACAGGCAAAGAGCAGCCGGAAAAATCGGACAGCCTCCGGTTACCGTTGAAGTAGACAGGACATATTCGATTATTGCGCAAAGCAGATTCTCAACGCCGGAAGAATTTAAAAATATAATTATCAGGGCAAATCCTGACGGGACAACTTTAAAGCTTAGCGATGTAGCAAGGGTTGAGCTTGGCGCAATGAGTTACGATATAGAAAGCAGAAAAAACGGCGTTCCCGCAATGGCTGTTGCGGTTTATCTTTCTCCGGGCGCTAACGCTATAAAAACAGCGGACGGCATAAACAAAAGAATGGCGGAACTTGCCGAAAAGTTTCCCGCGGATTTAGAACATTCTGTGGTTCAAGACTCAACTGTATTCGTGCGCGAATCCATAAATGAAGTAATGCACACTCTTTTTGAAGCGATAATTTTAGTGTTTTTGGTTGTATTTTTATTTTTGAAAAGCTGGCGCCCGACGCTTATACCGTGTATTGCTGTGCCTATTTCCATAGCAGGCGCTTTCGCCGGAATGATGATAATGGGTTTTTCAATAAACACTTTAACTTTGTTCGGCATTATTCTTGCCATCGGTATAGTTGTTGATGACGCCATAGTGGTTGTAGAAAACGTTTACAGAATTATGGGAGAAGAAAAACTTC
>WRFE01000034.1 GCA_009778965.1 Candidatus Endomicrobium labiotermitis
CAGCTTCCAAAGATGACAATCCTAACGGATTTGTAATCTATCTCGACGATATAATTTACGAATAATTCAGACTTTTTCAAAAGGGCAGAGTTTTTATACTCTGCCCTTTTTTATTTGGTATAAAAAGCTGCCGGCAACACCGACGGCTTTTTATGTTAAAAAACATAAACATCGTCTTTGACAAAGAATACAAAGTTTAATATCATATTGAGAATATTAAACGTCTTTTAAGGAGCAGAAAATGAACAACGATATGTTTAACGAAAGCCAGGAAACTTTTTTTACCCAGAACATTAAGCCTTTTGTAGTTGTGCCCAATCTTCCCGAAGTCTTGGCTCCTCTTCTTACCATAGCAAATAATATGTGGTGGTGCTGGAATAGCGACGCTATTGAACTTTTCAGAAGAATGGACAGAGATTTGTGGGAAGACACTTATCATAATCCTAAAGCAATGCTCGGCATGGTAAGCCAGGAAAAACTTATCGAACTTTCCGACGATGATAGTTTCGTTTCTCATATGGAAAGAGTAAAAAATGAGCTTGAAAAATATATGACCATGAACACATGGTTTTCCGATTCATGTTCTGATTATACAAATATGCAATTCGCATATTTTTCCACGGAATACGCGATTCACGAAAGTATTCCGATTTACTCAGGAGGTCTCGGCGTTCTTTCAGGAGACCATCTTAAATCGGCAAGCGACCTAGGGCTTCCTCTTGTCGGAGTCGGTCTTTTATATAGATTCGGCTATTTCAAACAATATCTTAGTTTCGACGGCTGGCAGCAGGAAGAATATAATGAAAATCATTTTAACCGCATGCCTTTACAGCCCGTAAAAGATAACAACGGAAACCATTTAATTATAGACATAGATATGCCGAAACAAAAAGTATACGCAAGAATCTGGAAACTTCAGGTCGGAAGAGTTCCCCTCTATCTTTTGGATACGGATTTCAACAAAAATCCTAAAGAGGTAAGAGAAATAACCGGTCAGCTTTACGGCGGAGACAGAGAAATGCGCATACGCCAGGAAATAGTTTTGGGCATAGGCGGAGTAAAAATGCTTAAAGCCTTAAACATTGACCCTGGCGTTATACATATAAACGAAGGTCATTCCGCGTTTTTGCTTTTTGAAAAAATGAGAGGCCATATCGAAGATGACGGACTTTCAACGGAAGAAGCTTTCCAGCTTGTAAAAAGCGGCTGCGTTTTCACTACTCACACTCCGGTTCCTGCAGGAAATGAAATGTTCGCGAATGATTTAATTTTAAAATATTTCGAACCCATGTACAAAAAACTCGGTCTCTCAAAAGAAGATTTCTTGTCTCTTGGTTCTTTGCCTGTAAAAGAACTAAGAAATGACAATCCTTCGAATTTCTCAATGACAATACTTGCCTTAAAAACCACAAGCAAAGCCAACGGCGTAAGCAGACTGCATGGGACGGTTTCAAGAGAAATGTGGTCAGGAATATGGCCTGAACTGCCAAGAAAAGAAGTGCCCATAACAAACATAACAAACGGAATTCATACAAACACATGGATATCTTACGAGTTTGCCGGACTTTTTGACAGATATCTGGGCTCGTCATGGAAAGACGAACCCGCTGACCATACAATATGGAACAGAGTAGCTCATATTCCGGACGCGGAAATATGGAGAAGCCACGAAAGAAGAAGAGAAAGACTTGTTTCTTTTGCCAGAGCAAGACTAAAACACCAGCTTGAAAGACGCGGCGCTTCCGCAAAAATGATAAGCTACGCGGATGAAGTTTTAGATCCCGAAGCATTGACCATAGGTTTTTCCAGAAGATTTGCCGCCTATAAACGCGGAAATCTTATTTTCAGGGATTTAGACAGAATAAAAAGAATTCTTACAAATAAAGAGTTTCCCGTACAGATAATAATCGCGGGCAAAGCACATCCGCAGGATAATATCGGAAAAGACATAATCAAACAAATAGTCAATTTGTCCAATGATCCGGAACTGCGTTACAAAGTCGTATTCTTAGAAGATTATGATATGAACATAGCCCATTATCTTGTGCAAGGCGCCGATATATGGCTCAACAATCCTTTGAGGCCCGAAGAAGCCTCTGGTACCAGCGGAATGAAAGCCGCAGTCAACGGCGTCATAAATTTCAGCGTTTTAGACGGATGGTGGTGCGAAGGATACAACGGCGAAAACGGCTGGTCTATAGGTTCGACAGATCAATATACTGACAGAGAATATCAGGATGAAGTAGAAAGCAAGGCAATTTATGAAACTCTCGAAAAAGAAATTATACCTCTGTATTTCACAAGAGGAATTGACGGACTGCCGCGCGGCTGGATTAAAAAAATGAAAAACTCCATGCAGACCCTGGGACCGGTTTTCAACACAAACAGAATGTTAGAAGAATATACAAGAAAATTTTATATATCCACAGCGGTTGAACATGAAAAACTAAAAAAAGACAATTTCAGCGCAGCAAAGAAAAAAGCCATATGGTCTGAAAATATACACAAAAACTGGAATTCCGTGGAAATTATTTTTTCCGACGATAATATTAAAGATGAAATAAAAATTTCCAACAGTATTACCGTACAGGCAAAAGTTAAACTCGGTTCTTTAGCTCCCGATGACGTAAGCGTACAGATTTACAGCGGTTATCTTGATTCCAGACAAGTAGTAAGCGAACAGGAAATTGATGAAATGAGACTTGTCTCCAAAGAAGGCGACTTATACATATACGAAGGTAAAGTGTTAACTGATAAGGTCGGACATTGCGGATATACAATAAGAGTTCTGCCGCAGTATTCGGGTGAAGTACAATATATTCCCGAATCTATAAAATGGCAGCAAAATATATAAAGGCAGAAGATTAGAAGATGGGATGATGAGAAGTTGGGAAAAAGCAAAGACAAAGTCATTACTCAACATCTCATCTTCTCAACTTCCGGTTGTTAACATGGGCTATGATTTTCTTATTTTCGATTTAGACGGAACCATAGCAGATTCGCAAAAAGACATAACTTCTGCTATAAATCTGGTCCGCAATGAATACGGTTGCAAACCGCTTACCGTAAAAAAAGTGCGTTCTTTTTTAGGAAGCGGCGTTAATGCTTTAATAGATAAAGCTTTTCCCGGGCCTGATAAAGAAATACATAAAAACGCTCTTAAACGCTTCAAATTTCATTACGGACAGACTCTTACTGACACAACAGTACTCTATCCCGGCATAGAAAAGACTCTTAAAACGCTTAAAAGCAAAAAGAAAGCAATTCTTTCAAATAAAACTGAAGATTTTTCGCAAGAAATAGTAAAAAGACTTAGGATTTCAAAATATTTTATTGAGGTCTGGGGAGGAGATACTGCCGGAGTAAAGAAACCCGACCCGAAACCAGTTTTTGATTTAATGAAAATAGCCGGGATAAAACCCGATAAAACTGTTTTAATCGGAGACAGCGAAAACGATTTCAGAGCCGCGAAAGCCGCGGGCATAGCGTCAATAGCGGTTTTATACGGTTATTCGGACATCAAACAGATAAAAAAATTCAAGCCCGATTATATAATTGAAAAACCTGAAGAAATAATAAATATAGTCAGATAATTCAGACAAAAAACGGAGGAATCGTGATTTTTGCAAAAATTATCAAAGAACTTTTAAAGATTTTACAGACCGACGTATCGCCTAATCAAGTAGCGTTCGGCGCGGCGCTCGGGGTTTTTCTGGGGCTGGTGCCGGGATTTCTTATGAAACTCATATTTTTTGTTTTAATTCTGATACTGCGGGTAAACATCGGGGCGGCGTTTGTAACATGGACAATATTCGGCATCCTAAGTTTCGGGCTTGACCCGCTTGCCGACAAAATAGGTTTTTTTGTTTTAAACGCTGATTCTCTTGTACCTTTATGGACTTATCTCTTTAATGTTGCGATTGTTCCTTTCACAAGATTTAACAATTCTGTCGTTATGGGAAATATAACTTTGGCAATATTATTTTTTCTCCCTGTGTTTTTCGGCGCAAGAATTTTCATATCTTATTACAGAACGCATTGGCGCGATAAAGTCGCGAAATGGCGAATAACAAAACTCCTTACTGCCGGCATTCTGTCACACACGCTTTTAAAATAACGGAGACAAAAATGAAAATATTCAGAACTGCTTTTGTAATTCCCACAGCAATAATAATCGCGTTAATACTGGTTTTCTTTATTTTTTATTTTGACGTTTATCTCAAAAGAGCTTTTATTTTCGCGGGACAAACGGCATTCGGCGCGAAAGTTGAAATAGCGGCGGTAAGAACGACTTTCACAAAACTTTCCTTAAACGTTAACTCTATAAAAATCGGAGATAAAAATAACGAATTCAGAAATCTCCTCGACATTGACAATATAAATTTCAAAGTCCGTTTTACTCCGCTGCTTACAAAAAGGTTTATAATAGACAATATGAGCGTTGACGGTTTAAAATGGGATACTTTAAGAAAAACCTCAAACAAACTTCCTCCTAAAAAGAAAAAAGAGAAAAAGCCCGGCGAAGAAAGCTTTCTTGACAGAACCATGAGAGAAGCGCAAAAACAAGCCATTGCAGAATTTAATGCTTTCCCCGGAGTGCAAAGATTTGACGAAATACAAAGACAGCTTAAAGACTTTTCCCCTCAAAGCGTCATTGATATGGCAGGCATCCAGTCCGTTGCCAGAATACAGAATACTTACGTTGATATTATGGGCAAATATGATTCCTATGTAAAAACCATAAATTCAATAAATGTCCAGCCGCAAATTGACGAAATAAAAGCTCTTAGCGACAAAATATCAAAAACAACAATAAAAACACCGGCAGACATTACGGCTTTAAAAGATAATCTGCAGGCTTTAGACGCCAAGAAGAAAGAACTTGAAAAAACATACACTGATTTAAGAGCAATACAGACAAGCCTCGCAAAAGATGCGACCGACCAAAAAAATATGTTTAACGACATACCGGGTCTTATAAACAGCGATATTGACGCTATAGCATCTAAACTATCCATACCGCAGCTTGATATCAAAAACATAAGCAGAATGCTTTTCGGCAGCATATGGGTAACCAGAGTTGACACCGTTCTTTATTATATGGAACTTATCAGAAAGTATATGCCGGAAAAGAGCAAAGAAGAAAAAGTAAAACCGCAGGTCAAAGAAAGAATGAAAGGCAGAGATGTAATTTTCCCCGTAAAAAATAACCTGCCGTCTTTATGGATAGCCAATATCTCTATTAACGGCACTACCGGAGGAGAAGGCAAAGAAAATACTCCGATCACATTTAAAGGATTTATTAAAAATATTACTTCAAACCAGAGGCTTATAGGACAGAACACAACTTTTGAAATAGCTGGTGATGATACAAATCAAAAAATAAGCTTGTCGGGCAAATTCAACAGACTTACCGATATCGCGGAAGATAATATTTTATTTGTTATGGAAGGAATGGACGCGGCAAGGCTTGGCATTCCTGAGACGGATTATACGCCCTCTTTCAAACAGGCAAAAGCTAATCTGACCGCTGATTTTACATTGAAAGGAAGCGACTTTACCGCAAAAGCAGGTTTATACATTCACGGTCTTACATTTGACGCAGCTAGAGAGTTCCCCGGAGTAGATAAAAACATATCAAAATATGTGGGAATGCTTTGGCAGGGTATAAACAGCATGAAAGTTGAAGCACAAATAGGCATATTAAAAGACAGCGGTTTGAATTTTGCACTGACCTCCGATATAGATAAAATTTTAGGACAGAGATTCGGCAATATTTTAAACGCGGCAATAGGCGACGTAAAAGAAACCATAAGAAAAGAAATTAATCAATATGTGGAAACCCAAAAGAAAGTTTTACAGACTGAAGCAGACAAATATAAAGCTAAGATACAGTCAGAAATAGATCCGAAACTTAAGGATATTCAGAAACAAATCGACAGCGTCAAAAATTTAATTACACAAAAAGAAAATGAGATAAAAAAACAAGCAGCATCTTCGCTTGTTCCGTCAGTTCCTTCTGGCCTATTGAAGAAATAAGGAAATCATATGCCGTCATTCCGTACCTGATACGGAATCCATTTTAATAAAACAAAAAAGAAACTCCACAGATTTGTATTCGTGGAGTTTCTTTTTTCTATTATGTCATTGCGGACTTGATCCGCAATCTGATTTTTACAAATGAGATGCTGAATCAAGTTCAGCATGACAAATTTTACTTAATCAAAACTATCGCAAAATTTAAGTATTCAGTTTCCGGCATTGAGGGAAGAATAGGATGATCCTTTGACTGAAAGCCATATTCCAAAATTACAGCTTCTTTTTTAACTTTAGCGGCAGCTTGGTGTATAACTTCCTTGAATTTAATAAAATCCAAATGATGGGAACAAGACGAAGTCGCAAGTATTCCGCCTTTTTTAAGAAGCCCTATGGCAGCTTCATTAACTTTAACATAATGTTTAAATCCCGCGTTAAAATCTTTACGGCTTTTGATAAGTCCGGGCGGATCTATATTTACTATATCAAATTTTCCGGATTTTGCTTCGTTTGATTGTAAGTATGCCAATGCGTCAGCTTCAATTCCCAAAAATTCTTCAAAACCGTTAAGCGTATAATTTTTTTCCGCGGTTTCAAGAGCAAGCCTTGAAGAATCCACAAACACAACATCTTTAGCACCGGCTTGCTTTGCGTATATGCCGAATGCTCCGGTATGGCAATAGCAATCAAGGACTTTCAGTCCTTTTACATATTTGGCAAGTTTTTCACGGTTATCGCGCTGGTCAAAAAAGAATCCTGTTTTCTGACCGTTTACTATATCAGTGTAAAATTTATTTTTGTTTTCTTCAATACTAATATCATTAGGAATTTTACCTGAGAAAACTTCATTTTCGGCTTTAAGATTTGCGTTTTCAAGAGTTCTTAAATGAATATCGTTTCTTATAAATATGCCTTTAGGGTTAAAAACATTTACAACAGCCTGTAATATATCGGCTTTGCATAAATCGGCTCCGGCAGACACAAACTGCGCGCTGAAATAATCGCCGTATTTGTCCAAAATAACGCCCGACATATTGTCGGACTCGCCAAAAACAGCGCGGTACGATTTTGATTTAGGGTATATTTTTTCTCTAAGATTCTTCGCTTCTTCTATCCGCTTCTGCCAAAAATTAACGTCTATTTTTTCTTCTTTGTCCGTCAAAAGCCTGAAAGCAATTAAAGAACGCGGATTATAAAAACCAATTCCTATAAAACCTTCGGCATTATCATAAAGGGATACTATATCTCCGGCTTTCGGACTGCCTTCAACAAGTTTTATCTCGTTTGAAAACACCCACTTATGCCCGTTTTTAACTCTCTTTCCTTCGCCTGCTTTCAAAATTATTTTTTTCATATTTTATTATTTCTTCCTTAGGCTCTTGTCATTCCGGACTTTATCCGGAATCTATGATTCACAACAAGATTGCGGCTCAGAGGCCGCAATGACGGCCGAATATTAATACTTCAATCCTTGATAAATCGGAAAACTATTGCATAAATCAAGCATTTCAGCTCTGACTTCGGCTATAACTTTTTCGTCTGTTACATTTTTCAATACTTTTACTATTGCTTCCGCGATTTTTATCATTTCGGCTTCTTTCATCCCTCTTGTAGTTACCGCGGGAGAGCCTATTCTTATACCGGAAGTAATCATAGGTTTTTCAGGGTCATAAGGTATTCCGTTTTTATTTAAAGTAATGCCCGCTTTTTCCAGAATTTCCTGAGCGTCTTTTCCTTTAACGTTTAAAGGTCTTAAATCTACTAAAAACACATGCGAATCCGTACCGCCGGAAACTATTTTCAAACCGCCTTTTTCAAGAGTTTCGGATAAAACTTTCGCGTTTTTTAAAACCTGAACCTGATAATCTTTGAACGCAGGCTGCAATGCTTCGCCGAAAGCCACTGCTTTCGCGGCTATAACATGCATTAAAGGTCCGCCTTGTTCTCCTGGGAAAACAGCGGAATTTATTTTTTTCGCGAGTTCTTCGCTGTTTGTAAGAATTAAACCTCCGCGCGGACCGCGTAAAGTTTTGTGAGTTGTCGTGGTGGTAATGTCCGCGTGTTCAACAGGCGACGGATATACGCCCGCGGCAATAAGCCCTGCGTAATGAGCCATATCGCACATATGGTAAGCGCTTACGCTTTTCGCGATTTCGCCGATTCTTTTCCAATCCCAAATTCTTGAATAAGCGCTTGCTCCGCTTATAATAAGTTTCGGATTATGTTCTTTCGCGAGCTTTTCCATTTCATCGTAATTTACATAACCGGTCTTTTCATCTACATTATAAGAAACTACGTTGAACCATTTGCCTGAAACGTTCAATTTCATTCCATGCGTCAGATGTCCGCCATGCGACAAATTCAAGCCCATTATTGTATCGCCGGGATTCAAAAGCGCAATCAGCACAGCAAGGTTTGCCTGCGCGCCGGAATGCGGCTGGACATTCGCGAAATTTACGTTAAAAAGTTTTTTCGCTCTTTCTATGGCAAGAGTTTCGGCAACGTCGACAACTTCGCAGCCGCCGTAATATCTTTTCCCCGGATAACCTTCAGCGTATTTATTTGTGAGACAAGAGCCTTGAGCTTCCATAACCGCCTGCGAAGTAATGTTTTCGGAAGCGATAAGTTCTATTGTATCTCTTTGTCTTTTAAGCTCATTTGCAAGAACTTCATAAATTTCACTGTCAACTTTTTTTACGTTTTCCATTGCCAACTCCTTTTAACTGCAATTACGAATTACAAATTTAAAATTACGAATCAACTGCAAACGACATTTCTTGTTCTGCCTTTTATTCGTAATTCGTCATTCGTAATTTGTAATTGTCTTTTTATATGTATTTCAAAATTTCGTTTGTATCAAGACAGCCTTTACGTATTACTATATACGGAAATTTTACCATATCTATTACCGTGGATTCAAAAGAAAATTCGCATTTGCCGCCGTCTATCATTACATCCACAAGTTCTTCAAATTTCATGGTTTCGTCAAATTCTTTGGCGCTTTTATCACCCGAGGAATTTACTGAAGTAGTCCATAAAGGCGTACCTATTTCTTTTAAAAGCCTTAACATAAATTCGTTATCCGGTATTCTTACGCCTATATTGTCCCTGCCGCCGGACAAAATCTTCCCGAGTTCTGTAGTCGGGAATATCAAAGTAAGCTGACCGGGCCAAAACTTTTTTGCTATTTTTAAGGCTTTTTCCGGAATATCCGTTAAAATTTTTACGCTTTCAATATCCGCAGTCATTATTATAAGCGGCTTTTTAAAGTTTCTGCCTTTGATTTTATATATTGTTTTTCTGGCTTCAATATTGAAAGCGTCAGCAGCAAACCCGTAAACGGTTTCCGTAGGAATTACAGCGACACCGCCTTTTTTTATTATTTCAGCCGCCTGTTTATGCGAATCTTTATCTTTATGATGTATCTTAATTGCTTTTTTCATTACTAACTTCTATAATCCCCATTGATTTTAACATAGTCATATGAAAAATCGCAGGTGTAATATTTTGAAGCGGCTTTTCCGCTTTTCAAGTCAACTACAACTTTTATATCTTTTTTCAGCAGCGCTTTTTTAGCGTTTGTTTCCGAAAAATTTAATGCCGCGCCGTTTTTAAAAACATTTATGCCGCCCATATAAATATCTACTTTATCGGGATTAAAATTCACTCCTGCCCTGCCTGCCGCGGCAAGAACCCTGCCCCAGTTGGCATCTGCGCCGAAAACCGCGGTTTTAAATAAAGGAGAAGTAGCTATTGTCGCGCCGATTTTTTTTGCGTCATTTTTGGTTTTGGTATTTTTCACTTCAATTTCAACAAATTTTGTAGAGCCTTCGCCGTCTTTGGCGATCAATTTGGCAAGCGACAAAGTTACTTCATTTAAAGCTTCCTCAAATTTTTTCATATCCGAAGATGAAAGTTTACCTGTTTTACTTTGGCCGTTTGCCAAAACTATAACCGTATCGTTTGTGGATGTATCGCCGTCAACGCTTACGCAATTATAAGAATCATCCACGGATTTCTCCAAAATTTTCTGTAAAGATTTGCTTTCAACTTCCGCGTCGGTTAAAATAAAAGAAAGCATTGTCGCGTGAAGTCCCTGCATGTCCGGATGAATCATTCCCGCGCCTTTAACGCAGCCCCACACTGTAATTTCGCCGTTTTTAACTTTAATTTTTTTGTGCGCTTTCTTTATAAAAGTATCGGTAGTCATTATTGCTAAAACAGCTTCTTCTTCGTTTTTGAATGAAACGCCTAAAGCTTTTTCTAAAAGATTAACCCCGCTTTTAAATTTAGGCATATTTAAATATTGCCCTATAACCCCTGTTGAAGAACATAACACGGAACCCTTATTTAATCCGAAATGCTTTTCTATGGAAGAACACATTTCTTCGGCGTCTTTTTTCCCGCGGGAACCTGTACAAGCATTAGCGCAGCCGGAATTCGCGACAATTGCCGAAAATTTCCCGCCTTTTTTTATTTTTTCAATATCAACTAAAACCGGCGCTGCTTTAACAACGCTTTTTGTAAACATCGCGGCAGCTGATGACGGAACATCCGAAATAAACAATGCTAAATCTTTTTTGCCTTCTTTTTTATGAATACCGCTGCGAACCCCGCCGACTTTAAATCCTTTTGGAAGCATTTTGTTTTTCTCCTTAACAGCAGATCATCATTTCAATACTTTTTCTTTCATTTTTTGTAAAAAACTTTTAACTTCGGTTTTCGCAGACTGCTGAACAGAAATATCATCGGATTCTTCACCGGGAATTTCAAGAATTTCAACCGAAACAGCTGCTTCCGCAGCTAAACGCTCTTTCTCTTTTTCTTCGGCTTCTTCCGCTGCTTTTCTTTTAGCTTCTGCCGCGGCTTTTTTTCTTGCTTCTTCCGCTGCTATTTTCTTTGCTTCGGCAGCCTTTCTGTTTGCTTCAATAATTCGTTTCTGCTCTTCTATTTTTTGCTTACTGCTCTCTATAAGATCATCAACGCTTCTGCCTTTATAGCTGGTTTCTTTTGAAGCGCTAAACCACTTTAAAGCTGCAATATAATCTTTCTCTACTACTTTACTTCCGCTGTAATATAAATTACCCAACGTATATTGGGCTTTGCCAAAACCGTTTTCAGCGGATTTTGTAAGCCATTTAAGAGCTTCTTTACCATCCTGTTTAATAGTGTAAACCATGCTGAGCTCGTATTGAGCTCCCCTGTCGCCTCTTTCAGCATCCTTTCTGAGATCTGCTATATCTTCTTCTGAATTAAGATTTACCGGTCTTTTTTCGGCAAAAGATACGCCGCCTGAAAATAATATGAACGCTAAAGCAAGAAAAAGAACTGTATATTTTTTCATTTATTATCCCTGTTAACCGACAATTAATAAGTAATAGATAAAAATTAATAATTAACGACATTTTGCGAAAGCGAATCTCTATACTCTATTATCTATTCTCTGCCGTTAAATAAGCCCTTCCGTTTCATTAAGCCCGAATATGATATTCATGTTCTGCACCGCCTGGCCCGAAGCGCCTTTGACTAAATTATCTATAACGGAAACTATAGTCAGCCTGTTTGTTCTTTCGTCGACTTTCATGGCTATTTCGCAATAGTTTGTGTTTGCCGCGTCTTTAATTCCGGGCATAATATCTTCATCAAGAATTTTTACAAACTGTTTTCCTTTATAAAATTCTTTATACATTCCTATAATTTCCGCGGTGGATATTTTCTTTTTAAGATTTAAATATATTGTTGAAAGCATGCCTCTTTCAGCGGGAATAATATGCGGCGTAAAACTTATAGTTACGTCCTGCGACGAAAGAATCGAAAGTTCCTGTTCTATTTCCGGAACATGCCTGTGACCGCCGGCAATTTTATAAGCCCTGAAATTCGGATGTTCTTTTTCGTAATATTCCTGCGTGCTTTTTCTGCCTGCGCCTGATATTCCGCTTTTGGAATCAATTATTATTCCGTTCAAATCGACAATATCATTTTTTATTGCCGGAGCGCAGCCCAAAATAACCGTAGTCGGATAACATCCAGGGTTTGCGATCAGCGACGCGTTTTTTATTTTGTCCGCATTAAGTTCAGACAAACCGTAAACGGCTTTTTCTATGAACTCTTTCGCCGTATGATTGACTTTATACCATTTCTCATAAACATCGGGATTTGTAATCCTGAAATCCGCAGATAAATCTATAACTTTTACGCCAGCGTTTAAAAGCAGAGGAACAACCTCAAAAGCCACTGCATGCGGCAAGGCAAGAAAAACAACGTCGCTTGTTTCCGCTATTTTTTGAGCGTCAAGAGGCTCTATTTTTAAATTCAAATTCGAAAATTGCGGATAAATATCTTTCAAATCTTTTACTTCGGATGTACTCCTGCCGTAAAGACCTGATATTGTTACGTCCTTATGTTTGGACAAAAATTTTAAAAGCTCTTCGCCCGTATAACCGGTTATACCTACTATCGCAGCCCTAATCATTACTTGCTCCTTTCAACTCTGATTGCGGATAAACCAAAACTACAAACTCTCCCAGAATTTCTTTTCTCGATTTTATGTTTTCAAGCACTTCTTTAATGCTTCCTCTTATAAATTCTTCAAACTTCTTTGTTATTTCCCTTGCCAAACACATTTGTGCGTTTTCGCCGAAAACTTCCATACATATTTCCGCAGTTTTTAAAATTCTGTGAGGCGACTCGTAAAAAACTATGGTTTTTTCAAGATGCAAAAATTCGGAAAGCTCTTTTTTCATTTTCCCCGGTTTTCTTTTTAAAAAACCGCAAAATATAAAACCGTCGGTAGGAAGTCCTGAACCGACAAGAGCCGTTATTGCAGCGTTTGCTCCCGGCAAAACTTCAACTTTTATCCCTTTTTCCAGAACGGCTTTAACTAAAACATATCCCGGATCGGAAATCGCCGGAGTTCCGCCGTCTGAAACCAAAACAACTTTTTGTCCGCCGCAAAGCTTATTAATTATCTGAGGCAGCCTGTATTGCTGGTTATAACTATAAAAACTCACCAAAGGTTTTGAAATTTCAAAATACGTAAGAAGTTTCAAACTTTGGCGAGTATCTTCGCAAGCGACCAAATCGCATTCTTTCAGAATGCGAATCGCTCTCAATGTAATATCTTCAAGATTTCCTATCGGAGTAGGTACAACATATAAAATTCCGGTCATAATAAAAATAGAAGCTGGGATGATGAGAAGATGTGAGGTTGGGCAACAACACAATTATTTCGTCGTTACTCAACATCTCAACTTCCTGACATCTCATCTTCTGCCTTTTGCCTTTAATTCAGGCTTTCGTCTTTTAAAATATTGACAAACACGTCAACAACATTCGGATCAAATTGCGTACCCGCGCCTTTCTTCAGCTCGGAAATCGCGTAATCTCTCGGAAGGGCTTTTCTGTAAGGTCTGTCCGAAGTCATAGCGTCATAAGCATCTATAGCGGCAACTATCCTTGAACCCAGCGGGATTTCTTCGCCGATAAGTCCTTCAGGATAACCGCTTCCGTCATACCATTCCTGATGATACAAAACCATCGGAGCAACAGGTCTGAGAAACGCCACGGGAGAAATTATTTTATTTCCTATAACAGGATGTTTTTTTATAACTTCAAATTCTTCGGAAGTAAGCTTGCCTTTTTTTCTTAGTATATGATCTTCTATGCCGATTTTACCTATATCGTGCATAAGCGCCGCAAATTCTACATGACGGACTATAGCCTGCGGCAAATGCATTCTTTCGGCAATAAGTTTTGCGTAATGCCTTGCTCTGTCGGCGTGGTCAAAAGTGTAAGAATCTTTAGCGTCAATTGCCCGCGCGAGCGTTTGTATCATTTCAAAATAAAAATTATGCAAATTATTGTAAAGCTCTATATTTTCCAGAGTCATAGCAGCCTGATCAGCCAAAATTGTCAAAAGGCGTACGTCTCTGTCTTCAAAATTTTTAATTTCCCGCGGAGCATTGATATTTAAAACGCCGACAACCCTGTTTTTTACCCTCAACGGAACGGATATAAATGACTTGGATTGATATCTGTCGCCGACATTGGGTCTTAAAAATCTTATATCGGACTCTATGTCTTCGCAAAAAATCGGTCTTCCTGTCTGCGCAACGCGCCCCGCTATACCCTGTCCGATTTTCATGGTTACCGCAGCTGCGACATCAGCCGGAATGCCTTTTGACGCAGCAATATAAAGTTCATTATTCTCCTGATCAATAAGCATAAGAGAACCGGCGTCGGAATGTATAAGTTTGCATGCGACTTCTATTACGGATTCAACCAATTCTTCCTTACTCATTATATCGGTAGCCGACATTCCAAATTCATGAAGACCTACCAGCATCACCAACAGATTATCTAAATCCATGGCATTTAACTGAATCTTTTCATTAAGTCCTAGGATTTGCTTTTCCAAAGCTTCCTCACGCACGGCAGCTTTGCGGCGTGAATGCTCCACCCAGACGAATAGTCCGGTAAAAACAGCCGCAAAAACGATTAAAATAATAGTTATAACCATAATTATTTATAAACCCTGTAGTTAATTTCCGGAAAAATATTATTTCTGCTTTCCAAATCCTCTATGTATCCGCCGTCAATACAGTTTCCTTTTATCTGATTGTAAATATTTGTAAAATTTACAATATGATCGCGCGTTCTTTTTTCCGCATATTCGACCATAGTTCCCGTAGTCATTATAAAAGCCCAGTCCGAAGACTGCGCCAAAAGCAGTTCTCTTGCCGCCTGATTTAATGCCTTTTCCAATATTCCCGAAGATTCCGGAAACTGATTGGCAAGTTCAACCATTCTGTCCGCAGCTTTATGCAAATGTCTGTAAATATAATCGTTAGACGTATTGAGCCAAACCTCGTAATAACCTTTATCTCCCCAGGATGACGCAGCCGGCGTTAAAACCTGATTTACAGGAAATTTATCAAGATATTCAATCGGCGTCATAGGCTTAATTACATCTTGGTCATAATGCATTTTTCTAAAAAGAAAGTTTATAAAATCCGGACCTTCAAACCACCAGTGCCCGAATAGCTCCGCATCGTACATTGACACAACAAGAGGCTGTTTTCCTAAAACGTCCGACAAATATTCAACCTGTTTTATTCTGTTATGCAAAAAATTTCCCGCGTGTTCCGCGGCTTTGCTTTTTGCCCATTCGGGATTATAAGGCTGTTTTTCATTTAACGCCACCTTTCCCGTTATTCTGTGATATTTTAGACCGATATTTCTTCTTTCGCCGTCAGAATGTAAGTAAGGTTTTACATACTCATATTCTAAATCGTATCCCAAATCTCTGTAAAATTCTCTGTAATCGGGATCTCCCGGATATCCGGACTCGGCGCTCCAGACTTGATGAGCCGTTTCCATATCCCTTGAAAACGCCGCTACGCCGCTCGGGCAATACACGGGAGCAAACACGCCGTATTTTGGACGCGGCGTTCCGTATAAAATTCCGTGCGCTTCAAGAAAGAAAAATCTTATTCCTTCCTCTTTTAAAAGTTTGTCTATACCGGGATTATAAGCGCATTCGGCAAGCCATATGCCTCTGGGTCTTCTTCCGAAATGTCTTTCGTAATCGTCACAAGCGATTTTTATCTGAGCTTTTTGGGATTTTTCATTATCCATTAGAGATAAAAAACCATGTGTAGCGCAACAAGTTATAATTTCAATTTTTCCAACGTCCTGAAGTTCTTTAAAACCGCGTAAAATATTACCGTCGTATTTTTCCCAAAGCCTTTTACATTCTTTAAAATGTCTTTCATACATTTGAGCCGCTGGCTGAAATTCCGGAAGGCTTCTTGTACGCCACAATTCTTTTTCGGCAAGTTCTATATGACTGTTCAGTCTTTCATAGTATCTGGACTGCAACAGAGGATCGGCAAGCATATTTGCGAGAGACGGAGTTATAGTCATCGTAAGTCTGAAATCAACACCGTCGTTTATAAAATTTTCAAATACTGAAAGCAAAGGGAGATAGGTTTCTGAAATCGCTTCGTAAAGCCAGTCTTCTTCCAGAAAATCCGGATATTCCGGGTGACGGACATAAGGCAAATGAGCGTGGAGCTGTAAACACCAATAACCTTTAGGTTCCATTTATACCTCAAAAATAGATGTTAATTTAGATTCAATCTGTCATTCCCGTGGAAACGGGAATCCACGTTATTTTTTAAAATGGATCCCCGACTAAAACATTCGGGGATGACAAAAGATAGGATTAAAAGCCTGCTTTTGTCATTTTGTTTCTTTTTTAACGTTGAATGTAATTCTCCGCGACATTGTGCCGCAGGAAGAAATTGCTTCTATAGGATAATTCTGTTCACCGTCAGGAAGATAAAATCTCAAAGTAAACGAGCCGTCCTGCGCTAAAGGAACATTCTTCCCCTGAACTGTAAGCGTCGCATCCGGTTCGGTCGCGCCGTAAACTATTATTTCAGTATCAGCTTTAAGCCAGAACGTTTTTTCTTTTGATTTTACGGTTTCGGTTTCAACGGTCTCTTTTTTTCTGACCAGAGAGGAACTTGCGCCGCCCAAAACTCCGCTTGTAGGAAGTTTTGTTATTTCTTCCCAGCGTTCGCGCATAAGCTTTACCAAATCGTAAGAACTTTTCCCTAAGCCGCCTGCGCCGGATATTTTAAGAAGCTTTTCAAATTCAATCTGTAAAAGAGCCCACTGTTCATCCGTAACATTTGATACGCCGTGCTTTGGCATAGCCATGGAATTAGAACGTGAAATTGTCACAAAATCACCGTTTTTCAAAACATAACCCAAATCCACGCACCATGAACGGTTAAATTCACCTACATTTATATACCAGCTTAAAGCGTTGGAGTTTACTTTAACATCAAAATATCTGTTAGCATTTGAACCGTTAAAAGCAACATCTGTAACATCATATACCCTTACGGATATGGATGACGGGTCAAAAACATCTTTATATTTCTTTAAAAATTCGTTTTTTGTGTGGCTAGAAATATCCCAGTAAACATATATCCAAACCGGATCTCTGGGAAGCAAAACCACTTTCGTTTCATCATAAGAATCAGGAAGCCCCGATTTGTTTATTTCCGAAGTATTTTTTTTACCGCCTTTTATTTTAGAGCTTAAATTTTCACTCATTACAGCATTCCTCCTATAAAAGATAAATATATATTCAATTTTCACATAGATTTTATATTTTTTGGACTTATTAGTCAAACATTTTTCAGGCGCTTCACCCCGAACCCTAATTACTTTTTGCACGAGCGCAAAAAGTAATCAAAAACGCCCGCCGCTGACACGCATTCTCTCGCATTTTTTAGGCGGCTGTGGAACGAGATTAAACGACAATCTCTGCCTTTGGCAGTGCGCGCATATTGTGCGCTCAAACAGTCCTCGCCGACTTCCCCTAAAAAATTCTCGCTCATAGACGCGTGTATGCGGCACAACACTCTTGTCTAGACTTTGATTCTACACAGAATATTTAAAATTAAGGTTGTGTTATCTTTAAAAACAGGGTTTTGTTTGCGACAGGCGCCTTATTGCGTTTATGAGTGAGTATTTTTTAAGATTATTCAATTTCAACTGTTTGAGCGATAACCTTAAAGTCGTTATTTATCGCGAGTTGTTGAAATTGCTTAAAAAATACGAACGATTGCAATTCAGCGCCAAAGCAAATAAAACAAAATAGGAAAAGTTTTGACAAAATTTTAATAATTTGTATAAAATAGTGTTCCTGTTAAACTTTAAACTATGGGAAAAGACGTTATGAATGAAGAAAAATTATCGGTTTTCAAGCTTTTTCTGGCAGCAGACATAGGCTATAAACGCCTGATAAAGCTTATTGAAGCTTTCGGAACCGCGAAATCGGCCCTTAATGCCTCAAAACGGAATCTTTTACAAATTGAAGGAATCGGCGAAAAAACCGCTGATGAAATTCTAAGAATAAAAGACTCGGGAAAAGCTGAAAAAGAAGTTGACAAAGCGGCAAAAAACAATATAAATATCATTTTGTTTAATGATGCGGAATACCCGGAAGTTTTGAATGATTTTGCGGACAGACCTGTTGCTTTATATCTTAAAGGCAATATGACAGAAAAAGATATTAATTCCATAGCCGTAGTTGGTTCGCGAAAAACCACAATTTACGGAAAAAACGTTACAAGCGAATTCGCAGGTTATTTTGCCAAAAAAGGCATAACAATAATCTCAGGGCTTGCAAGAGGCGTAGATACGGAAGCGCATACGGCAGCTTTGAAAAATAACGGCAGAACCATAGCGGTTTTAGGAAACGGGCTTTTGTTTAACTATCCGCCTGAAAACGCAAACCTTCAGGAAAAAATACCAGGATTTGGCGCTGTCATAAGTGAGTTTCCTTTGGAACAAAAACCTGATTTGTGGACATTTCCAAGAAGAAACAGAATTATAGCCGCTCTTTCAAAAGCAACTCTGGTAACTGAAGCCGCGCAAAAAAGCGGCGCGGTAATTACGGCGAAATTTGCAGCCGAATATGGAAAAGACGTTTTTGCGGTACCTGGAAATATTTACTCTGCTTTTTCAAAAGGGACTAATGACCTTATAAGAGACGGCGCGTTTCCGGCATTAACGCCGCAAAGCATTCTTGAGCAGCTAGCCTACACCTATAATATATATAGCGGTATGGAAACCCAAAAACCTGAGGTTTCGCTTTCGCAAACAGAGCAAAAAGTCTTGGACCTTATAAAAACCTTTGATGATGGATTACATTCGGATATCATAGCTCAAAAATTAAACATTGAAATTCCGGAAACTTCTGCTATAATCTTCAAACTAGAACTGGAAGGGCTTATAAAAGCAGAACCCGGACAATTTTATACAGCAGTTAGAACAACAGAGCAAAATTAAAAATTTATAATAAAAAGGAAAAAAATCATGGCTAAATATCTTGTAATAGTAGAGTCACCTGCTAAAGAAAAGACTATTTCTAAAATTTTAGGTAAGGATTTTACGGTCAAAAGTTCTTTCGGACACATAAGGGATTTGCCCAAAAGCAAACTCAGCATAGACATTGACCATAATTTTGAACCGACTTACGTAAATATCGCTAAGGCAAAAAAGACTATTTCCGATTTAAAAAAGTATTCGGGAGATTCCGACAAAATTTATCTGGCAACCGACTTTGACCGCGAGGGAGAAGCAATTGCCTGGCATTTAAAGGAAGCCCTCCATTTGCCTGACAGCAAAATTTTAAGAATAACGTTTCACGAAATAACACCGGAAGCAATAAAAGAAGCCGTACAAAATCCCAGAAAACTTGATATGGCTCTGGTTGACAGCCAGCAGGCAAGAAGAATTTTGGACAGACTTGTAGGTTATAAACTTTCCCCGCTTCTGTGGAAAAAAATAAAAATCGGTCTTTCGGCCGGCAGAGTACAGTCAGCGGCCGTTATGATAATATGCGACAGGGAAGAAGAAATAAAAAATTTCGTTCCGGTAGAATACTGGAGTATAGAAGCCGAACTTTCCAAAAAAGATAACGCGAAAAATATTTTTACAGCGTCTCTTGCTTCAAAAAACGGCATAAAGTTTGAAAAACTTTCGATTAAAACCAAAGAAGAAAGCGACCGGATATTAAAAGAGCTTAACGGTGCGAAATATATTATAAATTCGGTAGAATCCAAACAGCGCAAACGTTCGCCTTATGCCCCTTACACTACTTCCACCATGCAGCAGGACGCTTCAAGACGCTTAGGATTTTCAGCGTCAAAAACAATGATGGTCGCACAAAAACTCTATGAAGGAATAAATGTCGGAGGAGATTCTTCCGCGGGGCTTATAACCTATATGAGAACCGATTCTTTAAACGTCGCCAAAAGCGTTCAAAACGAAACTTTAAAATTTATAGGCGAACAGTACGGCAAAAATTTTACGCCCGAAAATCCTCGCTTTTACAGAACAAAATCAAAAGGAGCGCAGGAAGCCCACGAAGCAATAAGACCGACTTCCCCTTACAGAACGCCTGCGGCTATAAAACAGTATCTTTCTTCTGACGAGTTTAAACTTTACGATTTGATTTGGAAAAGATTTTTGGCAAGCCAGATGTCCGACGCGGTTTACAATACGGTAAGTGCTGACATTTCCGCAAACAACTATATTTTCAGAGCCTCCGGCAGCACGCTGGTTTTTGACGGATTTTTGAAAGTTTATAACATAGACGAAGATGAAAAAGAATCAAAGCTTCCGGAATTAAAAGAAGGCGAAGCTTTGGATTTAAACCAGCTCCTTCCCCAGCAGCATTTTACCGAACCGCCGCCGCGTTATAATGAAGCCAGTCTTATTAAGACACTGGAAGAATACGGCATAGGCAGACCTTCCACTTACGCGCCGACAATAAAAACTATTCAGGACAGATTATATGTCCGTCTTGACAGCAAAAAGTTTTTCCCGACAAACCTGGGAATAGTCGTTAATGACGTTCTGAAAAAACATTTCGGAAACATCATAAACGTGGAATTTACAGCCGGAATCGAAGAAAAATTTGACGAAATAGCCGAAGATAAAATCGCGTGGCAAGACGTTTTAAAAAATTTTTACGAACCTTTTGAAAAAGATTTAAAAGAAGCCGAAAAAAATCTTGAAAGACAAAAAGTCGAAGCGCAAAAAAGTGAAGAAGTTTGCCCGAACTGCAAAAAACCTATGGTTGTAAGAGACTCCAGAAGAGGCCAGTTTTTAGGCTGTTCCGGATATCCGGAATGCAAAACCATCATAGCTTTGGGAAAAGACGGAAAAGCGGCTCCGGAACCGGAAGAAACTGATATGAAATGCGATAAGTGCGGGAATCCTCTTATTAAAAAAGTCGGATTCAGAGGAAAATCGTATCTCGCATGCAAAAATTATCCAGAATGCAAAACCACCTATACAATAGACAAAGACGGAAACAAAGTAATGAAGCCCGAACCTGAAAAGACTGATTTGAAATGCGAAAAATGCGGTTCGATTATGCTTAAGAGACAGGGAAAAAGAGGACCGTTTCTCACGTGTTCGGCATTCCCTAAATGCAGGAATTTACAATGGATAACACAGAAAAAAGAAGCAGCCGAAAAACCGGCGAAAACGAATTCTTCAGTGAAACCCAAAAAATCGGCGAAACAGAAAAAAAAGAAATAGAATCTTTTTTGAAATATATTCAAGCCGAACGAAATTTCTCAGCTCATACTTTAAGAGCCTATGAAACCGACGTATCGGATTTTGCTTTATTTCTGCGCAATAAAGAAGCAGGCTTTTCTGCAGTTGACAAACATATATTCAGAGAATATATGGGAGGACTTAACGAAAAAAAACTGAGCAAAGCCTCGCTTACAAGAAAATTTGCCTCTCTGAGAAGTTTCTATAAATTTCTGATAATAAACAACTCTATAGAAAAAAGCCCTCTGGAAAATATGTCGAGTCCAAAAAAAGAAAAAAAAGTTCCGTCATTTCTGACTGAAGACGAAATGCGTTCCCTTTTTGAAATACCGGATTTAGCGCTTCGCGACAGAGGAATGATTGAACTTCTTTATTCCTGCGGACTGCGTATTGAAGAACTTATGAGCCTCAATGTAAAAAATATAGATTTTATATCAAATACGGTTACCGTAACAGGAAAAGGAAACAGAGAACGCATTGTCCCTATCGGAGATACATGCCTTGCGGTTATAAAAAGATATTTGGATGAAAGACGCGCAGAGAATCTTC
>WRFE01000035.1 GCA_009778965.1 Candidatus Endomicrobium labiotermitis
CCTTAACCGATTTTTCTTCTTTTTCGATTTTATTTACAATATTGGGTTTTATCGGTTCAAGCTTTTTCGGTTCAGGCTCCGCAATAGGTTTAACATCCTGTTTTTTTTCCGCGATATTAGGTTTTTGCAAAACCTCTTTGTCGGATTTCATGCTTTGAACATCTTCTTTAAGGCCTTTTAAAAAATTGTATATTGATGAACTTATTGAAATCCTAAATAACCTCGTCATACAAAAAACAAATATTACCAGAATAATTGAAAAGGCAAGCCATACTCCAAACAGCCTTTCAAAGAAAGGATAAAGCTGTTCGCCTATCCATCCGCCTTTGGCGTTTAACTGAAACAACAAAAGACAAAAAGAAGATAAAACCGCTCCGGAAACAAGCGCTGACACTGACCATAAAAAATCGATTTTTTCTTTTAATTGTACTGATTTTCTGATATGAATAATGAAATACCAAAGCAAAATTACAGGAAGCAGATACGCAGCAGAACCGAACATCTGAAACATAACATTACTAAAAGCATTGCCCGCAATGCCGGACTTTTCAGGAATAATAAGCGCATAGGCGCTTATAAATGCCGCCAAAGCAAAAAACAGGGATATAACTTCCCTGTTTCTTTCCGGATTTTTTTTATTCTGTTTTTTGCTTTTAGCTTTCTTTTTTCCCACTGATAAGACCCTCTGAGGATCTGCTATTGGTCATTGCGAGCTCTGAAAGAGCGTGGCAATCTAGAGGTTATACTGTAGTTAGAACCCTGAGCAAAGAGCCCGCAGGGTTAGCTTTCTGGATTGCGTCATCTCTTCACGCCTCACAATGACAGCGCAAATTTTATTTCAACGAAATTTTATAACTATACTCAAACTGTACTATATTCACTTTATCTTCTCTGGCGAGCCATCCCAAAGCAAGATAAAGCATTGTATTCGACAAACCTAAATTCGCTTTTATTTTTATCGGAGTAGATTCGCCGTTTTCCGACAAATATCTCCATATTTCCCCTGCCGCATATCCTACTCTGTCTGTAATTTCCGACATATCTTCCCTCGTATTTTTAGAAGATGGGAAGGTGAGATGTTGGGAGGTTGAGCAAAGACTTTGCCCTTTCCCACCTTCTCATCCTCTCATCATCTTATCTTCTACTATTATGCTTTTTCAACTTCAAACAAATCCTGTCCTGAATTTACCGGCTTTCCGTTTTCTGCTAAAACTTTTACAATTTTTGCTTTAAAAGTCGCTTTTATTTCATTCATAACTTTCATCGCTTCTATTATGCACAGAGTTTTACCGGTTTCTACGATGTCTCCTTCTTTCGCAAAAACAGGAGATGCCGGAGAAGGCGACTGATAAAAAACACCCATTATAGGAGATTTTATTGTTTCGCCGGAAGTTTTAGACTCAGGGCTTGCAGCTTGAGCTTCTTCGGACTTTACGGCAACAGGTTTTACCGCAGTTTTTTGCGCAGGAATTACCATCATGCCTTCATTAGGGTCTTTACGTTTAATAGTAACGCTATAATCTTTGGAATTGACTTCCAATTCATTAATTTTTTCATCTTTCATTATTTCGTAAAGAGATTTTACCTTGCTTTTAATGTCATTGTTTGGCATTTCTAAACCCTTTGATTAAGACAATTTCAAATTACTAATTACAAATTACGAATCAACGACAACAACTATATTATAATTTTATTCGTAATTCGTAATTTTGAATTCGTAATTGCCGTTATTTAGCTGCTTTTATGCTTAAATTTACTCTGCCTTTTTCGTCTATTTTCAAAACTTTAACGGTAACTTCGTCGCCTACTTTCACGACGTCTTCAACCTTTTTCACATGGCTGTCAGCAAGCTGAGAAATGTGCACCATACCGTCTTTCCCGGGAAGTATTTCTACAAACGCGCCGATTTCAATAATCCTTACTACTTTGCCGTGGTATATTTTGCCTACTTCTACTTCTGCCGTAAAAGCTTCAATAATGTCTCTGGCTTTGTTTACTTTTTCGGAATCCATACCAGATATAGACACCTTGCCGCTTTCTTCTATATCTACTTTCACTTCGTTTTCTTCCTGAATTTTCTTTATGTTCTTTCCTCCGGGACCGATAAGTTCGCCGATTTTTTTCGGAGGAATCATAACAGTTGCCATTTTAGGGGCATAATCCGAAAGAGTGTTGCTTGGAACAGAAATTGCCGCGTCCATTTTATCTAAAATAAAAAATCTTCCGCGTTTTGCCTGATCTAAAGCCTGCGCTAAAATTTCCGTTGTAAGTCCTGAAATTTTTATATCCATTTGCAAAGCTGTTATGCCTTTTCTTGTTCCGGCGACTTTAAAATCCATATCGCCCAAATGGTCTTCCATTCCCATAATATCAGTCAAAACAACATAATTATCGCTTTCTTTCATAAGACCCATAGCAACACCCGCGCAGCTTGCTTTTACGGGCACTCCCGCGTTAAACAACGCAAGCGAACCGCCGCAAACCGACGCCATTGACGATGAACCGTTAGATTCTAATATTTCTGAAACTATTCTTATTGTATAACCGAAATCTTCTTCGGAAGGAAGTATCCCTCTCAAAGCTCTTTTTGCTAAAGCTCCGTGACCGATTTCTCTTCTGCTGGTTGAACGCTCGCCTTTTGCTTCGCCGGTAGCAAAACCCGGAAAATTATAATGAAGCATAAAACGTTCTTTATATTCGCCGGCAAGCTCGTCCATAATCTGCATATCGCCCGGCGTGCCAAGCGTTACTGTTGCCAAAGCCTGCGTCTGGCCTCTTGTAAAAAGAGCCGAACCGTGAAGTCTGGGCAAAAGCGCCGTTTCAATAGAAATAGATCTGATATCTTCCAAACCTCTTCCGTCTGTACGAACTCTTTTGTTTAAAACAAGTTCTCTGGCTTTAACGTAAAATATATTTTCAAGAATCGCATCAATCCTGCTTTTTAATTCTTCAGGATATTTTTCAAGCATTCTTTTTGTGATGTCTTTTTTAAAATCAGACCAAAATGCATCTCTTTCGCCTTTTTCTGCAATTGTTACGCCCTGCTCGGCTTTCGCGATTGCTTCAGCTTCAATATCCGCTTTCATAGCCGCGTTATATTGAGGTTCCGCAACCTGAATTTTTTCTTTTTTCGGAAGTTCTTTTTGGAAAGCGCAGATTCCTTTTATGGTTTCTCTGGCAAGATTTAAAGCCGTAAGCATTTCTTCTTCGGAAAGTTCCAAAGCGCCCGCTTCAACCATTGTCAAAGCTTCTTCGGTTCCGCTTACAACCAAATCCAAATCGCTCGCGTCTTGCTCGGCTAATGTGGGATTTATTATAAACTCGCCGTTTATTCTGCCGATTCTTACAGCTCCTATCGGCGTGTAAAAAGGCAGGTTAGATATCATAAGAGCTACTGAGGTTCCTATAATACTTGCGACTTCCGCGTCATTTTCCCCGTCATGAGAAAGCACTATAGACGAAATCTGTGTATCGTTTCTCCAGAATTCCGGAAAAAGAGGTCTTATACTTCTGTCTATAAGTCTGCTGACAAGAATTTCGCTGTCTCTTGGTTTTGCTTCTCTTTTAAAAAAGCCGCCGGGAATTCTTCCCGCGGCATACGTTCTTTCTCTGTAATCAACTGTCAAAGGCATAAAATCTATGCCTTCTTTAGGGTCTTTTGAAGCTACGGCGTTAACTAAAACCGTAGTTTCTCCGATTGTTACAGTACACGAACCGCTGGCTTGTTTTGCAAGCTTTCCCGATTCAATAATAAATTTTTTTCCTGCTACTTCAACTTCTTTTTTAAAATACTCCACTTTTACGCTCCATTTCCCCGGTTCGCCGCGCAAAAGATCCAAACAAACACATTTTTACAATATTCGTAATTCGTAATTTTGAATTCGTAATTGTCGTTAACGGTGTTTCTTTGCATCCTTTGAGCAGACCGGGATTTTTTATTTGACTCAGATTACTTTCTGAGATCTAAACTTTTAATCAACGTTGAATAGCTGTCTTTATTGTGCTTCTTTAAATAATCGAGCAATCTTCTTCTTTGTCCTATCATTTTAAGAAAGCCTACTCTTGAACCGAAATCTTTCGGAAATTTCTGGAAATGATCTGAAAGATATTTAATTCTCGTAGTAAGCAACGCAACCTGAACCTCGGGTGAACCAGTATCGGTAGCGTGCGTTTTAAACTGTTCTACTACTGCTTTTTTTACAAATGCCATTTTTGCGACTCCTTATTTTTGATTATGTTTTTTGTTTTAACAACTTTAGAATTGTATCAAATTCCAATATAAATGTAAACTTTTTGCGTCATTATCTTTAATTATAAATGTTCATTCCGATAAAAACTTTTGAACGCAAAAGGTAAGATACTGCGAGGCTTTCGGCAAAGCGGATTCATCAATATTAAAATTGCTGTGATGCCACGGGTAAGAAGTGGCTTTGTTTTTAGATGTGCCTATATACATAAAATTCCCGGGAACTTTTTCAAGATATTCCGGAAAATCTTCCCCCCCCATTGACGGTTTTTCCAAAATTACGACATTTTCTTTACCGTAAAATTCTTTCGCGGCTTTCCTGCATTTTTCCGTAATTACTTTGTCATTAACTAAAGCGTTGCCCACAGCCAGATAATGAACTTTAGATTTAACCCCGTAAGCAATTTCAACGGCTTTCAATTTCTTTAAAATACTTTCTTTTATAAGTTTTCTGGTTTTAGCGTTTAAACTTCTGACCGTACCGTCAAGCGTTATATTTTCGCATATTATGTTGTAACCGTCTCCGCCTTTAATTTTACCAAACGTTATAACCGCCGGATCAACGGGGTTTACTTCTCTGGAAATTATGGTTTGAACGGAATTTATAAAAGCGGAAGCAGCGACTAACGCGTCCTTTCCCAAATGAGGATAAGCGCCATGGGCTATTTCACCCTCAAATTCTATATTAAGTTTATCCACAGCAGCCATCATAGCGCCGTATTTCAAACCGATTTTGCCTGACTCTATCCACGGACAGACATGAACGCCCAGAATAACATCAACTTTCGGATTTTCCAAAACTTTGCCGTCAACCATGCTTTTCGCGCCCGCGGAAGTTTCTTCGCTAGGCTGAAAAATAAATTTTACATTCCCGTTTAAAGCAGCTTTATTGCGGCTTAACAGTTTTGCCGCGCCTAACACTACAGCCATATGAGCGTCGTGTCCGCAAGAGTGCATAATTCCTGCGTTTTTAGATTTATATTCAACAGAGTTATCTTCCTGAACAGACAACGCATCCATGTCCGCTCTTAACGCAACAGTTTTTCCAGGCTTAACGCCTTTAATAATTCCTAAAACTCCTGTTTTACCAATACGTTTATACGGAATTTTATACTCTTTTAATTTAGATTCTATAAATTTTGCAGTATTCAATTCACAGCCGCTGAGTTCCGGGTATTTATGAAAATATCTTCTTATTTGGATTATTTCTTTTTCAGTAGTCATTTATTTCCTCCTCTTAGCGCGTAAGGAATATTTTCAATAATATCGCTTGCGATAACTCCTATTCCTTTGTCTTTTTCCGCTATTTCACCTGCCAAACCGTGAATATATACCGCAAACTTAGATATTTCAAATAAATCTTCGCAGGTATTATACAAAGCCGCTGTCATACCGCTTAAAACATCCCCGCTTCCTGCGGTAGCCATTGCGGGCGTTCCAGAATTATTTTTATATAATCTTTTCCCATCTGAAACAAGAGTTTTATTCCCTTTTAAAATACAGATCAGCGAGTTTTCTTTGGCAAAATTTTCAGTTAATTTCTCTCGGTTTTCTTTAACATAAGAAACGGTTTTACCTAAAAGCTTAGCAAACTCGCCTTCATGAGGAGTAATAATAATACGGGCTTTTGATTTTTTTAAAAATTCAAAATTCTCGTTAAGACAGGAAATCGCGCCTGCGTCTAAAATAACGGGAATCTCAATTGAACAAATAATTCTTTTTACAAATTTATAAAGAAATTCACTTTTTTCAAGACCGGGACCTATTACAACAGATGAAACTTTTCTTTCGGAAATAAATTTTAAAATATCATCCGCGTCTTTGTAAACAAAATACATTGTTTCGGGCTTAGAAAGCGAGTAAACAGCATTTAAAGAATCGCTTTTTACGGCATGTGTTACAAGACCTGCTCCCGTACGCATCGCCGCGTTGCAACATAAAATCCCCGCCCCGGGCATATATTTTGAACCTGCTATAACCAAAACATGTCCATAGTCATATTTGTTACTGTCAGGTTTTCTTTTTAGTTTTAAATAGAATTCAGAAAAGTTTGCTTTCATTTTTTATCTTTCCGACACCCTGGATTGCCACGCCTGCTTTGCAGGCTCGCAATGACGACAATAATTTTTTCGTAATTCGTAATTTGGAATTCGTAATTGCCGTTAAAAGACTACTGCCGCCGCAACAACATATTTGTCCGTATGCGAAAGAGAAACATCTATTTTTTTATACCGCTTATTTTTGATATATACCTCAGGTTTCCCTGACTGCGTATTTTTTATTGATATGTCTGTTACAACGAGGTTTTTATTCTTTGCGCTCAAAGCTTTCCAAACTGCCTCTTTTGCGGCAAAGCGCGCCGCCAAATGCTGGGCAGGCCGTTTTTTAGGCATACAGTAAGATATTTCTTCATCGGCAAACACACGTTCAAGATAAATCTTATCTTTCACGTATTTTTCAAATCTTTTAACTTCTTCAATGTCTACGCCAATATACATAAAACCTCTTTAACGAAAATTTAATAATTAGCAATTAATAGTTAATAATTTATGTATTTTCGCTTCGCGAAAACTTATAATAAGTTTCGGCAACGCCGACACTCAACAATTATTAATTATTCATTATTAATTGTCGTTATAGCAGTTTTGCGGCTGCTTCATCCAAAATTACTGTTACGTCGGGATGCAGATTTAAAAATGTGACCGGCATTTCTGTAGTGACAACTCCGGAAAAAAGTTTTTTTGCTACTAAAGCTTTATTTTCGCCGGTAATCATCAGAAGAATCGATTTTGCTTTCATAATCGTTCCCATGCCCATGGTAAGAGCTCTGGTCGGAACGTCTTCAATATTTTTAAAAAAACGAGCATTAGCTTCTATAGTGCTGCGTGTAAGAGAAACCAGATGCGTTGCAAGCTTAAGATCGTTTTCCGGTTCATTGAAGCCTATATGACCGTTAATACCAACCCCTAACAATTGTATGTCCGCGCCGCCGGCTTGCGCCAGCATTTTTTCATAAGCAATGCATTCCTTTTCAGGATCAGCGCTTTCGCCGTTTGGTATATGCACATTTTCTTTCTTAATATTAATATGGGAAATCAAATTATCACGCATAAAAAAATCATAACTCTGGTCATTGCTCTTTTTTATCGGATAGTATTCGTCCAGATTAAACGTTTGAATACCGGAAAAATCAAGACCGTCTTTCTTGTGCATATCTACCAATTCTTTATACATTCCCACAGGAGTAGAACCGGTTGCCAGACCCAGTATGCTTTTCGGATTTTCTTTAATCCGTTTTGCTAAAATGCTTGCACCCAAAAGCGACACTTCATCATAATTTTTGCATACAATCTTTTCCATACTTTATCCTTTTGTCTAGTTTCTACAACACTACTGTTTCAGAAAATTTAACTGCATATTTTGAAGCATAATACTTTTTTAATTTAGAGGACAAAATTTTATTTTTGAAATATTTGTGAGGCTGATGAACCATAAAGCCGTGTCTTTTGTATTTATCCTGAAACAAAAGATATTTTATAAAAGCATTTTGCATTTCAACAACTTTTTCCGGCGGAAGATATTTATTAATAATATCTTTATTGTAATCCGATAACGGAACAAAGTTTTCCGCCAGTTCTTCAAACATATTTTTGCAATTTTGTCCGTAAAATCCTATATGCTGGACCAAAGATTTTTTTGCCGCCAAAAGACGAATCTTTGAAGTAATAAAATATTCCGACATTTTAAAGTCAAGAGCATTAGCCGGTTTATCGTATTTTTTTACAAACAGTTCAAGAAGTTTTCTCGATACGCATATACCGGCAAAACCTACATCCCTTTTATATACAAAATCTTCATCATAACATAAATCTTCATGCAGGCGGGAATTGTAAAGACTCAAAAAACCGTCAGTTTTAGGAAAATTATTTAAAATATAGTCTATTGTATCAGGCCGCAGCAATAAATCCGAATCGCAAATAAATAAAACGTCTCCATCCGAAGCTAAAAAATCGTGTAATATATAATATGTATTTGCGTCCGCTCTTAAATTCTTTTCTCTGTTTATGATTTCGACATCATATTTATCAAACAAATTTTTAAGATACGCGCCGTCAAACTCCGTAGAGCAGTCATTAAAAACCATAATTTTGGCTTTATCAACATTATTACATTCGTAAAGGGAACGTTTAGTTATTTCCAATATTTCTTTTCTGTTATATACGGGAATAGCGACTGTAAGTTTCATAATACCTTCTTGTTTATAAGCTCTTTCATATCGAAAACAGCCTTTTCAAGACCCGTAAATACGGCTCTTGATATTATGGAAAAGCCTATATTAAATTCATTCATTTCATTTATAGAACATATTTTTTCAACATTGTCATAATCAAGACCGTGCCCGGCATTGACAATAAGCCCTTTGGAAGCGGCAAGCAAAGCCGAGTCAGTAATTTTTTTTAACTCATTTTTAAATTCCTGCGAACTTTTTCCGGACTCTTTAAAAAGACGAGCATAGTTTCCCGTATGTATTTCTATTGCATCAGCGGATATTTCCGAACACACGTTCACTTGATTTATATCTGAGTCTATAAACATACTTACGGTTATTCCGGCTTCTTTAAGCCTTGCGATAATGTCTTTAAGTTTTTCTTTTTGTCCTGCAACATCAAGCCCGCCTTCGGTTGTAAGTTCCTGACGTTTTTCCGGAACAAGACATACAAAATGAGGTTTCACGTCTAAAGCTATTTTGACCATTTCCTCGCTTGCCGCCATTTCAAGGTTGAGTTTTGTACGCAGCGTTTCTTTCAAACCGTAAACATCTTTGTCCTGTATATGCCGTCTGTCTTCCCTGAGATGAACTGTTATACCGTCAGCGCCCGCTTTTTCGCAAGCCGCCGCCGCGTCTATAATACTCGGAAAACCTTCTTTCCTTGCTTCCCTTATTGTGGCAATATGGTCTATGTTAACGCCCAGTTTTATCATTTATTTCCCCGCATATAAAATCAGCTGTTTTCTCGGCAATTTCTTTTATTCTGTTCTTGTCTTTTCCTTCAAGCATAACGCGCAAAAGATTTTCAGTTCCCGAATAACGTACAAGTATCTGACCGTCTCCTGAAAGTTCTTTTTTATAATTCTCAATAAGTTTTTGTGACTCCGGCAGTTTTTCAATAGGAATTTTTTCGGATACTTTTTTGTTGATTAAAATCTGAGGATATTTTTCAATACCTGAAACGAACTCAGATAAAGTCTTTTTTTCGTCATTTAACGCCTTAAGCAGCTGAACAGCGCTTAAAAGTCCGTCGCCGGTCTGTAAAATATCATTAAAAATAAAATGTCCCGATTGTTCTCCGCCAAGCGACGCTTTATACTTTTTCATATCTTCCAAAACATATCTGTCGCCGACTTTAGAAGCGACAACTTTAATACTTTCCTCTTTCATAGCTTTAAAAAGTCCTGTATTTGCCATAACGGTAGATACCAGGATATTATTTTTTAATTTCTTGTTTTTTTTCAAATGTTTCGCCATGGACGAAAGAAAAAAATCACCGTCTCTTGTTTCGCCGTTTTCATCTATACATATAAGCCTGTCCGCGTCTCCGTCAAAAGCAAAACCGCAGAACGCTTTATATTTTTTTACAGCTTTTGCGGCATTTTCAGGATGCAGCGCTCCGCAATTTAAATTTATATTTTTTCCGTTAGGCTTTGTATTTAAGGCAATTACTTTAGCGCCGAGTTTTTTTAACACTTCGGACGCGCATTTATAAGAAGCGCCGTTTGCGCAGTCGGCAACTATAGTTTTTCCTTTAAGCGAAATTTTACCAGCGCCTTTTATTATAAAATTTTCATACTCTTTTAAAAGAAACTTATCTTCTTTCACTGTTATGGAAACAGAGTCAATGCGGGAGTCTGAAAGATATTTTTGTATTTTATTTTCAATTTTATTTTCAACAGCGTCAGCCAGTTTTGAGCCTTTTGAATTGAATATTTTTATACCGTTATCATTATACGGATTATGCGAGGCGGATATCACTATCGCCGCGCAGTATTTTTCTTTTTTAACCAAAAATGAAGCCGCAGGCGTAGGCATAACTCCGCCAAAAACGGTTTTCACTCCGGAAGACAATATGCCTTTTGCCAAATGTCTTTGTATTCTTTTTCCGGATTCTCTCGTATCTCGGATTATAAGAATTTTTGAAGCGGAACTTTTTAATATTTCCGCGACAGATTTACCTATTATAAAAAGAGTTTTGTTGTCAAAAGGAAATTTTGAAGAATCTCCCCTTATTCCGTCAGTTCCGAAAAGTTTCATTTGTTTTACCTGTAAATGGCAAGCATCCAAACAACAACAGCAAGCCCGAAAGCTAAAAGTTTAAGATGCCAGTTTCTTTTAATTTTATTGAATAATTTTTTCATTTTTGTTCCAATACCTGACCGTTAGAGTTTATTATTTCGGCTAATTTCTGAACGGTTATATTGCCTCTGAGTCTTCCTTTATAAGCTACGGAAATCTGTCCTGTTTCCTCGGAAACCACTACTACTATAGCGTCGGTTATTTCACTTAAGCCCAATGCCGCTCTGTGCCTGGTTCCGAATATTTTAACGTTCATATCGTTGCTTAACGGAAGAAGACATCCTGCCGCCACAAGCTTATCATGGCTTATTATTACAGCCCCGTCATGAAGCGGCGCCGACTTGTTTTTGAAAATCGAAAGCAGAAGCTCTTTAGAAACATTAGCGTTAAGCGCCACGCCGGTTTCGGCAAAATTTCTTAAGCCTACGTCATTTTCAATCGCTATAAGAGCGCCCGTCATAGCGACGCTTAAATCTTCGCTTGCCTCGACTATTTCCTGAGCGTTCCTGTCTTTAATTCCCGTTCCCGTTCCGCGGACATGACCGCCTATCGGCGCTAAAAAGTTTCTTATTTCCGGGTGAAAAACTACGGTAAAAATAATAACGGCGGCAAACCAAAAATTATTTAAAAGAAGACTTAACGCCTTTAAATGCAAAACGTCTCTGGCGATAACGGTCAAAGCCAAAATAACCAAAATCCCTAGGATTATTTGTATAGCTTTAGTGCCCTTAATAAATAAAATAGCTTTATAAAACAAAAACGTAAGGATAAGTATGTCTAAAATATTGACGATATAAGAACTGTAAATGTCTCTAAACGCTTCCATCTTAGTTATAATCTCCTTATATTTGATTTAGTAAATTTAAAACGGCAGCCGTATCTTTTACGTCGTGCGCTCTTATGATATCGGCTCCGCGGCAAGCAGCAAGAAAATTAGCCGCGACAAATGAAGCTTGTTTTTCGCCTGAAAGAATCCTTAAAAATTTTTTACGAGACACTCCCGCGACTACTGCGCCTAAAGAAGAAAAAACATCCATATTTTTTATAAGTTCAATATTGTGTGCAAGCGTTTTGCCAAAACCTATTCCCGGATCAACCGCTATAAAATCACTTTTTATGCCGAAACTCTCTGCGTATTTTTTTTGTTCTTCCAAAAATTCAAAAACTTCTGAGGTGCAGTTTTCATATTTCGGACTTTTCTGCATATTTTCTGGCGTTCCTTTCATATGCATAAGTATAAAGCCGGCTTTCTTGTCCGCTATAAGCTTTGCTAGTTTTTCTTTTCCATGCCTTAAAGCGTAAATATCGTTTATTATATCGGCGCCTTCGGAAAGGACGGCTTTTGCTGTTTCGTATTTATAAGTGTCAACCGAAACCGGAATTTTAACGGCTTTTTTTATTTTCTTTAAAACCGGAATAAGCCGTTGTATCTCTGTTTTTGCGTCAACCGGCTTAACGCCCGGTCTTGAGGACTCTGCGCCTATATCTATTATTTGCGCGCCGTCTTTTTCAAATTCCACTGCCTGTTTAAGAGCGTCTTCAGAATTTGTAAGCCCGTCGCCCGAAAAAGAATCCGGATCCATGTTTATTATGCCCATTACCGCCGGATTTCCAAAAGTAATTTTTGAATTTTTAAATCTGAACATTCTTTCGCTGGCAGAAATATTTAAAATAACAGCGTTTAGCTTTTCCGAAATTTCTTTTAACCCGAAAGGCTGCAGGCTAAACTTATTTTTTAAAATTTCCAGCTGCTTTATTGTCGCAAACAAAACAATATCCGAAAAACCTTTCTTAAACCTGCTGACATTTTCGTTTACCGCGGCGTCAGCTCCGCAGGCAAGCGCTTCCTGCTTTAAAATATTTGCAGCCCTGTTATCCAGTTTTTCGATTATAACAGGATTTAACACCGCTTTTTTTGCAAGCAATTTATAAACGCGCGCGTCACAGCCGGTCTTTTTAACAAGATTTAATGCGTCATCAAAATTGTCTATAACGGCTTTTCTAACAAGCATTCTATTTCCTTAGACTATTGTCTCATAAGAGATAAAGCTTCGCTTCTGGTTCGCACATCTTTTAAGAATGCTCCCCGCACCGCGGAAGTAAGCACTTTTGAGCCCGGCTTTTTAACGCCGCGCATTGTCATGCAAAGATGTTCAGCTTCCATTACAACCATAACGCCGTGAGGCATAACAGACTTCATTACCGTATCGGCAATCTGCTTTGTAAGCCTTTCCTGCAACTGCAGCCTGTTTGCGAAAACTTCAACAAGCTTTATAAGCTTTGAAACGCCTATTATCTTATCTTTTTTTGGGATATAAGCTATGTGAGTTTTACCGAAAAACGGCAAAAGATGATGTTCGCAAAGAGAATAAAAAGGTATATCCTTTACCAAAACAATTTCTTCATGATCTTCAGTGGCATAATGAACGGAAACAAGTTTTAAAGGGTCAATGTTATTTCCGGACAAAGCTTCTTTATAAAATTCAGCCACTCTTTCGGGCGTACGGCGTATGCCTTCCCTGTTTAAATCTTCTCCGAAAGATTCAAGCAGCATTTTTACGGCTTTCTTTGCTTTTTGTTCGTCAAATTTATATTTTTTCACTTGTCGTGTCCTCAATAATTTCCGCTTCTTTTTTAGGCTCATCGGTTTTCACTTCTGCGCTTTCCAAAGGAGGCAAAGGTTCCTCTTTTACTATTTTGTCAATATCGTCGGAATTAAGCGTTTCTCTCTCCAAAAGATAAGTCACCATAGTGTCAAGAATTTTTCTATTTTTTGAGAGAATATCGGTAGCGGTCTTAAGTCCGCCGTCAACTATCCTTTTAATTTCGGAATCTATCATCTCTGACATTTTTTCGGAAAGATGAACTTGTCTTGAAATATCGCGGCCGAGAAAAACTTCCTCGCTGCTTCCCTGATCAAGAGCAATCGGTCCTATTTTTTCGCTCATTCCAAACTCTATAACCATTCTTTTAGCAAGCTTGGTAGCCTGCGAAATATCGTTTGAAGCGCCGGTCGTAAGTTCGTTAAAAACTATTTCTTCCGCGGCGCGTCCGCCGAATAATATGGCGATTCTGTTTAACGCCTCTGTTTTTGAAAGCATATGTTTATCTTTTTCCGGAAGCTGAAGCGTATGTCCCAAAGAAGCGCCTCTCGGGATTATGGTGACTTTATGAACCGGATCCGTTTCCGGTAAAAATTTCGCGACCAATGTATGTCCCGCTTCGTGATAAGCGGTTTTTTTCAATTCTTCTTTAGACCTTACCATAGATTTTCTTTCGGGACCTGAAAAAACGCGGTCTATGGCTTCCTCAAGATTTTTCATACTGATGGCTTCCTGATTATTTCTTGCGGCAAGCAGCGCAGCTTCGTTTATAACGTTTGCCAAATCCGCTCCTACAAAACCGGGCGTTCTTCTGGCAATTATTTTTAAATCAACGTCTTTCCCGAGCTTAACTTTTTTCGCGTGAACAGCCAATATCTGTTCTCTGTCCTTTAACTCGGGGCTGGGCACAACAATCTGCCTGTCAAATCTGCCGGGACGAAGCAGCGCAGGGTCTAAAACGTCTGCTCGGTTAGTAGCGGCAATTAAAATAATTCCTTCTTTTGTATTAAAGCCGTCCATTTCAACTAAAAGCTGATTTAAAGTCTGCTCTCTTTCATCGTGTCCGCCGCCTATACCGGCAAATCTGTGTCTGCCGACAGCGTCTATTTCATCTATAAAAAGAAGACAAGGCGCGGATTTTCTGCCCTGGTCAAATAAATCTCTTACTCTTGACGCGCCTACGCCTACAAACATTTCAACAAACTCCGAACCGCTCGCGGAAAAAAACGGAACTCCCGCTTCCCCAGCCACAGCTTTGGCTAATAAAGTTTTTCCGGTTCCCGGAGCGCCGAAAAGAAGCACGCCTTTAGGAATTTTTCCTCCGAGCTTTTGAAACTTTCTCGGATCTCTTAAAAATTCGACTATTTCCTGCAATTCCTCTTTGGCTTCATCGCATCCGGCAACATCCTTAAAAGTTACTTTTCCACCTGTCGCGATTTTAGCTTTTGTTTTTCCGAAAGCCATTGCCTGTTTGCCGCCGCCCGCCATGCCGCGCATAATCCAAAGCCAGAAAAGGATTAAAAGCATTACCGGACCCCAGTTAAAAAGAATGGGAACAAACCAGCCTCTTTTTGCTCCTGAAAATTCAAGAACCTTATTTTCTTCCATATCTTTAACCAGATTCGGATCGTCCATAGGAATAGTTTTAAATTTCTTTAAAGTTCCGTCCGAATCTCTAAATTGTCCGCTTATTTCGCTCTGGGAAACGACTACCTTAGAAACATTGCCGGCTTTTATATTCTGTTTAAACTGCGAATAGTCAAGCTCTACTTCCTGATTCCTTTGCTTGGCATTATTCATAAGCATAAATATAATGATAAACAAGGTTATCCAAAAAAAGATAAACCACGGGCTTTTCTGCTTCATTACTTTCCTCTCTTTTTAGCTTTAACGCTTTTTAATATTCCGATATACGATAGATTTCTGTAAAAACCTTTATAATCCAAACCATATCCGACAACAAACTCTTTTCCTACTTCAAAGCAGGAATATTCAACCGGAACTTCTTTAATTCTTGCGGGCTTTTTATCAAGAAGCACGCAGGTTTTAACGCTTTTCGGTTTCTGCAAAAGCAGCTGCTGAAGCAAAAAATCCAGAGTTATTCCTGTATCGACAATATCTTCAACTATTATAATGTCCCTGTTTTTTACTCGTTCTTTCAGGTTTGCTATAAGTTTAACCTTACCTCCGGATGAAGTTCCACAGTAAGAACTCAATGTTATAAAATCAACCTGACAGTCAAACTTCAATTTTCTTATCAGATCCGCGCAAAAAATAAAACTGCCTTTGAGAACGCCTATAACAAGAGGTTTTTTGCCCTCATATTCGCAAGAGATAAGTTTTGCGATTTCAGACACTCTTTTGCTTATTAAGTTTTCGGAAAAAAGGACTTCTATTATACGTTTATTCTCTTTTGTCATTTAACCCTGCCGGGTCCATGTCATTCCGTTGAAAAACGGAATCCATTTTTATAATTTCTATTTTATAAATTTGAAAACAACGTGGATACCGGCTTTCGCCAGTATGACAAACATATTTTTTAGAAACAACTATTTTCAGATTTTTACATTTTCAAATACGGCTTTATTCTGTTTTATACTAAAAACCCAGTCCGAAGAAAGTCTGTAAAGCGACTTGTCCGCAGCCAGAATTTTGTCCATTATAAGGTTTATTTGGAAACTATACTTTTTTTCCGGCAAAATCAGCTTTAAAACCCTGAAACGAATTGCTTCATTATACCGTAAAAACGTTGTTAAATCAAGCAAAATCTTGTTTTTTGCAGTCTTAACGCATTTTTTTAAGAAACGCTCTGAAATTTCCTGCAAAAACGCGTCTTCCCTTGCCTGTATTCTGCTTAGCGAAAAAATATGCTCAACTGCCATAGGATTGATTTTTTCAAAAGACGGCACAATCGTATGCCTTATTTTATTTCTGGTATATTCATGGGAAAAGTTCGATTTGTCTATACAAAACGGCAGTTTCTGCCCGTTCGGTAATTTTTGTCCTTTTACATAAGCTTCAATATCTTTTCTTTTTACCGCAAGCAGCGGACGTATAATCTCAATATTTTTTTCCGCTTTTCGCGTATAAGGAATACCGGAAAAACTCCCGCTTCCCCTTAAAAGCCACATTAAAACGGTTTCGGCATTATCGTTGGCATTGTGCGCCGTGGCAATTTTATTACACTTATTTTCTTTTGCGATTTTTAAAAGCCGCGAATATCTTAAATCTCTTCCGGCAGTTTCAATAGAAATGTTATTATCTTCCGCGTATTTTTCTACGTCGAGTTTTTCGGTTATAAACTTTACTTTCAAATTTTCCGACAAACGCCGGACAATTTCGCTCTCTTTTTTTGACTCTTTTCTCAAACCGTGGTCAAAGTTAGCGATAACAATTTCCGTGTTCATTTTTTTGGAAAACCGCCAAAACAAATGCGTCATACATACGGAATCCGGTCCGCCGGACACGGCAAGCAGAATTTTATCTCCGCTTTTAACAAGCTCCCCTGAACAGATTTCTTTATAAAAAATTTCCCAAGCTTTCATTTTTTAATAAACCTTCTGAAAAATTGCCTTAATTGCAATGTTTCTTTTTTGGGAGAAATAAGCTCCGCAAAATCTTTCAAAAACATTATTATGTACTTATCGGGATGAACGGCAATATACTTGTCATGCCACTGCGGAGAAAACTTATTCTTAAATTCTCTTAAAAACTTTTCGTCATGCTCGAATTGCTCGGAAAAAGCAAACATTTTTGAAAACTGTTTTACCAATTCGTTATTGTCTTCTTCGGATTCTACAAAAGCCAATCCGAGGTCAAACCATTTATACCCGTTTTCTTTAGCCCATAGAACGTTTTTAAACATCATATAAGTAAACTCTTCTTTCGCGCAGTCTTTATGCCGGACAACGCCGGTTGAAATTTCATTTTTATTTTTAGTCGCAGAAAAAACCGAGAAAGCGCATACTTCATCGTCTTTTACAAGTATGCTAAAATTCATATCTTTCATATAAGATTCATCGTATTTTCCAGGTATAAAATTTCTTTCTATATAGCCGTGTTTATCCGACCAAGTCTTATTGATTTGCGCGAAAACGCTTTTGTACTTTTCAAAATTTTCCGGTTTAACGATTTCATATTTTAAACCCTGCGATTCAACATTTTTCGTTATTTCCGTAAAATTTTCAATTTCTTTGCCTTCCGAGTTAAACTCTTCTAAAAATATTTTCGCTTCCTCTCCTATTTTAAAAACATCCAGCCCTATATCTTCATACACCTGTATATACTTTCCGTCTATGCCTATGAAGGCCGGGCGGACATATGCCTCATCGGTAATTTCTTTAAATTTCCACAAAGTTTCGCTTATCTGGCTTTCTTCCCCCACGGGGTCGCTTAAAGCAATCCAGCTGTTTCCTGACGGGGCATACATAACAAAAGAATTTTTTTCGTCGTTCATTATATATTTTTTATCTGCGGCCAAAGCATCTAAAGCGTAAGCGTAATCAGAAGAATCGACTATATTCTTAATATCATTTTTATCAAAAGTTAACGGCTTTCTTACGAAATTTCTGAATATCTGTTCCGCCAAAACAATAATAAATATAAACGACATTCCCACAGTGGCTCGTAAAAACCTCGCAGCGTCGCTTGTATCCATTATGTTTTCAAAAAGAGCCTGAAGCCGTATCCACGAAAAAATATCCTCTCTGTTGACAAAAAAACCAATCCATATCGACAAGACAAAAACCCCGCCTATGGCGGAAAACCACCAGGTGCTAAAACGCGTATTAAGTACGGGAATATCTCTGTAAAAATATCTTTTAGAGAGCAGCAGCACCACAAAAAGAATTAAGAAACCCGCAAGAATAAACATCGGAACGCCGGTTATAAGGACAAGAGCTATTATAAAACCGAAAACAACGCATGTCCATGTATGCGCATTTTTTACCCTTAATTGCAAAGGTCTTGTAAGAAACAAAAGCGCAACTGCTGCCGCGCTTAAAAGAAAATGCGATAAGTCCGCCAGCCACCACGGAATTAAATTTAAGACTGTTTTAAGCTGATCAATATCAAAAGGAGTTGACGCTGAAAAAAGCGCTATCATACCGGCAAGAAAAGTTGAAACGGTTAAAATCTGTACTACCGTTGAAGACAGGGTTTGTCCGAATATTTTCATATGATCGTTAAATTTTTTCACAAATCTTGACGATTCGTAAAAACCCAGCATTGAAAGGGCTATCGCTAAAGGAAAGAAATAAAATATCGCTCTGTAAGCAAGCAATCCGCCGATTACGCCCGGATTATCCATTGCGGTCGGCAGAAGAAATGCGATTGAAGCTTCAAAAACTCCCATCCCTCCGGGAACCTGGCTTAATATTCCCAAAAGCTGCGCAACTAAAAAAACCTTCAAAAGCATAAAATAAGGAATTTCCCCAGCGGGCATTAAAACATAAAGCGTGAGCGAAGCTATAACCCAATCCGCGGTAGCTAAAATTATTTGCGCGGAAACTATTTTTATATTAGGAAAATTAACCTTCCATTTAAATATTTTTATGGTTTTATAATTAAAAAAACTTAAAATGATGTATGCGGAAAGTATCACAAGAAACGCAATTCCAATCCATAATGTCGAAATATCGAATTTTATTACTCCCGAAAGAGATACAGGAGACGCAACAAAAACAATACCGCCTACAACTAATAGACCAAGCCATATAGTCACGGCTGAAAAAAATAAAACCTTAGTAACATCCATCACCGAAATATTATATATCGAATAAAGCCTATAACGTACAGAACCGCCAAAAAGCATTGAATATCCGGTATTTACTCCTAAAACATTGCTGACAAAACACGTAAAAAGTATATCCTTTGGTTTAATCGAAGCCTTAGGATTGATATATTTAAAAGCGACTATATCGTAACCGCCTAAAATAATATAATAAGAAAGCGCTAAAAATAAAGCGAGTATAATTTTTAAAAACGGTATAGCCTGTAAGGCATAAATAACGTCGGCATAACTTAAATTTTTTATCTGATTATGCAAAAGTATAAGCGCGCCGACAAAAATTAAAAAACCTAAAGGTACAAGAATAAATTTCAGCCATTTCTTCATATATATTCCTTAATTTTTAACAAGCATAACAATTCCAGAAATTTTACCATACTGTAATGAATTATTCAATCAAAAAACAACAATAGGTCTGTCATTCCGGTTGCGAAGCAGGCCTATCCCTTAAGGTCGAAATCCATTCCTTAATCTAAGCTGTCACCCTGAACTTGTTTCAGGGTCTATGTATTTTTAACGACAAGATGCTGAAACAAGTTCAGCATGACCCTCTTTAAAATAAATCCGAAATAACATTCTGTCACAGATAAAACCTGATATTTAACTACAAAAAAAACAACGGCAACAAATTTATTTTTGTTGCCGCCGTTCTTTGTTATTTGTACTTTGTTATTTGCCGTTGATTCGTAATTAGTAACCCTCACCTCTATCCTCTCCCTAGTCAGGGAGAGGGCAGGGTGAGGGTGAGCTGTTACTCTACTACTATCTCAACTCTTCTGTTTAAAGCTCTTCCTTCTTCTGTTTCGTTTGTCGCTTTAGGTCTGGTTTTTCCAAACCACTGCTTTTCAAACATATCACTTTCTATTCCCAAATCCACCAGCTTCTTATGCACCGTAGTCGCTCTGTTCTTTGACAGCCATTCATTATACTTTATATCTCCCTCATCGTCCGTATGTCCCTCTATCGTTATCTTAACACTATCATCAAGCTTTTTTAACTCTTTCAACATTACCGCTATTTCTTCTACTCCTCTTCTGGCTTCAGGGTTCAAATTAAATCTGTCAAATTCAAACTGTATTCTTGTCAAATTTATCTTCTTTTTCAATTCCGCTATTCTTGCAACTCTCTCCGCTGCCTCTCTTTTTTCGTTGTTGTCATTATTTGTTATTTGTTCTTTATTATTTGTTAATTGCTCTTTGCTCTTTGTCTTTCCAAATCTATACCCGATTCCCGTTTCCCCCGTTACCTGCCAGAATCTTTCCGCTTTCTCATACGAGCCCATCGCGAATACTTCTAAACCTTTCCATATATCTGCGCTAAACCCTAGCTCTGCTTTCCCGGACAATAAATTGTTTCCTGCCCCGAATATTGTCATTTCTTCAGGAATGTTGTTTAACTTGGCTGTAAATGTCCCTTTGCTTCCTCTCAAATTATATC
>WRFE01000036.1 GCA_009778965.1 Candidatus Endomicrobium labiotermitis
GCTGAAATTAAAAAATCCGAATCCTCAAAACCTTATGAACCCACAGAAAAAGAAAAGATACAAATGCAGATATGGGAATTAGAAAGTCAAATATCTAATGAACGTTTCCGTAAAGCTATACTCGGAGATAAAGAAGCGATTGAATTTATTAGAGAAATTGACAATAAAATATTAAATGTACAAACTAAATTAAAAGAGTTAGATAAATAGGACTACTTTTTATTTGTAAAAAATCTGTTTATTTTATACAATCAACAACTATATGAATATTAACCAATTGATAAAACAGGCATTAATAGAAGATGCCGCTTTCAAAGATATTACAACCAAAGAGTTTATACCCAAAGATAAACACGCTAAAGCCGTTTTAATCGCGAATACGCCCGGCATTTTATGCGGCGCGGACATTTTTGCCGCTGTATTTAAAGCTATAGATAAAAGATGCAAAGTCAAAAAAAATATGAACGACTGTTCCAAAATAAAAAAAGGCGACCATATTCTTGAGATTAACGGTCCCGCGCAGGCAATTCTTTCCGGTGAAAGAACCGCTTTAAATTTCCTTCAGCATTTATCAGGCATAGCAACCCTTACAAATGAGTTTGTGTCCGCGGTAAAAGGCACAAAAACAAAGGTTTATGATACCAGAAAGACTATTCCCGGCTACAGGGATCTTGCCAAATACGCGGTACGCTGCGGCGGGGGAACAAACCACAGAATGAACTTGTCCGCTATGGTTTTGGTAAAAGACAACCATTTAAGCCTTACCAAAGACTTAAATAAAAAAATACAAGATTTCAGAAAAAAGCATAAAAACATTCTTGTTGAAGTGGAATGTGAAAATATAAACCAGGTTTTGCACGCTTTGGAAGTTAAAGCGGATGTAATAATGCTCGACAATACAAATTACGCCAATACTAAAAAAATGCTGGCTATTATAAGAAAAAACTCCACAAAAACTTATAAACCCGAAATTGAAATTTCCGGCGGAATAAATATCAAAACCATAAAAGAATACGCGAAACTCGGCGCTGACAGAATATCAGTGGGAATGATAACCCACTCCGCACAAGCGTTAGATATAACTTTAGAAACTACTATAAAATGAACATTCCTAAAATGGACATTTTGGAACTTCTTTCCGACAAAAAATACGTTTCCGGCAAGACTCTCGGAAGCGCCTTAAACATTTCAAGAGCCGCAGTTCACAAACGCATTAACACTTTAAAAAAAAGCGGCTACACAATCGAAACATCCGTTAAAGGCTATAAACTCGTAAAAACCGGCGATATTATTAATGAATTTGAGATTCTTTCCAAAATAAATAAATCCGTAAAAATACGCGGCAGCGTTTTGCATTACGCGAAAATCGATTCCACTCAGACAAAAATAAAAGAACTTGCCGCAGAAAACGCGGCGGAAGGGACAATTGTTGCCGCTGAACAGCAATCAGGCGGCTACGGAAGAATGAAAAGGCATTGGAGCTCGGCTAAAGGCGGGTTGTGGTTTTCGCTGCTTTTAAAGCCCCGTATGCGCCCTGATGAAACGTCGAAACTCGCGCTTATAACAGCCATAGCGTTAAACAGAGTTTTGGAAAAGCAGTATAATATAAAATCATCTGTGAAATGGCCTAATGATATTTTGGTTAAAGATAAAAAAATATCAGGAATAATCGTAGAAATGTCGGCGGAACAAGATATGGTAAACTGGGTCGCAGCTGGTATAGGAATAAATGTTAATAATATTTTGCCTGGGGAACTGAAAAAAATATCGACTACAATGAAAGAAATACTGAATAAAAATATTGACAGAGCCTCGCTTTTGGGGTATTTTATCAACGAATTTGATATTCTGTATTCCGATTTTCAGAAAAACGGTTTTGAATCTTATGTTAAGGAATATAATTCCAAAACGGCTTATAACGGGGATTCTGTGACCGTTGATACAGGCTTTGAAACAGTAAAAGGCATAAACAAAGGCGTGGACAAACACGGAAAACTTATAATTGATACTAAAAACGGAATTGTACAAATTATTTCGGGGACATTAAGGAAAAATAATGGATGAAAATATATTTTGTCACCCTGTGAGTTTATCCTGCGCAAAGTCGCAGGACAGGGGCAATGAAGATAAACGTGGATTTCCGATTAAAACATTCGGGAATGACAAAAGAGTTGAATCAAAACCTGCTTTTGTCAATTTCATAGATTCTGCGATTGCTTCGCAACGCAGAATGACTATCTTAATTATTTTGTTATTCGCTGCTTTTGTTTTTTCCTCATGCGCTTCCAAGCCAAAAACCGTATTCGTATTATCTTCAGAATCCGTGCCGGCAAAAAAGACGGAAGCAATCGTGCTTCATCCCGCTCCTTTGGCTTTTGGAGACGTGCCCAGAGACATGAAAAGCGCCGGATACTGGATATCAAAAATAAAAAATCCGGACGCGGAAATTCTCGACAGAAAAGGTATAAACTCGTTAAACGCGAAAACCACTAATGTCAGTATGTTTTTAAAAGATATACGTTATTTTCCGCCAAGATATTCAGGACGCATGGCTGAGGACAAACTAAAAAAAGCTTTGAGCGCGTTTGCAAAACATTATGACGGTTCCGGGGAAGAACCCGTAGGGAAAGAATATTTTCTGGAAATTGCGGACAATGTAGATTTTGAACTATTGAGAAGCACTGTAACGGTAAGATTTGCAATGACCATAAATTTCGCGCAGCTTAGAGCCATTCCTTTTGATAAACCTCTATATTCATCTTTAGATACTTTAGACATAGACAGAGTACAATTTACTTTGCTTGATTTAGGCTCGCCGCTGGCAATTTTATACCAGACAAAAGATAAAAAATGGCTTTATGCCGTTTCCGAAATCGCGGAAGGATGGATAAGCAGAGATTCCGTGGCTTTTTGTACTCAGGATGATATAAAAAAACATAAAAGCTGGAAAAATACGGCAGTTACTATTTCCGCGAATACCGATATTTTTAAAGACAAATTTATGAAAAACTTTTTATTCAGCGTAAAAATGGGAACGCAGCTGCAATTTTATAAAATTTACGACAATTACGTTGAAATAAGAATACCCGGCGCAGACAAAAACGGCAGGCTTGAATACAAAAAAGCGGCTGTCGCAAGTTCTGACATTCATGAAGGATTTCTTAAATACACACAGCGCAACGTTTTAATACAGGCTTTTAGAAATCTTAACCAGCCTTACGGATGGGGCGGAATGAACGGCGATCAGGACTGTTCGGCATTTTTAAAACAGGTGTTTGCGTGTTTCGGCATAATCCTGCCCAGAAATTCTACCGGACAGAGCCAGGTAGGAGCCTTTTTCATGGGATTTGACGCTAATGAATCGGAAACGGCAAGAGCCGAAAGAATTATAAAACACGGCACGCCCGGCGCGACTTTCTTATATTTTCCCGGACATATAATGCTTTATATAGGACACGACAATAAAAAGCCGTATGTTATACATTCCGTACGCGGTTACGCTGAAGACGACACCAATCTTTCTAATGTCTATCTTTTAAATAAAGTAGCCGTAACAACTCTGAATATAGGCGAAGATTCAAAAAAAGGTTCTTTTTTAAAAAGAACTACTTTAATGAGGACGGTTAAATAATGGATTTTTTAATGAAAGTAAAACTCTTTTTGTATGGTTTGTCTTTTGTCCAAATATTTATTTTAGGTTATATTGGAAGGGCAGACGACGTAAATATACAAGTCGCGTATATTGTTGCCGGATTACTGCTTCTAAACATTGTCGTTTATGCTATAATTAGGTTCTTTTACAAAAGAAAAGAGAGGAAAAATAATGGAGTTAAATAAAAAAGCCGTTTTGTTCAGATATATGTTTGTCATTTCAACAGTATGCGGAATGATGGGCATTTATTGTTTATATAAAGGATTTGCCGTAATCGGATGGATTTTGGCGGGATTCTGGCTGGTTTTAGGCGCTTTGGTGAGAATTTTAATAATAAGAGACAAGAAAAATATAAAAAAATAGATGCTGTCATGTTGAGCGGAGAGACGATGTCTCGCAGTCGAAACATCTGCCTTTTAACTGCAGATCCTTCGGCTTCGCTCAGGATGACAAAACTAAGCGGCGGAGTTTTCAGCTACAGGGCGCAGGGTGACAAACTAAGTATCGATTCTTAATAAAATAAAAAAGAGGAGAAGCAGAATGGAATTATTTAAGATGGCAAAAGAAGCAATGGCAATGAGAAGCAAACTGAGCGATATGGAAAAGAAATTGAAAGCTCAGGTCATAAATACGGAATATAAAGGCATAAAAATACAGGTAAACGCGAAAAATGAATTTTTGAGTTTCGAAATGCCTGAAGAATTGCTTAAAGAAAAGAAAGACAAAATAGAAAAGCTTGTTTTGGAAGCTTTCACAGCGGCAGGCAAAAAAGCCCAGGATGTTATGGCTGAAGAAGCAAAAAAACTGACCGGCGGAATGAAAATACCGGGACTGATGTAGCATAACGGCAATTACGAATTACAAATGACGAATTACGAATCAGAGACTAAAAAGCCTTTTATCTTTGATTCGTAATTTTTTATTTTTCGGAGATCTATCAGTTGTCTCTCTGCGCGAAGTCGCAGAGTCTATGAATTTTATAGATTCGCAACGCAGACATCTTGCGTATTTAAAGGGTTTCTATTTTCGTTATCTTTTTATGTATGTAGGTGCATTTTTGGCGGTGAGTCCGCCTTTTATTTTGTGGTAGTATTCGTATGTCATTGTAGTTTCTTGGGAAAGTCTTTCCATATTTAAAACATCGCCGATAAAAACTGTATGGTCTCCTACGTCAATTTTACCGGAAATCTTTAATTCAAATATCGCGCCTGCATACTGGGTAACCGCAGGAACGCCGCTTTCAAAAGTTTTATATTCCGTGTTTGCGAATTTATCAAACGTTTTACCGGTGTGGAAACCGAATTTTCCTATAAATTCAAACGGAGCCGACATAGTAATCGCGCTTATTGAAAAACAACCTGATTTTTCAATCAATTCATAAGTCCAATTTTGTTTTGAAACCGAAACTGCGAATTTAACAGGCTGCGCACTGACCTGAACAATGCTGTTTGCCGCGAAAGCGCTTTTTTTCCCGTCAAACGCCGCTGCTATCAAATAAACGCCGTACTGTATTTTTTCTAATGCCGTTAAATCCATTTTTAACTCCGATTTTGTTTGTCATAATCGCAAATGCGAAATATACACGCTAATTTATAAAAGGCAACCCTCTCCTTTTATCCTCTCCCTCATCAGGGAGAGGTGAGCCGTCTGACGAATAAGTCAGACAAGCCTAGCGAAGGACGCGAGACGGTGAGCGTCCCGGGTCTGAATGAAATGAAGACGGTGAGGGTGACAAATAAACAGTAAAATCATTTAAAAATTCCTCCGGACTCTTTGCACCATAAAACCATGTCCATATGCGACATCGGAATTTTTATCTTTTTACAGAAGTCCATCATCTGACTTTCAATTTCTTTGTAAATTTTAGGGGTGAGTGTTTTCGGTATTTCCTTAATTGCGCCCAAAACTTTAAGATTTTTAAGTATATGCCTGTCCAAAATTGCCAAATCTTTTCCAATGCCGATATTTCTCAAAAAATGCCCGGCTTCTTTGTAGCCTATGCCTTTAATATTTTTTATAATCCACTCGCGAAGTTCGTAAATGTCGTTAAAAGACGCGAGTTTTTCTTTTATTCTCATTTTATTGCCAGCCGTAAAAAGCGCTCTTGCTCCTATTACAAAACGCGATTTATTGCTGTGGAATCGTACGCCGGAAATTGTTTTCGCTATTTCGTCCGCTGATGCCTTAAAAATCATATTTTTATCTGCAAGATTATTTACCGCAGCCCAGCATGAAACAGCTTTGCTTTGAGGCGTAAAAAGGCAAAACACAAGCTCGGCAAAAATTTCTTCTTCCGAGCCGTTTTTCCAGACATCGGCAAAATGTTTTTCTCTTTGTTCTATTAAGGGTTTAATGCTTTTCCAATACTTTTTCAAACCTTCAACAGTAGAGAAGTCATCTGTAGGAGTTTTTAAAAAATCAATTTTAATTACAGGATTCTTTTTCATAATGGTTCATTATACAATAAAAATATTTGTTTGCGACAAGCGCAAAAAAGATGTTGGGAAGGTGAGAAGATGAGAGGATGAGTATAAGAAAAGACAATGTTGTTACTCAACTTCTCAACATCTATTCATCTCATCTTCTGCAGCTATTGACACAGAATACAGATGTATGCTATAATAACACAAATTTTTAGTACAGGAGGCATCATGGAAAAACTTACGGAAAAGCAGCGCGCGGTTTTAGATTTTATTGAAAATTTTTCTATGGAAAACGGAAATTTCCCGACAATAAGAGAAATCGCGGCAAAGTTTAATATCACCATAGCGCCTGTACAAAAATATCTTAAAATACTGCAAAAAAAAGGCTATTTAAATAAAAAAGATTCTACGGCAAGAGGGCTTGAAATCCCGGACAGACAAAAATTTTCGCCTGTTCCTATTTTAGGAAATGTTCATGCCGGAACTTTTTTAGAACCGGTTGAAGACGCTCAGGATTATGTTTATATAAATACGGACGTTACAAGAAAAAGAGAATGCTTCGCGTTAAAAGTCCGCGGCGACAGCATGGAGCCGTCCGGAATAATTGAAGAAGATACGGTAGTTATATCCAGAAACAGCCAAATAGCTAATGGCGATATAGTAGTTGCAATGGTTGAGGAAGAAGCCGCAATAAAAGTTTATACAAAAAAAGACGGCAGAGTGTGCTTAATGTCAACAAATCCTTCTTATCCGCCTATATACCCCAAAAATTACAAAATTTTAGGCAAACTTATATATTTGCTGAGAGAATACAAAAACTAACAAAAATATATAATTGATATATAAATTTGTCATGCTGAACTTGTTTCAGCATCTATCATTAAGAATAACAGAAGACCCTGAAACAAGTTCAGGGTGACAACGTTTGAATAAATAACTCAAAAAACTAATGCAATAAATTTGACAACCTCTGCGTTATTATAGTGTAATAAAAACCAGCGGGGGAATATTATGAAAAAATTTTTAGTAGTTTTGATAAGCGTTTGTTTTATAGCTACATCGGGATTTGCCCAAAATAGCAACAGCCAAGGCGAGAACGGGAATGGCAACGGAAACCGGAATCAAAATAGCCAGGGTCAAAATCAGAACAGCCAAGGGCAGTCAAAAAATTCAAATACTAATACAAAAACTGAAGAAAAAACTACCGCGTCTAAACCTGCTGATAATAAAAATACCAAAAGTGAATCAACTTCTAACAGAACAACAGTAAATAATAACAGATCTTCTTCAGCAAACAGCAATACCGCAAGAAACAATAATTCCAACAGCAGCGTTACAAAAAGTAACAATAATGCCTCAAGAAATAATGCTCAGAATAGTAATGTTTCAAAGAATAATATGACTAATAACAATACCTCAAAAAATAATGTATCGAACAATACGACAAGAAACAACTCTCAAGATAACAACACTGTAAGAAATAATACTTCAAATAATAATACAAGAAACAATGTTCAGAACAACAATAATAACAACGCGTCAAGATCCGAAGTTTCCAGAAATCAGCAAAAAAATAACGCAACGCAATCTGTCAGAACAAACAATACTACTACGACAAACAACGTAAGAGTATCGCAGACAACCGTTGTAAATAACTACCAAACCGTTTCAACCGTACGTTATGCGCCGCTGCGTTACTATCCGTTATACACTCCTTATGTATTTGCAGGAATTTTCAATAGAGCCATATATACGGCAGTATACCGTAATCACCCGTATTATTACAGACAGTATTATTACTCCAGACCGGTAGTAAATATCACTTATTACAATTATAAAGATCCTTACTGGACATATTATGACTCCGTATATTATGCCAGACAGGAACGCGAATCAGCCTTAGCCGAAATAGAAAGACTTGAAAACGCCAGAGGGATGCAAAGAAATATCGCTTTAATAGAAGTATTAAACGCAAGCTTTAACAGAGTTTATTCCACTTCTGCGGCGGCAACGCGCGTAGCGGAAGTAACGGTTTTAAATAATTCGGATTTTCCTATAGCCACAATATATTTCAGAGGAAAGATTGAAACCCATATAACGAGCAGAGTTTTGATAGACGATGTATTCAGTTATGATTTGCCGCGTTATTTATATCCCGGCGAAAGCGCGACTTATAAAATACCATTGAACGCTTTTGGCAATTGGGCAAGAATGACGCCTCCGGACATGGCGATATTTACCGTAACGGTTACAGGTATAACAACATCTTTCGGCGAATCTTTAAAAAACAATATTTTCACAGCGGCAGACCAGCAGCGCCTTAACGACCTTAAATACCGCTACGGATATTAGATTTTTAAATAACTTATTTTTCTTTACAACATCTAACAACTTTCTTCTTTGTTGTTAGATGTTGTCGTATATACGCATGTATTTTGTTTGCAAATAAAATAAGTTCCTTAAAAACAGCGACGATAAAACATTTATTTTTATTAAAGCTTGACAAAAAATAAAAAAGGAGTATAATGCATAGAACATTAAACTCGGTAGGTGAGGCTACTGTGGGGATATGGGTTGATACCGCAAGAGATGGAGACATCGCATGCTGGTAATCAGAAGGCGTCGAAAACAAGGCGCAGTCTAGTTCAACTTCACCGCCCTACGAAGCTAAAACTTGAACGGTGGTTAATGGGATTAGATTGCGTTTATGCTTTTATTGCGTACGCTGTGTGAAGTGTATATCCTGTAATTCTGTTATGCATATTATTATAGAACACTTAATTTAAACCCTTGCCAAAGTTCAAAACTTTGGCAAGGGTTTTCTGCATTTTACGGAAAAGGAGGATTTTGTTTATTTAGCCGTGTTGTAAAAATTTTAGCAGTACAAGGAGATTACATGAGTAGTTATTATTCTAGAAACAGTTTTTTTTGTATTTTAGCACAAATAAATTTAAGAGGGTATCAAAATGAAAAAAATATTAGTATTGCTGCTGCTATTAAGCTGCGGCTTGGTTTATGCACAAAACGCTGCTGATAAATATGAGTCATTTAAGGAGAATTTAAAAGAAAACACTGGTTTTTCATACGAGTTAAACATATCTGTTACTGCGCAGCGTCTTCATTCAAAAAGCGATAAAACAGCTGTACGGCATTTTTACAATCCGCAAATTTCGTACACGCCTTTTGAAAACACCAAATGGGGAAGCGGATCATTTGACTATGAATCCGAGCATTCAAGATATTTCGGCGCGCAGGCTATCGCGCTTAATGAAAGCGCAGGTTTTATTTCGTCAATAAACGACACCCCCGAAAAAGAAGATTATTTCCTTATATTAACCTACACACACGCTTTGCCGGATAAAATGTCTTGGCTAAGCCTGACCGCAGGACAAATTGCGCTTTGCACCATAGACGGTACTACATACACAAGCGACCCTCACGGAATGCTTATTAATGAATCCTTTTCCGCGTCAGCTTCAGCGGCATACCCGAATGCAGGCTTTGGAGGATATATTAAAGCCGAAACAGGCGCTTTAGCAATTCGCGCAGGCATACAATCTACAGCAAACACGGAAGGCACCAGAATAGAAATAGGCAAAGCCTTTGAAGGTTATTACAATTCTTTTCTTTTTTCAGAGTACACACCTGAAATAAAAAAATTGGGAGGCGGGGTATATTCCTTTTTACTTTATTACCACAATAATGGAGAGGGGATTGACGACATTTTCGGATGGTCGTTTAACATTGAGCAAAACATAGGGACTTTTGCCATCTTTGGCAAAGCAAACGGAGTTAAAAATACGGTTTCAGAAAACGGCATAAAGCAAAGTTACGTTGCAGGCGTCGCTTATAAAGATCCGTTTGAACGCAATGAGCGCGATGTTATTTTGCTTTCTGCCGGTTATAACGAACTTGACGAGGAAGAATTAGGCTTTTCCTCTGAAAAAGTTTTTGAGTTCCAGTGGGTCTTCGCTATAACCTCTTTAATGACAATAACTCCTAATGTTCTGGTATACGACTCCGCTTTTGACGGCGGTACAATAAATGCTGCTTACGGGTTAAGAGCAGCGTTCCATTTTTAATAAGGAGGTAAAAAAATATGAAAAAAATTAAAAGAACAATAGCTTCATTTTCAATTGCCAGAAGCATTATTGAAGCAAAGAGACGTTTGCTTGAAGCCTGCGTTTTGGCAAATTCCGCGCTGTTTACTAAATATAGAAGCAGTTTTGCCGGGCATACCGACGAAACAGCAAATGCAATGCGCGATTATTACGGATCAAACGAGGTAACTCATAGCGACGGGCCGTCTTTGCTTAAACGTTTGTATACTTCATTTGTTAATCCTTTTACCGCGATATTATTTGTGCTTGCCATAATTTCCTTTTTTACTGATATTGTTTTTGCCGATGCCGCTGAAAAAGATTATAGCGCGGTATTAATAATAACGACAATGGTAATGATAAGCGGAATTTTGCGTTTTGTCCAAGAATACCGTTCCGATAAATCTGCGGAAAAACTTAAAAAAATGGTTTCGACAACCATTTCAGTCCGCCGCAACGGCATTTCTAAAGAATTTCCGATAACAGAACTTGTTGTAGGCGACATTATAAACCTTAGCGCCGGCGACATGATACCTGCGGATTGCCGCATTTTGCAGGCTAAAGATTTATTTGTAAGTCAAAGTTCTCTTACCGGTGAAAGCGAACCTATCGAAAAATTCGGCGCTGAAACAGAATGCAAAGATAAAGATCCCTTGCAGGCAAATAATCTTGTTTTTATGGGTAGTAACGTTGTAAGCGGCGCCGCATTTGCGATAGTTATTGCCGTCGGAGATACTACTGTTTTCGGTTCTATAGTCCAGCAAATAAGCGACAAACAAAAAAAAACCAGCTTTGAAAAGGGTATAAATTCCGTCTCGTGGGTGCTTATAAGGTTTATGCTTATTATGGTACCGGTGGTGCTTTTTATAAATGGCTTTACCAAAGGCGACTGGCTTGAAGCATTTATGTTTGGGCTCGCCGTGGCGGTGGGTTTAACGCCTGAAATGCTGCCAATGATAGTATCGGTCAACCTTGCAAAAGGCGCTAATGCTATGTCAAATAAAAAAGTTATTGTAAAAAGCTTAAACTCCATACAAAACCTTGGCGCTATAGACATACTTTGCACCGACAAAACAGGCACGCTGACGCAGGACAAAGTTGCGCTTGTATTTTCGTTAGACGTACACGGAAAAGAAGATGAAAGAGTATTGCGGCACGCTTTTTTAAACAGTTATCACCAGACAGGTTTAAAAAACCTTATGGATACGGCGATTATTAACCATACAAACGATATGGAATCGGCAGAAAAATGGAAAAATTATACAAAAGTAGATGAAATACCTTTTGACTTTAACCGCAGGCGTATGAGCGTTGTAGTCAGCGATAATAAAGGCAAAACACAAATGATAACAAAAGGCGCGGTTGAAGAAATGCTTTCAGTTTGCGTTTTTGTAGAGTATCAAGGCAATGTTATATCTCTTACTGAAGAATTAAAAAACGATGTCAGAAAAATAGCGCAGTCATATAACGATGACGGAATGCGCGCTTTGGTTGTGGCTGAAAAAACAAATCAGTCGACTTCCCACACATTTTCAGTAAAAGATGAGTCTGAAATGACATTACTCGGAATTCTTACATTTTTAGACCCGCCCAAAGAAAGCGCCGCTGAGGCGATAAGAGCGCTTGCCGAATACGGCGTTACAACAAAAATTTTGACCGGCGATAACGACGCCGTAACGAAATGCGTTTGTAAGCAAGTAGGAATGAAGATAGATAATATTTTGCTTGGCAGCGACATTGAAAAAATGTCAGATAAAGAGATTTGCGATAATGTTGAAAAAACAAATATTTTCGCGAAACTCTCACCGCAGCAGAAAGTGCGCGTCGTCGCGGCTTTAAGAATAAACGGACACACCGTAGGCTTTATGGGCGACGGCATTAATGACGCTGCCGCAATGAAAGAATCTGACGTCGGAATATCCGTTGACGGGGGCGTAGATATTGCCAAAGAATCGGCCAACATTATTTTACTTGAAAAGAGTTTAATGGTACTTGAGAACGGCATAATTGAAGGACGCAAAACATACGCGAACACAATTAAGTATATAAAAATGACGGCAAGTTCCAATTTCGGAAATATGTTTTCCGTTCTTGTGGCAAGCGCGTTCCTTCCGTTTCTGCCAATGTTGCCTTTGCAGATACTTATGCTTAATTTGATATATGACATTTCATGCGTGTCTATACCGTGGGATAACGTAGACAAAGAATTCTTAAAAACTCCAAAGAAATGGGATGCGGACTCAGTAGGCAAATTTATGCTTTGGATCGGGCCTACAAGTTCCGTGTTTGATATTACAACGTATTTCTTAATGTATTTGTATATCTGCCCTATGGTGTTCGGCGGACAATACCATGAACTCGGCGCGACCGCGCAAGTCAGTTTTATTGCATTGTTCCACGCAGGCTGGTTTGTCGAATCGCTTTGGTCGCAAACATTGGTTATACATATGATACGTACTCCGAAAATACCGTTTATCCAAAGCAGAGCTTCATTTGCAGTTACATCGCTTACTTGCGCCGGCATTGCAATAGGGACAATTATTCCATACACTGCGCTTGGCGCAAAGTTGCAAATGGTATCTCTGCCGTTTATATATTTTCCGTATTTAATACTGACTATTGTGCTTTATATGGCTCTTGTGACAGTACTGAAAAAAATGTTTGTTAAACGCTACGGCGAGTTGTTATAGCCAGCTTTACGGGTGCAAATGTCTATTGGCATTTGCACCCTACCCTAAAAAATATATACAATACTCCCATGCAAAAGAAAAAAATAGCCATTGCCGATATTACAGATTTGAAAAACAATTTTAAATCCCAAAATTTAAATACCGTATGCCAAAGCGCGAAATGCCCGAATATAGGGGAATGTTTTAAAAAACATACCGCTACTTTTTTGATTTTAGGCAAAAACTGCACCCGCGGCTGTTCTTTTTGCGCGGTAGATAAAAACCTGCCTGAAAATATAGACAATGAAGAACCAATCCGCGTATCTTTGGCGATAAAAGATTTGGGGCTTAAATACAGTGTAATAACTTCCGTCACAAGAGACGATTTAAAAGACGGCGGAGCAAAACATTTCGCAAAAACTATACACGAAATAAGAAATTTAAATCCCGATACAAAAATAGAAGTTCTTGTTCCTGATTTTAAAGGGGAACAAAGTTCCATAGATATATTATTAAACGCTAAACCTGACGTATTTTCGCACAATTTGGAAACAGTGCCGTCTTTATACGAAAAAGTCAGAACAGGAGCGGATTACAGCCGCTCGCTTGATGTTTTGAAATACGCCAAATCAAAAGGCTTTAAAGTTAAAACAGGAATTATGCTCGGACTAGGGGAAACAAAACCTGAAATTTTTAGCCTGATTTCAGACTTAAAAAACGCGGAAATAGATATTTTAACAATAGGACAATACCTTGCGCCAACAAAAAAACATCATCCTGTTATAAAAGAATATAATGAGGATGAATTTGAAGAAGTGCAAAAATATGCTATTGAGAAAGGAATTAGACACGCCGTTTGCGGCAGATATGTACGCAGTTCCTACCTTGCCGACGAATGTTTCACAAAAATTGACATATAGAGATAGTCTGTCATATTGAGCGAAGGGACAAAGTCCCGAAGTCGAAATATCTGCATTTAACGGCAGATCCTTCACTTCGTTCAGGATGACAATCAAAAATACTATTAATTTTCAAGCACTTTTTATTTTGACAATATGCACCATTTTTAGTAAAATTATCAAAATTTATCTCTCGCGTTCGCAATCGGGAGATTTTATTTTATAACTAAAAACCACTGGGAGTTGCTAATGTTTATCGTTAAAGAAGGGTATCCTTTTATCGGAGTTCCGCTTTTGTTGGGATTGATTTTTGTGTTGGCGCCGCTCGGAAAAATATTTTTTGCAGTCGGAATTATATGTATTTTGGTCGCGCTTTTTTGCGTATATTTTTTCAGAGATCCGATAGTTAAGATAACTCAGGGCGAAGGGCTTATTATCTCACCGTGCAACGGAACGGTTTTGGAAGTAAGCGAAAATGAAAAAGAAAAAGTCATAAGAGTATTTTTGTCGGTTTTAGACGTGCATTTGCAGCGTTCGCCTATAGCGGGAAAAGTGACAAAAGTAGAATATAAACCCGGTAAATTTTTAAAGGCGATGGAACCTGAAGCCCATATAGTAAACGAACAAAACATCATAACTATTGAAAATGAAAACGGAACATATTTGGTTAAACAGGTAGCGGGAATTCTCGCGAGAAGATGCGTTTCCTGGGTAAAACCCGGCGACGTCTTAAAAACGGGCGACAAAATAGGCGTTATAAAGTTCAGCTCTCAGGTTGATTTGCATATGCCTAAAAACATTGAAATAAAAGTAAAAAAAGACGATAAAGTTGTTTCCGGCGTTACAATTTTCGGAACGATACGTTAGAAGATGAGATGGTGAGAAGTTGGGCAACAGCTCAACACCTATTGTAAAAAAGGAAATTTTTAAATGAAAGATTTGAAAAAAGGTATTTATATTCTGCCCAGCTTATTTACAAGCGGAAATATGGCTTGCGGTATTATCTCTATGTTATTTTCAATACACGGAGATTTCTCCGCTGCCGCGTGGATGCTTGTTTTGGCAATAATGTTCGACGTTCTTGACGGAAGAGTCGCGAGAATGACAAAAACAACAAGCGAATTCGGCGTACAATTGGATTCTTTAAGCGATTTGGTATCGTTTGGCGTAGCCCCGTCTATAATGATATATCAGCTTGTTTTAAATACTATGGGGAAACTTGGTATAGCGATAGCCGTGTTATTCGTTTTGTGCAGCGCGTTAAGGCTTGCAAAGTTTAATGTTCAGGCAAAAGAGGGAATAGTTCACAATTCGTTTATAGGGCTTCCTACTCCGGCTTCGGCAGGGCTTTTAATATCGTTTGTATTGAGTTATGAGCTTTTGGCTGATTCAGGGCATGCTTTGTCTTTTAAAACAATTCCCATGCTTATGAAAACAATGCCTGCGTTTTTTAAAGCAATGCCGATAGTAATGGTCATCTTGTCGTTTTTGATGGTTTCAAATATACCTTATGCATCGTTTAAAAAATTTAAACTTTCAAAACCGAAAGTGTTTCAATTTTTAGTATTAATAATTTTTGTTTTATTTTTAATAATAGCGTTTCCGCAAAATATTATTTTTATATTATTTTCGCTCTACGCTCTTTCCGGAATAATAATGTATTTCGGCAGATACTGGACAATAATCAGAAGAATTTATAAGAAAAAAGAAGGGGCAAATGAATAGATTTTATATAGAAGAAATGTATTTCCGACTTAGTCTGCCTAACGGCAATTATCCTGCGACTTCGCGCAGGACAGGCTCAATTACGAATTACGAATTAAAAGATTAAGGAGAAATTATATGAAAAAACAAGATAAGGTATTATTTTTTGATACAACTTTGAGAGACGGAGAACAATCTCCCGGCGCAAGCATGAACCACAACGAAAAACTGCTGGTTGCAAAACAGCTGGAGGCTTTAGGGGTTGACGTTATAGAAGCGGGATTTCCTATTTCAAGCCCGGGCGATTTTGAGTCCGTAAAGGCAATAGCCCAGACAGTAAAAACTTCAATAATAACCGGTCTTGCCAGATCGTCTGAAAAAGACATAAACGCCTGCTGGGACGCGGTTAAATACGCTAAAAAGAACAGAATACATATATTTTTAGCCACCTCCGACTTGCATATTGAAAAAAAGCTGCAAAAAACGCGCGCGCAGGTTTTGGACATGGCTGTTAAAGCCGTTAAATACGGAAAAAGTTTATGCAAAGACATAGAATTTTCCGCTGAAGACGCAGGCCGTTCCGATATGGACTTTTTATGCAAAGTGGTTGAGGCTGTTATAGACGCAGGCTCTTCGACGATAAATATTCCCGACACAGTAGGTTACACAATGCCCATGGAATTCGGCGCGAAAATTGCCGAAATTAAAAGACGCGTTCCTAACATAAACAAAGCGGTTATAAGCGTTCACTGCCATAACGATTTAGGTTTGGCCGTGGCAAACTCTTTGTCCGCCATAGAAAACGGCGCAAGACAAGTTGAATGTACGGTAAACGGCATAGGAGAAAGAGCCGGTAATGCTTCGCTTGAAGAAATAGCGATGGCTTTAAAAGTGAGACCGCATTATTACAATGTCGGACACAATATAAAAACTAAAGAAATTTATAAAGCCAGCAAACTTGTTTCAAGTATGACGGGAGTTATGGTACAGGTTAACAAAGCGATTGTCGGAGCAAACGCTTTCGCGCATGAGTCCGGCATTCATCAGGACGGAATGCTGAAAGACCGTTCCACTTATGAAATTATGAGACCTGAAGACGTAGGCGTTCCCGAAACGTCTTTGGTTTTGGGCAAACATTCCGGCAGACACGCGCTGTTTACCAGAATTAAATCGTTAGGCTATAAACTTGACGATAAAGCCTCAGAGCATGTTTTTGAAAAATTTAAAGTTTTGGCTGACAAGAAAAAAGTCATTTTTGACGACGATATAATAGCTTTAATAGAAGAAGACGCCGCCTCGGAAAAAGAGATTTTGTCTTTGACATACCAAAGCACGACCGCGGGCACGGGAACAATACCAACGGCTACGGTTAAAATTATTGATAACAGCAAAAAAGGCGAAACCATTCAGGAAGCGGCATGCGGAGTAGGTCCTGTTGACGCAACATACAGAGCGATAGACAAAATAACAAAAATGGATATAAAATTGACGGACTTTTCTTTAAAGTCAGTTTCGTCGGGAGTTGACGCTCTGGGTGAAGTTTTCTTAAAAGCCCAATACAAAGGCGTTATATTTTCAGGAAAAGGGACTTCAACCGACATAGTGGAAGCCAGCGCGAAAGCGTATATACAGGCAATAAATAAAGCGAAAGCGTTTAACAAAAACAAAAGATAGATGGTGAGAAGTTGAGAGGGCGGGAAGTTGAGCAACGACTTTGTTTTGCCGTTACCCATCTTCTCAACATCCCATCTTCTCATCCTCTAAATAGGAGTTATTATGGGAAGTACTATTACCGAAAAAATACTTGCCGCTCATTGCGGAAAAAAAGTTGTTGAGGCAGGGGAATTTATCGAACCTAAAGTCGATATAGCCCTTTCAAACGACGTTACAGGACCTCTTGCGATAAAAGAATTCAGAAAATCAGGCGTTAAAAAAGTTTTTGATAAAAACAAAATCGCGCTTGTTATGGACCATTTTACGCCTAATAAAGATATTTTAAGCGCGGAACACGTTAAATTTGTCCGCGAATTCGCGAAAGAACAAAAAATTAAACACTATTATGAAGGCGGAAACGTAGGCGTAGAACACGCTTTGCTTCCCGAAAAAGGAATTGTTGTTCCGGGTGACGTTATCATAGGCGCAGACTCTCATACATGCACATACGGCGCGTTAGGCGCGTTTTCAACCGGCGTAGGTTCAACGGACGTTGCAGCTGCAATGGCTACGGGAAAAGTATGGTTTAAGGTTCCGCAGTCTATAAAATTTGTTTTAACGGGCAAACTCAACAAATGGGTAAGCGGAAAAGACATCATCCTTTACATAATAGGACTTATTGGCGTTGACGGAGCGCTTTACCAGGCTATGGAATTTACCGGACCGCTTTGCAAAAAGCTTACAATGGCTGACAGATTTACAATAGCTAATATGGCAATTGAAGCCGGCGGAAAAAGCGGAATATTCACGCCCGACGAAATTACGGAAAAATATATCGCGAAGAGAGCGCAGAGAAAATATAAATTTTATACAAGCGATAAAGACGCGAAATACCATAAAACACTGGAAATCGACTGTTCAAAAATTTATCCGCAGGTTTCTTTGCCTTTCTTACCGTCTAACACAAAAGCGGCAAAAGACGTCAAAAAAACATATATAGACCAGGTTGTTATAGGTTCCTGCACAAACGGCAGAATAGAAGATTTAAGGGTAGCGGCTGCGATAATTAAAAAAGGCAAGAAAGTGAACCCTAATGTCAGAACGCTTATAATACCCGCGACGCCGGATGTTTTTTCACAGGCATTAGCCGAAGGGTTAATGAAAATATTTATGGACGCCGGATGCATTATTTCAGCGCCTACATGCGGACCTTGCCTTGGCGGTCACATGGGGATTTTAGCGGCAGGAGAAAGATGCGTTGCCACAACCAACAGAAACTTTACAGGCAGAATGGGACACACTAAATCCGAAGTAATATTGTCAAACCCTGCGGTAGCTGCAGCAAGCGCGATAAAAGGTTATATAGCTACGCCGGATGAAATTTAAATAAATTTGTCATGCTGAACTCGTTTCAGCATCTAGTCGTTAAAAATAAAGACCCTGAAACAAGTTCAGGGTGACACACTGGGAGCAAACAGATGAGCGATATGATTTTAAAAGGAAAAGTTCATAAGTACGGTTCAAACGTAAATACAGACGAAATAATACCCGCGAGATATTTAAATACCACTGACCCTGACACGCTTGCTAAATACTGCATGGAAGATATCGACAAAGATTTCGTCAAAAGAGTAAAAAAAGGCGATATTATTGTCGCGGAAAACAATTTCGGCTGCGGATCTTCAAGAGAACACGCGCCGATAGCCATAAAAGCCGCAGGAGTTTCAGCGGTTATAGCAAACTCTTTTGCGAGAATATTTTTCAGAAACTCGATAAATATAGGCCTTCCTATTTTAGAATCTCCGGAAGCCGTCAAAGCGATTAAAAACGGCGATACAGTAGAAATAAACCTTAACAAAGGCATAATTAAAAATTTAACCAAAAAAGAAGAATATAAGTCGCAGCCTTTTCCCGAATTTATGCAGAAAATCATAAAAGCAGGCGGACTTTTAGGATACATAAAAGACAATTAATAATTACAAATTACGAATTACGATAAAGGCAATCCTCTCCTTTATCCTCTCCCTAGTCAGGGTGAGGGCAGGGTGAGGGGGACAAATAACAAGGAGCAGTATATGTCAAAAACTTACAAAATAGCGTTGCTTCCGGGCGACGGGACAGGTCCAGAAGTTTTAAAAGAAGGCTTAAAAGTTATTGAAACCGCGGCGA
>WRFE01000037.1 GCA_009778965.1 Candidatus Endomicrobium labiotermitis
CATTATTGAAGTAAAAGGCAAAGCTCTGAATACAAATTCTTCCCAAATAGGAGCTATGATTGTTATATGGATTTTATATGCTTTGGATTTCGTATTTTTAAAAAATCCGTTTAAAATTGACAACACCAAATTTTGTGGCTTATTTATTGTTTCGATTTTTTCCTTGCTGGAATCATCGTAAAAAACTAATTTATTTTCGGAAAGAGCGTATCTGTTTGAAAATTCAGTTCCCGATTCATTTTCGTATGCGACTTCAAATTTAGTTTCTTTTCTGCCGTAATTAATATTCCAAGAAACATTTTTAACTCTGTTTCCGTATTTCTCAATTACTCCGGCCATTATTTCATTAAGCAGATTATCTTTATCGATTTGTGGCAGTCTTTGAAGCTCCGGTAGATTTTTTAAAGATAAAATACCGCTTGCCAAAATTTTCGGGAAACCCGTAGCAAAACCTTCTTGGCTTATAGGTTCTATATTTATGGTATTTTTCTCTATACTGTTATAATTCTTTATCGTATTTATATATGTATTATAAGCTTCTTTTGTCGTTGTTGTTATTTTGGGAGTAATCGTCGCATATGTTATTGAATTATCCTTGCATATTTCAGATAATCCCCTGCTGTGAAATCCGCCGGTTACCACAACTTTTATGTCGGCTTTAGCGTATTCCTGTTTTATTTTGCTTAGAGCTTCTTTTCCCTCAAAGCCCTTAGATTTCCCCTCGCCTGCTGTTTCCCTTATTATTTTTTTCGCAAATACAGCGTCTCTTTTTATATTATTATTATGATATTCAGTAAGCATTGCGGCGTACTTATCAAGTTCTTTAGCCGCACTCTCGCTGAAATAAGAACACCAAATTGAACGAAATTTTTTAAATTCCTGCTCAAACCCGTTTAAATCTTCGGCGGTTATGCTTGCCGTAAAATAATTTTCTATTTTAGGTATAAATTCCGACAAAAATATAACTTCTCTTTCGTATCTGTTTTGTCCGAGTTTTTCATATATTTCATCTCTAAGATTTTTTTCATCATTTGTAAATTCCAACGGATTAATTTTACGGCTAAAATTCAAATAGCCTAAAAAAGCCTTAAAATGGTTTAATTTTTGACTTTCACATATGGCATATTTATCCTCTATTTCAGACAGCTTTCCGGAAATATCTTCTATTTTCAAAAAATTATTGCTTTTGCTGACAATGTCCATATACTCTTTATATGGCAGAACTTCTTTCAGCAAAGCTATAAACTTTTTAAATTCTTCCGCGGCTTTTCTGTCATTAAAAGGCTTTATATTGCTTTCGTACTCGGCGTAACTTAATATATTATCGTATTTGCTTAAATCCACGCCTTCTTCTTTGGCTGTTTGAATAAGGAAATCGTAATATTTCTTTGCGTCAATTTTATTTTTCTCAAAACGGCTGACAATTCTGTCAAATCTCATTAACGGCTTATTGGCATAGTCTTTTTTAACGGATTTTATATCTCTTCTCATTTCGAAGCATATATCTTTTACATCATTTTTTGATTTGATTATCTCCCCGAACAGTTCAATATTCCTTCTGTAAATATTTTTATCTTCTATACCTATGATAAAATTTTCTTTATTATTGACCGCGGAATAATATTCGCTTCCGGTCAAATACCCCATATTAACAAGTATTTCCAGCATCTCTTTACCGGTATTTTTACCGTTTATGTTTGTAAGCCAGGCAGTATCTACACTATCCTGCGCTCCTTCCAGATAAACATTTTTTATCCCGTATTCTTTTTCAAGATATCCTATTATTCTTGATATGTTTTTCTGCACCTCGGCATGACAGTGTAAATCTTGAATGTTAATAACGATTTCTTTACTGCCGTAATATTGAACATCCGTAACATTACCCATAGAAACCGGTATTTCAAAAACGTCCATATTTACCCGATCTGCAACGCCATCTAATACGGCATAAATATTAGGGGCAACAATACCGCTGTACAAAAATATAATACCGGTAAATAAAGCGATAATTTTTTTTGCAGACAATCGTTTCTTTAGCGTTGTCATCATTTTGACCCCAAATAATAAACCCTCTAAATTAGGCATTAGAGGGTTTATACAAATATGTAAATTGGTTTATTAACACATTATTATACAGCTTCTTAACAGATGCAAATAACATAAGCATAGCTAAAAAATATACGACAATAAAATAAGGAACTTCTTGATTTCCTGGCGGGGCATTAGCAAAAACATTTATTTTAGCAGTGGTGATAAAAGGATTAGAGCCGTAAATATCGGTTTTAACCGGCTGATAATTATTAATCACATAAATTTTATTACCAACTATCGGAACATTTTTATCCTGATGTTTTGCGAAATCGGACTGCGTGTTTTGAGGAATGATTTTACCGGAAACGGAATCACTCATTTTATTTATCGTATCCGATACAAAAAAAACAACGGAAAATATGTCTTTTTGCGCTTCGCAAAAATAAACAGATTTTATTTTATCCGCTCCTAATACTAAAAAAGAATTAAATATTATAAAAAAAACTATGCTCAAAGCCAAAAGCTTTGAAACAGAACATTTCAGAAAATTGTTAAAGAAAAAATTTCCTCTAAACATTCAGTCCTCAAGGTTTACGGAAATAGAATTTTAATTCAAGAGACTTTAAGATTATAGCACTTTATTTTGATTTTGCAATGATTTTTGCAAAATTTTCACAAATGCCAAAAGCAGGTTTTATTTCATCTCTTATGGCATTGCGAGAAAAGAAGAGACGAAGCAATCCAAGGTTTGTAATGTTATTTTAAAAGTTTGGTTTATTAAGGTAAATTTTATTTTTCAAAAGTGAATTCGAAGTTGCCTATGCGAACGGTATCGCCGGGTTTTGCGCCTTTATTTTCAAGTTCGGTTTCTAAACCCATTTTCTTTAATATATTTTGGTAACGCCTTAAAGCATCGTCTTCTTTAAAATGCGTCATTTCGGTCAAAGTTTCTATCTTTTTTCCAGTAACAACAAAAATACCGTCTTCAATATGCACTTTAAATTCGGGTTCATATATATATTTTTTTACAGCTACGGTTTCTATTTCTTCCTCTGCATTGAATTTCAAAGGTTTATCAAGCATTTTTACGATTTCTTTAAGCAAGGCGTCAACGCCTTCTCCGGTCGCCGCGGAAATTTGTAAAAAAGTTTTTGTTTTTAAATGTTTTTTGAAAGATTTTATATATTTTGCAGAATCCGGTAAGTCGATTTTGTTCAAAACGATAATGATATGTTTTTTGACAAGATATTTTGAATATTTTTTTAATTCGTTGTTGATAATTTTATAGTTTTCATACGGATCGCTTCCGTCAAAACCGCTTACATCTATAATATGTATTAAAACTTTAGTACGCCTTATATGTCTTAAAAACTCAAAACCCAAACCTTTCCCTTCGTGGGCTCCTTCTATAATTCCTGGAATATCCGCGGCGACAAAATGTCTGCCTTTAAAATTTACAACTCCCAAATTCGGACTCAAAGTAGTAAAAGGATAATCGGCGATTTTAGGTTTTGCAGCGGATATCTGCGAAAGTAAAGTTGACTTTCCCGCGTTTGGAAGCCCCACAAAACCTACATCGGCTATCAAACGAAGTTCCAAATTTATTTCAGCGGTTTCTCCGGGTTCGCCTTTTTCGGCAATTCTGGGTGCGGTATTTTTTCCGGTCTTAAAAGATGCATTTCCTCTGCCGCCTCTGCCGCCTTTAGCAGCCAAAATTTTTTCGCCGGATATCTTGATATCGGCAAAAAGTTCCCCGTTTTTAAAAATCATGGTTCCTAAAGGAACTTTTATTATTAAGTCCTCGCCGTATCTGCCGTATTTATCGGTCGGCTCGCCTTTATTACCGTCTTCAGCTTTAAATTTCGGCTTGTAAGAAAAATCAAGGAGAGTTGTTTTGCGGTTATCGCCTTCAAAATAAATACTGCCGCCGTTTCCTCCGTTGCCGCCGTTAGGGCCGCCGAAAGGAACGTACTTTTCTCTTCTAAAAGAAATACAGCCGTCGCCACCGCGCCCGGCTGTAATAAAAATATTTGCTTTGTCTATAAACATTTTTGTTTTAAAATCCGCTAATGCTTACGCAACAATGTTTACGTAGCATCTGTCGCCTGCTTTGCGGACAAACTTAACGGTTCCCGCGACTTTCGCGAAAATCGTATTGTCTTTTCCCATAGCGGCATTTACTCCGGGGAAAAATTTAGTCCCTCTCTGGCGGACTATAATCGCGCCCGCAGAGGCTTTCTGATCTCCGTATATTTTTACGCCTAACCGTTGACCATGCGAATCGCGACCGTTAGACGACGATCCTTGAGCTTTAACTGTAGCCATTTTACTTTCTCCTGAATTTACTGTCAGACAATTTTGCAAAAAATTGCTGCGGAAGCATTGCTTCCTGATAACGACACATTACGTTAGTTTGCTTTTATCGCCGTTACCTGCAACTCTGTTACATATTGGCGGTGACCCTGCATTTTTTTAATGCCTTTTTTAGGTTTTCTTTTAAAAACCAAAATTTTCGGCGCTCTTTTTTGCGCTATAACTTTCGCCGTAACGCTCGCACCTGTCACCGTCGGTGTTCCTATAGTAGCTTTATCTCCGTCGGCAAGAAAAAGAACTTCGTCTAAAACGACTTCTTGTCCTACTTCGGCTTCATCAAGCTTTTCAACTATAAGACTAATACCTTCTTCTACTTTGTACTGCTTTCCGCCTGTTTTAATGATTGCATACATTGACATACTCCTTTATAATCGGTATAATTTACAAAAATTTTTTAAAAATGTCAATACTGTATCTTACTTCTTTTGTTTTGACATTAAACCGCATTCGTTTTTGTTTTTAATATATAAACAGAGGAGCCGGAAATGAGTTTTCTTTCAAGAAGAGTACAGGCAGTAAAACCTTCCCCCACACTCGCGATAGACGCGAAAGCAAAAGCCCTTCAACAGCAGGGAGTAGACGTTATTAGTTTCGGAACAGGAGAACCTGATTTCGATACACCCGAAAACATTAAAGCCGCGGCGATTACGGCAATTAACAAAGGTTTTACAAAATACTGCCCTGTGCCGGGAACTCCCGATTTAAAAAAAGCTATAGTTGATAAATTGAAAAAAGAAAACAATCTTGAATATTCCCCTGAAGAAATTATAGTTTCATGCGGCGCGAAACACTCTATTTACAATGTATTTCAGGCAATATTTAATGACGGCGATGAAGTTATAATACCCGCACCGTACTGGGTATCTTACCCGGATATGGCAATACTTGCAGGAGCCGTTCCCGTAATAATACATACAGACGACAAGAAAGGATTTAAAATAGAACCTGAAGCCGTACAAAAAGCTATAACGCCAAAAACAAAAGCAATTGTTATAAACTCTCCCTCAAATCCTACAGGAGTCACTTATTCTCTGGAAGAACTTTCTGCGATAGTAAAAGTTTGCGTGGATAATAATATACTTATAATATCGGACGAAATATATGAAAAACTTGTATATGACAATTTCAAATTTTATTCCACAGCGGCAGTTTTTCCGGAAGCAAAAAAACTTACTATTGTAATCAACGGCGTTTCAAAAGCATACGCTATGACCGGCTGGAGAATAGGCTACGCGGCAGGTCCGAAAGATATAATTTCATCAATGACAAAAATTCAAAGCCAGTCAACTTCAAACCCTACTTCTTTCTGCTTAAAAGCTTCGGTTGAAGCGTTGAATGGTCCTCAGGATGAAGTTGAAAAGATGAGAAAAGAGTTTGAAAAAAGAAGAGATTATATCGTAGAAAGATTAAATAAAATTGAAGGCATAACCTGCCTTAAACCAAACGGCGCTTTTTACGTTTTCCCTAACTTTTCAAAAATTATCGGAAAAACTTTAGGCGGAAAAGTAATAAATAATGATATGGATTTGGCTGATTACCTGCTTGAAAAAGCCGAAATAGCGGTTGTTCCGGGTTCAGCTTTCGGAGCAGAAGGCTACTTGCGTTTCTCATACGCGACTTCTATGGAATTAATAGCGAAAGGAATTGACAGATTGGAAGCGGCAATTAAGTAATTAAAAAGTAATATAAAATAAAGCCTGCATTTTGAATTTTCAAAATGCAGGCTTTATTTTTTTACATTTTATCTGTTACATATTACTTGGCTTGCTTTTAAACCAATTTCCAATTCCAAAAACTACTCTGCCGCCGACAAAAAACATAAGAAATTCAATCCACATATCTACGGTTGTTTTCATAAAAGAATGCCAGAACAAGTCAAAGAGTCCGGCAATCGGCGCAAAGAAAAATGTCACAAGTCCTGCTATTATCGCATAATCCATTTGCCCCATAAAATTATAAAAGAGCCAGAAAATATACCATCTTACAATTACATAAAACCCATAAGCCATTGCTCCTAACCCTATAAGCCTGAACAACGTATAAAACAAACCCATCATTTCACCTCCAAACATTTATTTGTAAATTCTTTAAAACTGCACTCATATTTTACCACATTATTAAAATAAACGCCGAAACGTCTAAATATATCTCTGTCTTTTATTGTTTCCGTAAAATAATCTTCCGCCGCTTTTTCAGACGGACTCTTTTGCGCCGAACAGTTTTTTAATAAATCTATAATTGTTTTCTGCCTTTTTACAGGGCTGTTTATATTTACAACTGAAATCTCAGGCGCGGCTCCTTGGGCTTTTTTGAAATTATAAATTTTAGTTAAGATATAAGAAAAATATCTGTCCGCGTCCGGGAGCGAATAGCCTATAAAGCACCATTTGTCTGCCTGAGCCAAAAGAGTTTCCATAGACATCCAGATTTTAAGTAAATGTTTGTTTTCATAAATTCTGTTATAACTCGGATAAACTATATACGGCTCAAGATTGGTGAGTTTGCAGCTGTAACATTCTGTTTCTTGTTTTATATCAACAACTCTGTTTTGCCTTGTAAGCTTTGAAAACACCTGTCCGCAAGAGCGGCAAAAAAGCCAGTTAACCGAACCGTGCGGACGCAAAAGAAATAATTTTCTCGCGCGCGGTTTTTTGAAAGAAAATTTATGTCCGGTGCTTAAATCATAATTACCAAGATCAATCCCGTAATCCAAATCAAAAGATTTTTTCGGATCTGTGTCGTGATGCATGGAAAGCAAAACACGGTCAAGACAAATATCATAGTTAAAATTAATAAAAGAAAAGTTTACTTCTTTGGAAGTATAATTTTTGTATATCTGAACGCCGAGTTCGGTGTAAGGACTTTTTATAAAATCTGCAGATCTTGATAAATATTTTTTAACATTATGAGTTTCCGCGTCGGATACTGTACGCGTGGCATACATAACGCCCTGGATCAAATCTCTGTAATAAGCCCGTACTTCTTTTAGCCTGAGTTTCCCGATATTTTCTCTTTTTTCCGAAGCTGTTTCTAAAATATTAAAAAGACTTTCAAGGCTTAAATTTTCAGGAGCATATTTACCGAATATAGACAAGATGAGTTTATTTATACTGGAAGAAATTCTTAAATATTCTTTTCCGGCTGCGGTTTCCGGATTTTTTGCCGCATAAGCAAACTTGCCTTTTAATATTCTGTCCAAAATCTCGTTTTGAACCGGAATATTGTCGTCTTTGCTTGCGCCGGCGCCCATTATAAAAACGGTTTTTTTACCCGAAGAAAGCGTAAACTTTTCCATTTTGAAAACACCCTTGTCAAATAATTTTAAACTAGTTCCAAAATAAAAAATTATTCAAAAATTATCTGGTAATCTTCTCTGTCTATATTTATATCCTGCTGTACATCAAAATCCATTTTAAACAATTCTTTCAAACGAATTTTGCGTTCACTAAAATATTCATAAACATCAGGATTAAGTTTGATTCTCGCTTTGCCGTGATGCATATCTACATTCATCTGTTCTATATCGTCACAAACATTGATAAAGATTGATTCTTTAGAAAGAACAAGCCCGAGCCCGCGGCATGTAGGACAAGTATCACCCATTAAAGAAAAAAGAGATTCTCTCTTTCTTTCTCTGGTCATTTCTATAAGTCCGAGTCTTGTTATAGGCCAAATTTTTATTTTCGCTTTGTCACCCCGTGTGGCTTCGCGGAGTTTTTCCAAAACTTTCTGCCTGTTTGCCGGCTTTTTCATATCAATAAAATCTATGACTATTATTCCGCCTATATTTCTAAGCCGCAGTTGCCTTGCTATTTCCTCGGCAGCTTCCATATTGGTAAGAAAAGCCGTATCTTCCTGAGAAGTTTTGGCTGTAAATTTTCCGCTGTTTACGTCTATGGCGCAAAGTGATTCCGCTTCCTGAATTATAAGATAACCGCCGGATTTCAGCCTTGCCTTATTAGACCTTAGTCTTTTTATTTCTTCGTCTATAGCATAAGCTTTAAAAATTCCTCTTTTACCTTCATACAAAACTATTCTGTCCAAAAATTCCGGAGAAATGGTTTTAACAAATTCCGTAACGTCTTTAAGTTCTTTCGGAGAGTCTATATGCATAAGCATGACATCTTCCGAAAAATAATCTCTCACAGTCTGAAAAACCACGCCTAAATCTTTATGTATCAGACTCATGGGCTTAGCGTCTTCAAATCTTGATACGATTGATGCCCAGATTCTGGTAAGATATTTTATTTCTTTTTTTATTTCGTCTTCGGTAGCGTCTTCTGCTTCCGTACGGACTATTATACCGCCCGGAATATCTTTTTTCAGAGCCGCAACTATGCCTTTTAGTCTGTCGTATTCCTGCTTATCTTCAATATTTTTTGAAATCCCTATATTGTTACTAAACGGCATATAAACCAAAAGTCTGCCTGGCAGAGAAATTTCCATGGTAACCTTAGGACCTTTTGTGTTTATAGGTTCTTTATAAACCTGTACCATAATGTCCTGACCGGGTTTAATCATGTTCTCTATGTTTTTTTCGTTTTTAGGAGCGACGATATCGTCTGTTCCAAGGTAAGCGCTTTTGCCAAAGCCAATATCCACAAAAGCGGAATTTAAGGCAGGCACTATATTTTGTACTTTCCCTTTATAAATATTGTTTAATATTTTTTCCGATTCGCGTCTTTCTATAAATAAATCGAAAAGACGTCCGTCTTCAAGCACTGCTACTTTTGTTTCTTCCAAAGTTCTGTTTACTACTATTTCTTTTTTCACTTAATTTTTCCTATATCCTATTTTTTTCTCGCTCTGTTTATCGCGTTAATCACTTTTTTTGCCATATCGGAATATGTCTGACCCGACTGAATCGCGGAGGAATCAGTTATTATGTCCGAATTATCAATATAATCTATGCTGCTTAAATAAAACGTGTTTCTCAAGAGAGCATTTGACTTTGCGTCAAAAGGATAGCCTACAACTATCAAATGAACTCCTTTTGAAGCGGTCAAAGCATTGATTCTTCTTATGTCCGACAATATCCAATTATTAACAGCCGCAATTTTTTTATCGTGGTCTGCAGTATCTATCGCGCTTATGGCGTTTATTTCCGGTATTTTTTCGCCAAAATGCGGTTTTATAGCTCTTACGAAATAAAGAATTTCCGATATTATCTCACCGTCATAAGACATATACATTATCGCAAGCCCTTTATAAGATTTATTGTCTTTATTAAAAGGGTCAACTAAAATCCCGTCTTGAAACATTTTTAAAGCTTCCGCTTCCCTGTTCTCCTGCATAAGATAAAGAGAGCCTAAAGCGTAATATATGTTTGAATTTAACGGATTTTCAAGAAGCATAAGCAAAAGAATTTCTTCGGCTTCTTTATGCTTTCCTGCATTCATCAAATTCCACGCAACTCTGTATCTTGCCAAAAACGAAGCGCTTACGGAAATATTTTCATGAATATCGGAAAGCAAAACAAATCTCGGAATAATTTTAGAAACATAACCGCCGATTTTTTTAGGTCCCGCTCCGGTAAGCGTTATATAAGCAGTAGAAAACAAATATCCGAAAGAATCTTTTTTTGAGGCGGCAAGAGGAGAATTATATATGCTTGCTACAGCTGTATTCAGCCTTAAGACAGCGTCAAAGTCCGACCCTTCTATATGCGCGGCTTGCGGAGAATATGACCCCAAATCGGTAAGATATTCCGTCAAACCGTCTAAGTTGTAAAAATTCGCTTCCCCTGCCATAATAACGACAAATTCCGTATCTTTCTGCTTACTTAAAAGATTTTCCACTAACCTGTAAATCTGGTTCGTATTTAAATCATAAAACGAGTAATTATAAACCGCTATTTTGTTTGCTCCGTAAAGCTTGTTGAGAAACGTCTGCAAATAATCCGAATAGGCTGTCGCTCCGCCGGAACCTAAAAGTATAGAATCTCCGACCACAAACAAATTCGACTTGGCGGAAGCATTAACTCCCGAACAAAATATTATAAAAAACACAAAAATAAGCATTGCTTTAAACAGACTACGGTTCATGCACCTCTCCGTTTTTTGTTTCAATATACAAGTTTACTCTTTCTATATGACATATTCTGGCATAAATTTCTTTATTTTCCAATAGTTTTTTTAAAATCATTTCGGGCTTTAAGGTTTTACCGCTGCCGAAACGCAAAAACAGCTTTAAAATCCCGCTTTCGGATTTAAAACTTTTTATAACAGGCTTGGCGTCAATAAGCGTAACTTTCCCTTTTTTTACCTTTTCTACAATTATACTTGGGGCGGACAAAAAAACGTCGATTTCTTTTTGCGAAACATCTATGTCTTTTATGCTGTATTCAACAACGTTTGACAGTATATCTATCGCGGGGAATTTTAAAGGCACTCTTTTCGCGCTTATAAGTTTAAATCCTTCCGGTAATACCGCTGAAATTTTATTTTTAACATCGTCTATGTCAACTTTTTGCGCAAAATAAAGTTCCATATATTCCGCCGTACTTTCATGACCAACGGAAATCGGCGGTCCGTAAGAAGATTTTACCTGCGGGCTAAAACCGGCAGTATACGCGACAGGCAAACCTGAACGTCTTGCCGCTCTGCGAAAAACTTCTATCTGTTCCAAATGAGATACAAAACGCAGCGCGCCTTTTCTTGAAAACCTCAAACGTAAACGCATTACAGGCAGCGGAATCTCGTTCTTTGGTTCAACATAATTTTCAGGAAGCAAGCATTCCGATTTATCAAAAATTTCGGAAGTTTCCAATGCCTTTTCATTTAAACCTTTTATATAGTCATCGTATAAATCTTCTCTTGAAACGCCGAAATTAAGATGCTCCCACGGGAGGACTTCGTCCTCTTTTTTAATTCTGTAAACATAAAAATCCAAACTTAATCCGCTTTCGCTGATAGCCTCGTTCCATATATCGTTACCGAATTTATCAGACCATTGGTCAAAACGCGCGCCTTTTTGCCATGCTTTATAAATAGCTTTTGAAACACGCCTGTCGCCTTTGGCGATAAATGCTTCCAAAACGCTTGCGCGGTAATTGTGAGCTTTAACAGCCGCGGGAAGAATCGAATCCAAATAATCTATTTTTTTCTTTATTGTTTCTTTGTCAGCCATAGGTTCCCACTGAAATGCAGTCTGCGCTTTCGGAACAAAAGGCGAAACCGTTATATTAAAATTCAGACCTTTAGCTTCTTTCTTAATTAATCTGACAAGAGTATTTATAGCCGCTATATCTTCGTCTGTTTCGGTAGGAAGACCTATCATAAAATAAAGTTTTATTACACTCCAGCCCATAGCATTCGCGCTAAGAAGAGTTTTTATAATTTGCTTTTCCGACAAATATTTTCCGATAACGTTTCTAAGCCTGTCGCTGCCTGCTTCGGGAGCAAAAGTCAAAGTCGGCCGTTTGCTTCTGTTAATATACTGCGCGACTTTCAAAGAGTGTTCGTTGCAGCGCAAAGACGGAAGCGAAATATTAAGATTTGAAGAAGAGTATAAATTGTTTGTTTCAATTAAAAGTTTATCAAGCTGCCTGTAATCGCTGCATGAAAGTGATGAAAAAGCGACTTCTTCATATCCTGTAGACCCTATACCTTTTTGGACAAGGTCAAGAAGTTTTTCAATAGGACGCTGCCGCCACGGACGGTAATATTTTGACGCCTGACAAAATCTGCATTGTCCCGGACAGCCTCTTGCCACTTCAATATTTAATCTGTTATGTACAGTTTCAACAAAAGGGACAATTTTTTTCTCCGGAAAATACGCATTTTCCAAATTTAAAATTCTTTTATTTACAACCGGCTTTACATCTTCAGAAACCGGAACAACATACTTTATGGTTCCGTCGAAATTATAGTCTACATTGTATAAAGACGGAACATAAACGCCTTCTATTTTCGAAAGTTTTTTAAGCCGTTCTGCTTTCGATAAATCTTTAGTTTTTTTGCAAATTTCTATTATTTCAGGCAGTGCCTGTTCACCGTCGCCCAAAACAAATAAATCAAAAAAATCGGCAAACGGCTCAGGGTTCGTTAAAGCAGGTCCTCCGCCAATTATCAAAGGGAACGCTTCATTCGAGGCTTCGCCTCTTTCTCTGGAAAATATGGGAATACCGCTTAGGTCAAGCATATTGACAATATTTGTCGAGACAAGTTCGCACTGAATCGTAAAACCGATAATGTCAAAACTTTTTAAATCGCTGTTAGATTCTAAAGAAAATAAAGAAATGTTCCTTTCTCGCAAAAGTTTTTCCATATCGTTGTCCGGAGCAAACGCTCTTTCGCACCTGGCGATTTTTTTCTCATTTATCAGATGGTAAAGGATTTCCAATCCCAGATTAGAAGCTCCGACTTCATAAATATCCGGAAAGCACAGACAAACTGAAAAATCCGCCGACATATCGGCGGGGTAAGAGTTCAATTCGCTGTTGATATATCTGGCGGGTTTTTGAACTAAATTTAATATTTCGTCAATTTGAGATTTTGTTGTCATAGTTTGCTTTATTCAGTGTAGTTGTTGATTCGTACTTTGTAATTTGTAATTCGTAATTTTCAATTAATTTGCACCGCGCTTCCCATACCGCTCGGACCGGTAAAAATTATTCTGTTCATTTTAAAACTGTTATACGCTCTTTCAAGCCACATTTCCGCTTCAAGTTTGCTTGAAAATTCCGCTTTCCACCTTGTAGAAACAGAAATTTTTACGCCGTAATCATTGAAGTATTTTATTTTTCTGTCAGACCACTGTATAACCCATTTTTCCGGCGCGGGACGATTAGGCAGAGCAATCTCCGCATCGGAATTTTGCGTATGTATAAGCATAGCCGCATTAATTTCCGCAAGAATTTTACCAAAATCCGTAACGGAACTTTTATCGGCTCCATACTGTTTTAAAAGCGCAATCATTTCATCATTTCTCAAAGCATAATCCAATGCGGTCCAGCCTCTTTTATTGGAAGCGTTTACATCGACTCCGTAAATCATCAGCAGTTTTGCCATTTCGGTATTTCCTTTCATAGCGGCAATCATTAAAGCTGTTTTTCCGCTTTTTTTGCCTATTGCTTCTTTATCAGCCCCGTTTTCAATCAAAAATTTCGCCGCATCGTATTTATCGTTTGCGACCGCGGTTAAAAGAGCTGTCCCCCAATAGTTTGTATCAGCGTTAATATTGGCATTATTGTTAATCATAATTTTTACAAGCTCAACATTACCGGTTTCAACGGCAAGATTTAAAGGCGTATATCCGTTGGAGGTCACCGCGTTAACATCGGCTCTGTTAGCTATAAGCAGAAGACATGTCTTGATATTTCCCTCAAAAGCGGCAAACGTTAAAGCAGTCCAGCCGTGTTTGGTTTTTAAGTTAACATCGGCTTTTGCTCCTATAAGCATTGACGGAATTTCAATAAAATCCCTTCCGTATCTGCACGACATCATAAGAGCGCTCCAGCCGTCGGTTGTTACGGAATCAACATACGCGCCCCTGCTTAAAAGCCCTTTCACAGCTTCGGCATTTCCGATAAAAGACTGAGCCATAAGAGGAGTCCAGCCTTTAATGTTTTTAACGTTTATATCCGCGCCTTTTTCTATAAGAAACTCGGACATAGACGCTTTATCGTAATAAGACGCCCAAAAAAACGGAGAATACCCGTCTTTGTTTTGCAGATTTACATCCGCGCCGTTTGAAACAAGAATTTTAACCGCCTCATATTTTCCGGAGTCCAAAGCATATAAAAGAGCTGTCCAGCCTAATAAATTTTGCGCGTTGAGCTCAGCGCCGTTATCAATAAGGTTATTAATTATTTCTTCATTTCCGTTTTTAGAAGCAATCATTAAAGCCGTTATGCCCTCGGAATCTCTTTTATTAACATCCGCGCCGTGTTTTATAAACGCCAAGGCTGCGTCAGATTTATTTTTAGAAACCGCGCATAATAAAGGCGTCATGCCTTTACTGTTTGCAATTTCTATATTCGCGCCCGATTCGATAAGTAAATTTATTATGTCTAAAAAACCGTTATACGCAGCCCAAATAATAGGAGTGGATCCGTCTTTTGCTCTTAAATTAACATTTGCTCCGCGTTCTATAAGCTGTTTTGCTATTTCATAATTGCCTTTTGCAGCGGCAATCATTAAAGGAGTTCCGCCTGAAGAAGTTTTTTCGTCTATTTTAATTTTTTTGGCGGGAACAGTTTCAAAAAGATTAAGCAAAGATCCCAAATCATTTTTATGGGTATAAAAAAGCACCGTCGTTTTTGTTTCGTTTATTCCGTCGCCTCTGTTAAATGTCGCAATGACTGCTCTGGTATTGCCTGACGCGTCTTTGCTTATAACTTTGGCAACGTCTTTAAATTTATTTTCGTTAGCATACTTTAACGCTGTTTTTCCTTTCGCATCTTTAATATTTACTTCAGCACCGCTGTTTAAAAGTTCTTTTACAACATTTATTCTGTTTCCTTGTACGGCATAGAACAAAGACGTCCGTCCATGATTGTCCCTGAAATCAATGTCAGCTCCGTTTTCCAAAAGCTGCGTGACTATATTTAAAAAACCGTGCAAAGAAGCAAACATAAGAGGCGTTTCGTTTTTGTTTGTTCTTGCGTTAACATCGGCTCCTTCGGCCATAAGAACAGCGGCTGTATCCGGACGTTTATTTGAAAGAGACGCTGCAAGAGAAGTAAAACCGTCATCGTTTTTCGTTTCAAGATTCGCGCCGTTCTCCAAAAGGATTTTTACAAAAGCTGTTTTTCCTTCGGATGCGGCAAATATTAAAGGAGTCGCCCCATTTTCACTTCTTGAATCGACAAGCGCGCCTTTTTTGATTAAAGATAAAACAAGATCTCTAGAAGAACTATTCTGCACCGCAAGCATCAAAGCAGTCTGTGATTTTTCCGCTTTAATATTAATTTCGGAAACATTGCCAAGCATTTTAAGAGCTTCATCGTCTAATCCGTTTTTTAAAGCAAGTAAAAACGAAGTCCAGCCCTGATTATCCCTGATATTAACATCAGCTTTTGAACTCAATAATGCATTGACAACGGCTCTATGTTTATTTATTACGGCAAACGACAGTGCCGTCATATTCGAAATATCTACGGCATTAATATCCGCGCCTTTTTTTATAAGCAGTTCTGTTATTTCCAAATCACCTATTTCCGCGGCAAACATTAAAGGCGTTTTGTCGCTTTCATCTTTTACGTTAACTCCCGCACCTTCATCTATTAAAAGTTTTGCCACATCGCTTCTCCTGTTTTTTATCGCAAGAATCAGCGGCGTGTTCCAGGAATTATCTTTGGCATTAATATCGGCTTTATCGTCAATTAAATTTTTGGCTATTATTACGCTTCCGTTTTGAGCGGCAATCATCAAAGGCGTCATTCCTGAATTTTGTCTTAATTCAGTATCTGCTCCCGCTTCCGTAAGCATTTTTGCAATGTCTTTAAACCCTTTGGCAACAGCCAGCGTCAAAGGGGTTTCGCCGTCATAGTTTCTGGTATTGATTTCGGAATTTTTTTCAAGCAAAAAACGGACTGCATTGTTGTTTCCGGATTGAACTGCAAAAAATAAAGCGGTCCATCCGTTATTATCTTTGACATTTACGTCAGCTCCGTTAGCGGTAAGCAGCGAAGCAACATCCCTGTTTCTATTTTCAATCGCGATCATTAAAGCAGTAAGACCTGAATTATTTTTCACGTTAATATCAGCTTCAGCATTTAAAAGAGCTTCTACAACCGAAACCAGCCCCTTTGCCGAAGCATTGATTAAAGGCGTATTTCCTGAAGAATCTTTCAAATTGACGGTTTCTGTACTTTTCTCTATAAGTTCAACGGCTTTTTTAACATTTCCCGCATTAATGCTGTCGGCAAGTTCGTTGGCAAAACAAATTCCGCCTGCAATAAATAATAGCCCTAACAAAATATATAAATGTTTCATTTCATGCCTCTTTTGGGATTTTTCATTATTATACTATTATTAGCGGAAAAGTTAAAATCTAATTTTTGCCATATTTACTTTGCGCTGGATTAAATATAAAACAAACAGCAAACGGCGGCAATTTGAAATCTGCCGCCGCCGTTGATTCGTAATTCGTAATTGTCTTTACTCTACTATTATCTCAACTCTTCTGTTTTGCGCTCTGCCTTCCGCTGTCGCGTTTGAGGCTATCGGCTTCTTCTTTCCGTATCCTACTGTCTCTATCTTTTCCTCGTATATACCCAACTCTGATAACTTCTTCTGTACGGTTTTCGCTCTTCTTAATGATAACGATTCATTGTAATTATCATCCCCTACTTCGTCTGTATGTCCTTCTATCGTTACTTTCGTATAATCCAATTCTCTTAATGCTCTCGCCATTCCCGCTACAGCTTCTTTCGCGTCCGGCTTTAAGTCAAATTTGTCAAAATCAAACAACGCTCTGGTTAATCTAAAGCCCTTCGCTTTCGGCTTACCTTTTACTTCCACCAACTGGATTTCTCCGCTTTTTTCCTTTTCCTTAAACATCGTTATTTCTTTTTCTACTTTTATGCTGCTTTCTTCGGCTTCATCCGAAAACTTTCCTGCTCTCGCTGCCGCTTCTCTTGCAAGTCTTGCCGCTTCTTCCGCCAACTTTGCTGCTTCCGCTGCTTTGGCTGCCGCAAGCATTGCTCTGCTTTCTCTTAACTGTTTTTCAGATTTTGTCAGTCCTTCCGTTTCTTTTGCTGCTATTGCCGCTCTTTCCGCCGCCTCTTTTGCCAACTTGGCCGCTGTGTCTGCTTTTTCAGCTGCAAGAATTGCCTTTTTTGCTTCTTCTTTCGCTAATCTTGCCGCTTCTTTTGAACTTTCTATTGTTGTCGCGTTTTCAGCTTCTTTAGCGTTTTGTTCTGCTTTCGCCGCCGCTGCCAATGCTTCTTTTAACGCTTCCTGCGCCATTTCATTATATTTATAGGCTTCCCTTGATTCTTCTATCGCTTTCCTTTCCAAACTTACTTTCTTCGCGCTTCCAAATCTATATCCTATTCCCGTTTCCCCGACTACCTGGTAAAACTTCTCCGCTTTCTCATACGACGTCATCGCAAATACTTCCACTCCTCTCCATACGTCAGCGCTGAATCCTATTTCTCCTTTCCCCGATAACAAGCTGTTTCCCGCGCCGTATATATTCATTTCATCATTCAAATTGTTTAACGTTGCCTTAAATTTTCCTTTGCTTCCTCTCAAATTATATCTTGCCCCCAATTCTCCATACCATCTTAATATTCCTATCTCTTTGTCTGCTCTTACTCCTGCAACTGCGTTCAGTATCTCAAACTGATTGTCTTTTACAGTCAATACCGCGGCAGCATTTCCGTAGCCTTTTTCCTTAAATCCGCTCGTTCTTATAAAGCTTCCGTCCAATCCCGCAAACGGACTTAAATTAAACTCATTGCTTTCATAGACTTTATAAAACGCTTCTACGTTTCCATTGATGTTCCAGCCGTCATATTCGCTTTCTGCTCTGGATTGCAGCAATTTCTGTATTCTCTGCCCTTTGTATTGCTGATATCCGCCGCTGAACTCCGCTCTGATTGTCCAATTATCTATAAACTTTCCGAAATACCATCCGCCGCGATAATCGTTTATGTCAACTATATCATCCCACTGATGTGTATCGTGCTGCCCAATGCTTGCATAATAACCCATAATAAGGTTACCGCTGTCGCTGTAGTTTTCTGCACCTAAGATCATATATCCGTTTCTTGATTTGAAATCTCCGCTGTTACTGTCTTGTTCCCTCTTCCCTTGTGAACCGTATATTCCTGCCCACGTAGTATATCCCTCATATCCGCTTTCCCTTCTGTCAAGTATTCTGTGATACGCCTGTCTCATCTGATGTCCGCTCGCAAGTAACGCATTTGCGTATATGCTTCCCGCTACTTCTTCCATTACTCTCTTCTTGCCCATATCATCAAGAGGGTCCATTACTCCTATTATCTTTGATATATCATCTATTTTGTCCGGATCTCCGCCTGCCGTTATTTTGTCTATTATTTTTGCTACTTCTAAATTGTTATGGTCTAATCCGGGTATCTCTACATAATCCGTGTTTACATCATCTATATACAAAATTACATTCTCTCCTTCTTGTCCTATTAGTATGTTAAACGACGGGTACAATGTTTTCAGTCCGCTGTATATTCCTGTTAAGCCTTCGGATTCTAATACCGTGTATTTCTTATTTATTTTAAATCCGCGCGTCATATCCAAGTCTATCTTGCTTCCTGCATTGATTGTCGCGTTTCCGGTTATTATTAACTTATCGTTTGTAGGAGTTATTAAATTTCCCGGCGTTCCTTCATTTAATCTTATTCCCAAATAACCGCTTTCAAAATAATTTCCGTCTATTGTCAATATGCCAAATTCGGATACTCCGCTTGC